>DBMG01000109.1 GCA_002304785.1 Candidatus Accumulibacter sp. UBA704 | reverse complement strand
CCGGTTCCGACGCCGTTGGGCACGATCGTGCCGGCGTAGAGCGAGGCAGGCGGCATTCTGCCGTCGCTGCCTCCCGAGAGGCGCACGGTGCCGCCGTGCAGGGTGGCGTCGGTAATGCTCGCGACGACGATCGGCAGAAAGCACGTCTGCGCGTCGTCCGCCGCGTCTGCCGGGAAGCGGCGAACGATAGCCGCGGGGTCCGGTTCCAGACCGCCCAAAATGAAGCGCGGTTTGCGCGCGTGGGCAGGGATGAAGCCGACGGAGACCGACTGCGCGCGGGCGATCACGGTCACTGCCAGCGACAGGACGATCGTCGGGTGGGCGCCGCGAATGGCGACGAAGGTTGCCGGTGTCTCGCCCGTCACCCGCCGCCAGACAGCGTTCTGCACGGTGTCGCGTTCGCCGTTGACCTGCACGATGTCGCCCACGGAAACGGTTGCGGGCAAGAAGCCTGGTGTGGTCATCAGGTTGGGGCCGGCGAGCGCGGAGAAGGTTACCCTGCCGTTGCCCGCCGCGCCCGGGAAGCGGGCACGAACCGCATTGCCCTGGCTGCTTGCCCGTGCAGCGCTTGGGTCGACAACGCGCGCGACGTGGAGTCGCATGCCGCCGTTGGCAAAAAACACGCGTACGGCGTGCCACATGTAGTTGTCGCGCTTGCCGGGCTGGCCGGCGAACGCCAAGGGCTTGCCGTCGCCGTAGATCCGCTCGAACTCGCCGAGGTTCGTGAGGAGCGGCGGCTCAATGGACTCCGGGCCGTAGCGTGTCGGACCGATGAAAGCCGCAGTCGTGGTTGAAACGCCTTCGATGGCCTTCGGCGGGAAGCTCGTCTCTTCCAGGAAGATGCCGGGAGCTAGATATTCGGGCATGAATGCTTTCTCCTGCGTGGGACTGTGGTGCGGGCTAGCTTGCTTGCGGCGGGTCAGCCCCGGAAATGTCCGATTGCCAGATGCTCGCTCCGGCGCGAAAACACGACGTGCCGGTCGGCATTCATTCTCCGGCGTACCAAGCCTTGCGACTCCAGGCGTGCAAGGGCCGAATGCACCGTCTCGGGGTCTGCGTGGCAGGTCGTCGGAACCCACCATCTGGCGATCCCTTCACTTGTGTCGGCGGCATGCGGATGATTGTCCAGATAGCGCAGGATCGCGTCGACGACTTCGGTGAGGTGATCTTCCTGACACAACATGGCCGGTTTCTCCAGGTTCGCCGCTCGAGGGATGGAGTCCTCTCGCCGCAAGGATCGAGCCAGTTATCGTGCCTCGGGAATCAGGGCAGTCAAGGCAAGTGTGCCGGGGCAGGTGGGTCGGCGAAGTCCCGCATTGCCCCGGCAACACGGTCGAACCGGGTTGCCGGCGACCCGTCGTGGAGTCCGCGACTCAATGCGCGGCTGTCGTGCGGAAAAGCCGCGGATCGATACTGTGCTTCTTGAGCAGCTTGCCAAGAGAGCGCCGTTCTTTGCCGGCCAGGCGGGCTGCGCGAGTCACGTTGCCGTTACTCTCTTGCATGAGGCGCGTCAGATGATTGCGCTCGAATCGTTGCAGCATGGTTTGTCTGGCTTCGTTGAAGTTGAGCGGACCCGGCGGGGTCCCGCGGCGGTCTGTTCCGCGCCGGCGGTCCGGGCCAGAGTGTGTCGGGCGGATCAGGATGCTGGGACCCTCGCTCATCAGGAATTCACGCTGGATCCGGTTCTGGAGTTCGCGTATGTTGCCGAGCCACGGTTGGCCGATCAGCCATGTCACGGTGTCCGGGTGCAGGTCGAGACACGATTGTCCATAGCGCAGCGCCGCTTCCCGGATAAAGTGGCGCGCGAGCAGAATAATATCGTCGCCGCGCGCACGTAGCGGCGGTACGGCGAGTTCCATGACATTGAGCCGATAGTGAAGGTCGGCGCGAAAACGACCCCGGTTGACTTCTTCCTCGATGTCGACATTGCTCGCTGCCAGAATGCGTACGTCGGCGGATTCCATTCTGCTGCCGCCAAGCGCCCGGTACTTGCCGTCCTCGAGAAATCGCAACAGGCTCACCTGCGCTCTTGGTGACAGCGCATCGACCTCATCCAGAAACAGGGTGCCCCCCTCGGCTTGGGCAATCAAACCGGTCTGGTTTTCCCGTGCGTCGGTGTAAGCGCCCCGGCAATGCCCGAACAGCTCGTTCTCGATGAGGGTGTCGGGGAGCGCGCCGCAATTGACGGGGATGAAGGGCTTGTCATTGCGCCTGCCCAGGTAATGGATCGCACGGGCCGCCACTTCCTTGCCGCTGCCGGTCTCGCCGCCGATAAGCACCGTCGCGTCGTAAAGAGCGATCTTGCCGATTGCCGCCAGCATGTCCCGAAATGCCTCGGATTCCCCGATGAGGCCGGCCGGACGGGTTGATCTGGTCATGTCAGTACCTCCTGTCTCATGCTCGTGCCGATGCGTGATTTGGTGTGCTGCCGTTAGATTGGCAATGACCACGCTTGACTTCCTTTTGTTCAGTGCCTGATGTGATTGGCAACAAGTCGTCGAGCGCAGCCGGTCAGGCCGGGCAGTCGCCGACGCTAGTGTAAATATAGTATTCGCATTGCTCGGGTTGCGCATGCGATGCGTTCGGCATCATGGCTCGGCGTGGCGTTTTTATCGCCGCTCGTCCTTGTGTCTGTCACGGTTTCGCAATTGGAGTAATCTGCAATACGGCCAGACTATCAACGGAGGTGAATATGATGCAACTCACGACAACCCCGACTTTCGAGGGACAACGCATTGCCCGTTATTGCGGCGTCGTAGCCGGCGAGGCGGTGCTTGGCGCCAATGTGTTCAAGGACATGTTCGCCGGGATCCGCGACATCGTCGGCGGGCGTTCCGGAACCTACGAGAAGGAGTTGCGCAAGGCGCGCCAATATGCTCTCGACGCGTTGGCTGAGCAGGCCGGCGAACTCGGGGCAAATGCGGTGGTTGGCATCGATCTCGACTACGAAGTGCTTGGCGAAAAGAATGGCATGTTGATGGTCACGGCCAGCGGCACGGCGGTCGTTGTTGAGTAGTTACTGGCCGGAAGGCCGCTGCGGGACGTCGTTGGCTGATATCGCCAGGTTTTTCATCTTCCGCCACAGCGTTACGCGGCTGATGCCGAGGCGGGAGCATACTTCGTCAGCCGGGTGCTTGGACAGCAGGTTGCGGATGATTTCTGACTCCATCTGCTTGAGCGAAGCGCTTTCCGGGATGGTGATGAAACGGGTCTCTGCGGAGGCGCGTTCCTGTTCGCCGAGCACGTCGGTGATGTGGCGCGTGTCAATCAGTTCGTCGTTGCCGTAGGCGACTACCTCGGCGACGTTGCGCAGTTGGCGGACGTTGCCCGGCCAGGAGTAGGATTTCAGCGTTTCCCTGGCCGCCTGGGTAAGCCGCGCGTCGCGGCCGGCCTTGCCGGCGAAGAGGCGCAGGTAGTGCTCGAAGATCAGCGGGATGTCTTCGGCGCGTGCGCGCAGCGGAGGAATGCGCAGGCCGACGACGTGGATCCGGTAGTACAGATCCTGGCGGAAGGAACCGTTCTGCGTTTGCTGGAACAGGTCGCGGTTGGTGGCCGATATGATGCGTACGTCGACCGGGATGATCTTGTCATCACCGATGCGCATGATTTCCCGCTCCTGCAGCACGCGCAGCAGGCGGCTCTGGATTTCCGGCGCGAGTTCGCCGATCTCGTCGAGGAACAGCGTGCCTTCGTGGGCGAGTTCGAAGAGTCCGGGTTTGCCGCCCTTGCGCGCGCCCGTAAAGGCGCCTTCGACGTACCCGAAAAGTTCGCTTTCCAGCAAACTGGGTGGGATCGAGGCGACGTTGACCGAAACGAACGGCCCCTGGTTGCGGCGGCTGTGGTTGTGGATGCTCTGGGCGAAGACTTCCTTGCCGGTTCCGGTTTCACCGTAGATCAGCAGGTTCGAATCGTGGCCGGCATAGATCTTGGCGCGCGCCGCCAGTTGCCTGATGGCTTCGGAGTCTCCGATCACATCCTTGAAGTGGTGTCGGGCGTAGAAACCCTTCTTGTGGAAGGAGGAGCGGATCTTCGACTCCGATGCCTGGATGCGGGCCACTTCGTGCAGCGTCAGGACCTTGCCGCGGACGGCGTTGTCGAATTCCAGCGGGATGCTGCGGGCGATGACGTTGTTGCCGTTGATCGACGTGACCAATTCTTTTTCGCCGGAATCGAGCACGGACAGCGCGTGGTCGAAATCGGGCGCGCTGGCCGGGCTGATCGAGCACAGCCGGCGGGCGTTCCGGTTGAAGAAGTTGACCTCGTGTTCCGGAGTGAACGCGATGACGGCTTCATCGATGTTGTCGATGATAGCGGCCAGTTGGGCGGCCTGCAGCTTTTCCTGTTCCTTGGCCTTGATGATGCGCAGGGCTTGCTGGAAAGCCGCCTTGATCGAGGTTCTCCCGCTTTCCAGGAACACCGCTTCGACGCCCAGGTCGCGCGCCGTGTTGTAGGCGACCCGGCAGCCGAGGAAGGCCTGGAAGCCTTCGTCCACCATCCTGCGCACCATGGACTCGATGGCGTCCTCATCGATTTGCGGCCGGATGCTGATCTGCGCGTCGAGGATGTTGAAGTCACCCGCTGCGCCACTGAACAGGTTGGCTCGGCTGACCACGCCGATACGGTTGAATCCCTTGCCGGTGAGGGTGCTCAGGTTGCTCATCAGTTCGTTGAGCGACATGGCTATCTCCACCACGGTGATGCCGGGAACCTGTCTGGCTCTTTCCGCCAGACCTCCCCGGGTGACCACGATCTCGACCTCCGGGTGCTTGCGAATCAGTTGCTCGGCGCTGGCGTCGTCCGAAGTCTCGACGCGGATGGGGATGCCGAGTTCGCGGGCGACTTCCGGAGCGACGTCCGAAATGCTCTGCCTCGGACTGAGGAGCAGGATGGGTTGCATGTGATGTCCCGGTCAGGGAGAGAAAACCGAATAATGCCTTGGATTGTTACAAAAGTGAAATTTCAGTTGTTTCACTAGTGAAACCAATAATTGTTGTGGTCTATGAAAATCAAACCCTTACGATTGGCATGGCTATTGCTATCTGAGTCGTGTGCAAAACACGGCAGTACCTGGTCCGCGCTCTCGTGCAGACCCCCTGGTCAAGTTTGGCACGTCATCTCAACCAAAAACCAACGAGGAGGACTCATGAACGTCATTCGCGCAAACAAGAAACTTCTGGGCCTGTTGCTCGGTGTTGCCCTGTGCTTCGGCGCCGGAACGACACTGGCTGCGGATTACAGCATCAAGGTGGCTTACGAAAACAATCCGGGCGAGCCAATCGACAAGGCCGTCAATGAGTGGGCCAAGATTTTCGCTCAGAAGACGGGCGGCAAGGGCGAGCTGAAACTCTACCCGAGCTCGCAACTCGGCTCGAAGAAGGACGTGATGGAGCAGATGAAGCTCGGCAGCGCGATCATCACCATCGCCGACGGCGGCTTCTTCGCCGACTACGTTCCCGATTTCGGCATCCTGATGGGGCCGTACCTGGGCAACGACTACAAGGATATCTTCAAGCTGGCCAAGACGCCGTGGTTCGAGGAGATGAACGGCAAGCTGGCGGCCAAGGGCTTCCGCATCCTGACGTCCAACTGGCTGTACGGTACTCGCCACATGGTCACCAAGAAGCCGGTCAAGACCCCGGCCGACCTCAAGGGCCTGAAGATCCGCGTGCCGAACAATCGCATCCAGATCGACGCCATGAAGACCATGGGCGCGACCCCGACCCCGATGCCTCTGGCCGAAGTCTATCCGGCCCTGACCACCGGCGTAATCGACGGCGCCGAGAATCCGATCCCGGTGTTGTACGGACAGAAGCACCATGAGCCGGCCAAGTACCTGATCCTCTCCGGCCACCTCGACAACGTCAGCCAGTGGGTGACGAGCGAGGCTTACTACCAAAAGCTGCCGGCCGACATCAAGAAGGCGCTGACCGAGTCGGCCGACGAAGCCGGCAACTTCATGACCAGCATCATCCAGCAAGCCGAGAAGGAAACCATCGAGAAGATGAAGAAGGAAGGCGTGACGGTGATCGAGGTCGACAAGAAGGCCTTCCGCGAAGCCGCCAAGCCCACTTACACGCACTTCCCGGAGTGGACGCCCGGTCTGTACGACAAGCTCCAGTCCTATCTGAAGTAATCCCGGGGCAACGGCCGGATTCTGATTTCCCCGGCTGAGGCTGTTTTCTGCCGGAGGTGAAGGCTTTGCCTTCCCTCCGGGAGGGTTCGATCATCCTGCTTTCGGAAGGCCGGAAGCTCATTATTGCAAGGTGTCCTCATGGGATTTCTGAAGAGTCTCGATGACTGGCTGGCCAAGCTCTTTACGCTCGCCATTGTCCTGATCACCATTCTTGCGGTGTTCATGCGCTATATCCTCAACGATCCCCTGCAGTGGATCGAGGAAGTGCTGATCGCACTCTACCTTTGGGCGATCATGTTCGGCGCGGCATCGGCCATGAAAGGCCGGGGCCACGTCAGCATCGATGCGCTGGTTGTTGTACTGCCAAAACCGCTTCAGCGCTATGTTCAATATTTCAACGATATCGTCGGCATCGTCGTGCTGGTAACGTTCGGCTGGCTCGGGCTGCAACTGTCCATGGCCGCCGGCGACAAGATCACCCCCATCCTCGGCTTCAAATACACATATATCGATCTGGCGGTGCCGGTCGGTGCCTTCTGGATGGCCTTCTACCTGCTCCTGCATCTGGTGGGAGACATCAGAAAATCAGCCAAGGGAGGCAACTGACATGGCCGTGGGTATTTCGTGTTTGCTCCTGCTGCTCGGCTTCGCCATCAACCTGCCGGTTTTTATCGCCGTCATCGGGGCGGTGCTGGCGTATTTCTTCATGGCCGCCGACGCATCACCGATCATCGCCGCACAGCGCATCATCGGCGCCGGCGAAAACGTAACGCTGCTGGCCATCCCGTTCTTTATCTTCCTCGGCAACCTGCTCAATTACACCGGCATCACGCGGCGCCTGCTGGCACTGGCGGAAGTCCTCACCGGCCACTTCAAGGGCGGCCTGGCGCAGTCGAACGTATTGCTGAGTACCCTGATGGGTGGCATGTCGGCGTCCAATCTGGCTGACTGCGCCATGCTGTGCAAGATGTTGGTGCCGGAAATGGTCAAGCTGGGCTACGGCCGGGCGTTTTCCGCGGCGGTTACTGCCGCTGGGTCCTTGATCACGCCGATCATTCCGCCGGGCATTGCCCTGATCATTTACGGCTACGTGGCCGACGTGTCGATCGGCAAGATGTTCATGGCCGGCGTCGTGCCCGGTATTCTTTGCTGCATCCTGCTGATGATCGCCATCCGCATCGTTTCCGGGATACGCGGCTACAAGCCGGCACGCGACCATGGGCCGACCTGGGCGGAGTTCTGGCCGGCGCTCAAGAATGCATCAGGTGCGTTGGTCCTGGTATTGGTAATCATCGGAGGCATTCGCGCCGGAGTGTTTACGCCGACCGAAGCCGGTGCCGTTGCTGTCCTCTATGTCATCGTGATCGGCACTTTCGTTTACAAGGAAATGAAGTTCGAGCACATGAAACTCGCGCTTATCGAAACGGCGAGGGCAACGGGTGGAGTGATGCTGATCATTATGGCCTGCTCGGCCTTTGCGTGGATCCTGACTTGGGAACAGGTGGCCCAGGACGTGGCGAAGTTCATTACCTCATTCTCGAGCAGTCCGGTTACCTTCCTGCTGGTCCTGAATGCGTTCTTGCTGATCCTCGGGATGTTCGTCGAAGGCAATGCAGCGATCATCGTTCTCGTGCCGTTGCTGATGCCTACCGTCAAGTTGCTGGGCATTGACCCGATCCAGTTCGGCCTGATCATGATCCTGAACCTGGCAATCGGCTGCTTGACGCCGCCGATGGGCACGGTGATGTTCATCGCCAATGCCATTACGGGGACCAAGACAGGCGAGTTCGTGCGCGAGAGCCTGCCCTTGTTTGCCGCGCTCCTGGTGGCTCTGGGATTGGTGACTTTCGTCCCGGCGGTGACCACCTGGTTGCCGAACCTGTAATGCCGCCCACCTATTGTTGAGAGAAACCCATCATGAAGACTGTATTGCTCAAGAAACCCGGTGAAATCGGTATCAGCGACATCGCGATGACCAAGCGCCTCGACGGACAGGTGCTGATCAAGGTGCGCAGCGCCGGCATCTGCGGCTCGGACATCGGCGCCTACAAGGGGGTCAATCCGCTGGTGTCGTACCCGCGCATCATCGGCCACGAGATTGCCGGCGAGGTCGTCGAGGTCGGCGCCGACGAGGCCGAGTTCAAGGTCGGCGATCGGGTCATCCTCGAACCGTATGTCTACTGTGGCAAGTGCTATCCGTGCTCGATCGGCCACACCAACTGCTGCGAGAACCTCACCGTGCGCGGCGTGCATATCGAGGGCGGCATGGCCGAGTATGTCTCGCACCCGCGCCACCTGTTGCACAAGGTGCCGGCGGGCATTCCGTGGCATCTGGTCCCGATGGCCGAGCCGCTGGTGATCGCCATGCACGCGGTCAAGCAGGCGGAGGTCAAGGCCGGGCAGTTCGTCGTGGTTACCGGCGCCGGGCAGATCGGCCTGCTCGCGGCGCAGTATGCGCTCACCATCGGCGCCGTTCCGATCGTTGTCGATCCGGTCGACGAACGTCTGGCACTGGCGCGCAGCCTGGGGGTGACGCATACCATCAACCCGGCGAGTGCCGACGCCGTGGCCGAGATCCTGTCGGTCACGCAGGGGCGCATGGCCGAGGCGGTCATCGAATGCTCGGGGGCGGCGCCGGCGATCCGCGGCGCGGTGGATTACGTCTCCTACGCCGGGCACATCGCGCTGGTCGGCTGGCCCAAGGGCGATATTCCGATGCCGACGGCATTGTTTACCAAGAAGGAACTGACCATCCGCGGTTCGCGCAATAGCGTCGGGCAGTTCCCGGAAAGCCTGCGCCTGATCGCCGAAGGCAAGGTCAACGTCGAGGCGCTGCTGACCAAGACGGTATCGATGGACGAGACGCCGGGCACCGTCGCCGACATCGCCGAGCATCCGGACAAGTACCTGAAGGTCACCTGCGTGCTGTGATGCATGTTTCAAGGAGACTCCGGATCGTCCGTCACCCCGGCGAAAGCCGGGGCGGGGTTCGTGAATTTCCTGGATTCCCGCATTCGTCGGTATGACGAATCCGTGATGAATCAACGTCGCCGCGCCGCCATGCGAATGCTGCATGGGCGCATGTCGAAGAGGTATTGGACACGGGGAAAGACAAGGCCGATAGTGCGCGGCAGATGCGCTGGCCATCCGGGCTAGAGTCATCCCGTCCTGCAACAGAAAAAACCTGGAGAAGCTTCAATGAACTGTTTGAACAGAGTCAAGCTTGCCGAAGGCAAGCTGGCTGTCGAATCGTCTGCGCCGTCATCGCTGAAACCGACGCGCATCCTGCAGATTGGCGACGGCAACTTCCTGCGCGCCTTCGTCGATTGGATGGTGGACGTGGCCAACGGTGCCGGCCTGATGAACGGCGAAATCATCATGGCGCAGCCCCTCGAGCGCGGCGTGGCCGAACTGATGAAAGCGCAAGACCAGCTCTTCACCGTCCTGTTGCGCGGCGTGCACAACGGCCAGCCGGTCCAGTCGAAGCGCCTGGTGAGTTGTATCAAGGACACGCTCAACCCTTACTCGCAATGGGAGGCCATGCTGGCGACCGTGCAGGACCCGGCGCTGCGCTTCGTCGTCTCCAACACCACCGAAGCCGGTATCGCCTACGTCGAGGAGGCGCTGGTCGATGGCAAGTGCCCGACCAACTTCCCGGCCAAGGCGACCGCGCTTCTGTTGGCGCGGTTCAAAGCGTTCAGCGGGTCGCCGGAATCCGGACTGGTCTTCCTGCCGTGCGAGCTGATTGAGGCCAACGGCTCGAAGCTCAGGCAATACGTCCTGCAATTCGCCGAGGCGTGGAAACTGCCGGCCGAGTTCGTGGCCTGGGTCAAGGATCACAACGTCTTCTGCAACACGCTGGTCGACCGCATCGTTCCGGGTTTCCCAGCGGCCGAAGCCGAGGCGCTTTATGCCGAGTTCGGCTACAAGGACCCGTTGATGGTCACCGCCGAGCCGTTCCTGCTGTGGGTCATCGAAGGACCGGCGAAGATCGCCGAGGAATTGCCGCTGCACAAGGCCGGGCTCGACGTGGTATGGACCGACGACCTGCAACCGTACCGTACGCGCAAGGTGCGCATCCTCAACGGCGCGCATACCGCCAGCTCATTGGCTTCCTACTGCGCCGGGCTGGACACGGTGCGCGAGATGACCGAGGACTCGGTGGTTTCCAAATACCTCAACAAAGTGATGTTCGAGGAGATCGTGCCCTTCGTGCCGCTGCCCGACGCCGAGCGCAAGGCCTACGCCGAGACGATCATGGAGCGCTTCGCCAACCCGCACATCCGCCATGAGCTGATCTCGATCGCGCTGAACTCGGTGTCCAAGTGGCAAGTGCGCGTGCTGCCGACGGTCAAGGACTACGCCGCCAAGCACGGCAAGGCTCCGGCCGGCCTGTCGTTCTCGCTGGCAGCGTTGCTCAATTTCTATCGCGGCCAGTCCGCCGCCAACGGTGACTACGAAGGCCAGCGCGAGAAGGGAAGCTATCCGATCAAGGACAACGCCGACATCCTGACGATCATGGACGCTGCCTGGAGAGGCGCCGACGACGTGACCAAGGTCGCCGCGACACTGCTCGCCGATACCCGGCTGTGGGGCGAGGATCTGACGAAGGTGCCGGGCCTGGCCGAGCAGACGGCAAATGCGCTGGCACGCATCAAGGCGGTGGGTGTCGAAGCGGCAATGAGCGAGGTTTGATTTAGACGAAGCAGTTCTTAAGCACAACGTGTACGACGAACGCAACGAGAAACAGCAAAATCAGCGAATTGGTTCTTCTCGGTTTTCGTTGTGCCCGTTGTGTCGTTGTGGTTAATTCGTTTTTTGGAGTCCAAGATGACCCAACCCACCGTAATTCGCCTGCACGCCAACGACGACGTGCTGATTGCCGCCCGGCAGTTGGTGCCGGGCACGACGATCGCCACGGAGAACGTGAGCGTGCGCGACCTGATTCCGCCGGGACACAAGATGGCGGCGCATGACCTCAAGACGGGCGATGCGGTCCGCCGCTACAACCAGATTATCGGCTTCGCCAAGGCCGACATTGCCGCCGGGCAGCATGTCCATTCGCATAACCTAGGTATGGGTGAGTTCGAACGCGATTACGGCATCGGGAAGTCCGTGCAAGAACTGCCCAAAGCTGCCACGCCGGCTACCTTTATGGGGTACAAGCGTCCGAATGGCAAGGTTGGCACGCGTAACTACATCGCGGTGATTTCATCGGTGAATTGTTCGGCCACGGTGACCCGGGCCATCGCCAATCATTTCAACCGTGACAAACTGGCGGCTTTCCCGAACGTCGACGGCGTCATCGCCTTGCCGCATCCCCTCGGTTGCGGGATCAACGTAAACGGCGAGGGAATGCAGATTTTGCGCCGCACCATGGTCGGCTTTGCCAGGCACCCGAATTTCGCCGGCGTGGTGTTCGTCGGTCTGGGTTGCGAACAGAACCAGATCGCGCCGCTGGTCGAAATGATCGGCCAGCACGAACCGGGCATGCTGCAGCAGGTGATCATGCAGGTCGAAGGCGGCACGGCGGCGGCGATCCGCAAAGGGGTCGCGCTGGTTGAGGAAATGTTGCCGCAGGCCAACCAGTACCAGCGGGAGGAGGTGTCGGTCTCCCATCTGATCGTTGGGCTCAACTGCGGCGGTTCGGATGGCTACTCGGGCATTACGGCCAACCCGGCCCTCGGCGGTGCATCGGACCTGCTGGTGGCGCAGGGCGCGACGACGGTGCTGTCGGAGACGCCGGAAATCTACGGCGCCGAGCATCTGCTGACACGGAGGGCGGCGACGCCGGAAATCGCGCAGAAATTGATCGACCGCATTGCCTGGTGGAAAGACTATTGTTCCCGGACCGGCGGCGAACTCGATAACAATCCGTCGGTCGGCAATAAGGCGGGGGGGCTGACGACAATCCTCGAGAAGTCCCTGGGTGCGGTGGCCAAGGGTGGCACCAGCACGCTGAACGGCGTGTATCTGTTCGCCGAACCTATCGACGCCAAGGGTTTCGTGTACATGGATACGCCCGGTTACGATCCCGTCTCGGCAACTGGCCAGGCGGCCGGCGGCGCGCAGATCATCTGCTTTACCACTGGGCGCGGTTCGGCGTTCGGCTGCGCTGGCGTGCCTACTATCAAGCTGGCAACGAACAGCGCGTTGTTCGAGCGCATGCGCGACGACATGGACGTCAATTGCGGCGACCTGATCAACGGTGTTCCGATGCCGGAAATCAGCCAGCGCATCCTCGATGCCATCATTCGCCACGCCTCAGGCGAGAAGGTGCGCAGCGAGATCCTCGGCTATGGGAACGACGAGTTCCTGCCCTGGCAGGTAGGCGCGGTGATGTAATTCCGACTTCAGAACGACTCGAACCTGACGCCGCCCCGGCGCTCGCCCTTGAACGGGCGGCCGAAAAACAGCAGGCCTTTCCCCTTGAGGGCTGAACTGCTGTTCTTGACCAGAAGTTCGGTTCCGTCGTCGGAAACGATGGTGGTGCCGTTGGTACTCTGGTCGGTGAGCACGATCCCGGTAGGCTGCCTTTCGATCCGGCAGTGATTACGGGATACGTGGACATCTGACAGGACCAGGTCACTCTGCGGGTCGCGGCCGATGGTTGCCGCCGGACTGGTTTCCGAGACTTCCACGGTTTTCAGTCCGAAGTGCAGATACAGGAAAGGGCTGATTGGCAGGGAGTGCATCGAGGTTGGCCAGAACGACTCCCCGCCGTAGGCGCCGGAAGGGATTTCGCGGCGCCAGTCGATGGTGAACACAGCCAAACCCGAGACCGTTTCCTTGAGAGGGCGGGCGAGTTTGCGCAGGTCCTGATTGAGTCCGTCGAGCATGGCTTGGGAAATCAGGATGGCGTCGTTGGTTTGCGCCAGTTGGGCCGCCAGTTCGCGAGCGTCGTCGGCGCCGTCCTTCGCGCGCTGCTTGACGACCCCCTGGTGGATGCCGACGCACAAGGCGAGTTTCTGGCGGGAAACCTGGGGCAGGACGGCGCAGCGGTGCTGCATCTCGCAGGCACCCAGCAAGGCGGCGTCGGCCGATTCGAAAGTGACCAGCATGCCATTATTGAAACGCAGGTTGATCTGCCCGCGATAGGCGGCAGACACACGCTCAAGCCGGTTCAGGCGGCGTTCGATGGGATGTCCGGCCTGGGCGTCGTCGAACTCTTCCTCATCGGCATCGGTTCGCCTGACCCTGGCGTGGAGGAAAAACTTGCTGCGTGATTTAAGCATGTCGACGGGAAACGGAACGTGTTCTTCTGATTGCCTTTTCAGACTGAATGGTAGCAGCATTCACACGATTTGCACGTGACATTTCACACAGGGGCGAAGAGCCGTCCCTGCCACGTTTCCCGCTCCTGCAGACGCGCGTCGAGCATGGCCGGAAAACGCGCAAGACGGATTCCCCAGTCGGGCGAAACCCGCTGTTCGGGCGGTACTTCGCTCCCCAATCTCTGTATCTTGATTTGCGGGGGAAGGTGCTCGAGGATATCGATCACGGCATCAAGATAGGACTCCGGACTCATCAGCGGAACGCTGGCCGGGTCCGCGCGGTACTGGTTGGCCAGGCGGGTGCCGCGAATGATCTGCAGCTGATGAAACTTGAGCGCGTCGATAGGCAGGGAGGCGAGTGACTTTGCCCCTTCGATCAGGCTGGCGGGCGTTTCCCGGGGCAGTCCCAGCAGCAGATGGCCGGTAATGAACAGTCTTCGCCGGGCCGCTCTTTGGATGGCGTCACGGGTGCAGGCAAAATCGTGGCCGCGCAGACACTCGCGCAGCACTTCGTCGTTGCATGATTCAATGCCGATCTCCAGTTCCACCGGAACGCGTTGCGACAGTTCAGCCAAATAATCCAGGGTTACTTCGGGGAGGCAGTCCGGCCGCGTGCCGATGACCAGTCCGGATATGTCCGGGTGGGCCAGCGCCGTTTCGTAAAGTGTCCTGAGGCGGTCAAGGTCGCCGTACGTGTTGGAATAGCTCTGGAAGTACGCCAGAAATTCCTTTGTCTCCGGATAGCGGCGGCGCATGAAGGCCAGTCCGGTTTCGATCTGGTCGAGGATGTTGCGTTGCTCGCGCAGGTAGCTCGGCGTGAAACCATCGTTGTTGCAGAAGGAGCAGCCGCCGACGCCGAGGGTGCCGTCACGGTTTGGGCAAGTGAATCCGGCGTCGATGGAAATCTTCTGCAGGCGGCCGCCGTGCTCGCGCTTCACCCAGTCGTTGTAGGCGTTGTAGCGGCGTTCGTGGAAAGAAGAGGGCGGAATTGCGGTGGTGTCCATGATCGAGGCAAGGGGAGAGCGGAGGTGTCGCGCGTGCAGATTATCCTGCACTTCGCGGTGCTCTGACCGCAGAACCGTTCAGGAGGTTTCCCTGTACATGAAGTCGCGAGTCAGGGGCAGCCTGTCGACCAGTGGTTTGTCGGCCTTGACGGCCAGGATCTGGTAAATCGAAGTCCAGGCGTGATCGAACGAATAGGCGCAGCCGGCGAGGTACATGCGCCAGATGCGATAGCGCGTTTCGCCGACCATGGCGCGGATGCGCTCCGCGGCCGATTCGTAGCGTTGCGACCAGTGCCTGAGCGTCAGGGCGTAGTGACGGCGCAGATTTTCCACGTCGGAGATTTCCAGCCCGGCGGCGCTCATTTCCCGGACGGCCAGGCTGATGTGCGGCAATTCTCCGTGTGGGAACACGTAGCGGTGGATGAAGGTGCCGCCGCCCCAGGCCACTTCGCCCGAATCCGGGTCGGTCGACGTGATGCCGTGGTTGAGCGCGATGCCGTCGTCGGCGAGCAGATCGCGAAGCTTGGCAAAGTAGCCGCGCAGGTTTTTCAGTCCGACGTGCTCGAACATGCCGATGCTGGTGATACGGTCGAACTGGCCGTCCATATCCCGATAGTCGGCCAGCAGGACCTCGCAGCGATCGGACAGTCCGGCGGCGGCAATGCGTTCCCTGGCCAGTTCCCACTGGTGGCGGGAAAGGGTGATTCCGGTGCAGCGGGCGCCGAATTTTTCGGCGGCGCGCAGGATCAGCGCGCCCCAGCCGCATCCGATGTCGAGCAGATGCTGGCCCGGCTGCAGGCGGATCTTGCGCAGCACATGGTCGAGCTTCTGCATCTGCGCCTGTTCCAGACTGTCCGTGCTGTCCTTGAAGTAGGCGCACGAATAGACCATGTTCTCGTCCAGCCAGATCCGGTAAAAGTCGTTGGAGACGTCGTAGTGGTAGGCGATGGCGTCTGCATCGATCTGCTGCGTGTGGCGCACGCTGCGTACCACGCGGCCGAATCGGCCGGTTGGTTTGACGGCGTGGCGAGCAAGTCCGGCGGCGACGGCGAAAATATCCTCCAGCTTGCCCTCGACGTCCAGTAGCCTTTCGACGTATCCCGACCCGAGGGAATCCAGGCTCGGCAGGAGCATGTGCGGCAATCCCGCGGGGGCGGTGACGCGGATGACGACCCTGACGGCGGCGCCGAGGTCGTAATGCTGTCCATTCCATAGGGCGATGCGAACGGGAATGTCGTGGGTGCGCAGCCGCGCGGCGAGCTTCTCAAGGCGCAATTGCCAGAACATCGGAGGCTTCTCCTGTGCGTGGTTCCTTGCTCACGATAGTAGAGGCACCGACCAATCGCCAGTAACGGGATGCTGTGATATGCATAAATAGAATAAACAAATAAATAAATAGACTTTGTTGTTCTATAGATGATGGCTATAGTTCGGCTGTCGCGTTCCCACTGCATTCTTCAAGGAGTAATCAATGTCACGATCGATCCGTAATGTGCTGTCCGGGCTGCTGGCCTCGGCATTCGTGGCCGGAGCGCTTCCGGCCTTCGCGCAGGGTAGCCTGCTCAACGTGTCCTACGACGTCGCCCGTGACTTCTACAAGGACTACAACCCGTTGTTCCAGAAATACTGGAAAGATAAGTCTGGCGAGTCGATCGAGCTCAAGCAGTCGCATGCCGGTTCAAGCAAGCAGGTGCGCGCCGTAGCCGACGGACTCGAGGCCGATGTGGTGACCATGAACCAGGCGTCTGACGTCGATTTCCTGGTCGAGAAAGGGCTGGTGGTCAAGGACTACGCGAAGAAGTTCCCGACCAACGCGTCGCCCTATACGTCGACGATGGTGTTCATCGTGCGCAAGGGGAATCCGAAGGGGCTGCAGGACTGGTCCGATCTCGTCAAGCCGGGCGTGCAGGTGATCCTGCCGCACCCGAAGAATACCGGGAACGGCCGTTATTCGTATCTGGCCGCTTGGGGCTACGCGCTCAAGCAACCCGGCGGCAGCGACAAGACGGCGCAGGAGTTTGTCGGCAAGTTGCTGAAGAACGCGCCGTTATTCGCCTCGGGCGGCCGGGATGCGACGACGACCTTCATGCAACGGCGGATCGGCGACGTGCTGGTGTCGTTCGAGAGCGAGGCGGAACTGATCGCCAAGGA
>DBMG01000003.1 GCA_002304785.1 Candidatus Accumulibacter sp. UBA704 | reverse complement strand
CTTGGCCAAGCCGTTGATCTTGGCAACTTCAACGTCGCCCTTGGGACGCTTGGTCTTGATTTCGACCAGCGATCTATCCGCAGACTTCAAGGAATCCAGATAGACCTGCATCAGGGTGCGCCCGTCCGGAACCTTGGCCCCCATGCTCACTTTGCCTTCCAGACGTGAATCGGGGTGAACCAGCATCATTCCGGAGGTGTCTCGCACAAATACGTAGTCTTCCCCGTCGCGCAATCCCGACATGGCTTTCTTGGCCTGCGCCTGCGCTTCGTCGCGGCTCAGCGTGCCGGCCTTCTCCAGCGCCACATAGACACCCACCTGTTTTGCCGCCAGGTTAACCATCGAACTGATCTGATCCTGATGGTCGGTCAGCATCGACGAACGGATCGTCTGCAATGCAATGAATACCAGAACAAGCGAGCCCAGAGCAGCACAACCGACAATCAACCCAAGACGTGTGGAGAGTTTCATACCTCAGTTTCCTTCATACCCATATCTCCGTATTTGAATTCCTAAAACCGTATTGAAGCCGTCTGGCTAGGTAGCAATGAAAAATTTGTCGATTTTATCTTTTATATCCTGCAGGGCGACACTGTGGTTATCGGCAATTTCTTTCAAAACATTCCTGTGGTTTTCCACATCTTTCTTCAAAAAAAACCCCGGCTGGTACCGGGGTTTCGGATCATGCACCTTTGCCTTGTTGCCGTCCGCTACACCTTGAAGCGCGCCACCGACTGGCGCAGATCCTCGGCCAGTTTCTCGAGAATCAGAACGTTGTCGTTGGCTGCATGCACCGATTGCGCCGATTCCTCGAGCATGCTGGAGATCTGCTCGACATTGCGCGCCACGCTGCCGCTGGCCTGGCTTTGTTCGCTGGTTGCCGCCGCCACATCGCTGACGTTGTTCAGGGCGACCATCGTCGCGTCGTTGATCTGCCGCAACGCATCCCCCGCCTTCTTGGCCATGTCCACCCCAACCGCCACCTGCGGACCGACGGTGCCCATGCCGTCAACCACTCGCGTGGTGTCCTGGTGAATGGCCTGGATCATTCCGGTGATCTGATCTGTCGCCTGCCCGGTGCGTTCGGCCAGTTTGCGGACTTCGTCGGCAACGACGGCAAATCCGCGCCCCTGTTCGCCGGCTCGCGCCGCTTCGATGGCCGCGTTGAGGGCCAACAGGTTGGTCTGGTCGGCAATCTCCTTGATGACGCGGGCGATACCGCCGATCTCGCGCGAACGCTCAACGAGGCCACCGATGAGTCCGGTGGCTTCATCGACCTGTCCGGCGGCACGCTGGATCTCGGCGCTGGCCTGCTGCACCAGGCCCTGACCTTCCTGTGCCAGCTGTGTCGCATGCGTGGCGTTGGTTTCGGTCTCGCGCGAACTCTGCGAGATGTGGTCCACGCTCACGGCCAGTTCCTCGATCGCGGCAGCGGTCGAGGAGACGGCATCGGCCGCATGCTTGGCGGCCTGGTTGATCTGCTCCATCTGCCCGGACAGGCTGGTCGAGGCTTCGCCCACCTTGCCGGCGTTCTCCTGGATGTGGCCGATGATCGTGTGCAAGTTGCCTTGCATCTGCTTGATCGATTCCATCAGGCTGCCGGCCGCGCCGGTGCTTTCGATGCGCTGGGTCAGATCGCCGTTGGCGATCGCGCCGGCCAGACGCGCGGCTTCCTCCGGCTCTCCGCCAAGCGTGCGGTAGATGCGCCGGGCCATGACATACGCCAAAGCAATGACCACCGCAAAGATCACCAGCGCAATCAGGCCGAAGCGCAACGCGTAGGCCTTGTACGCCTCGTCGATGTCGTCAACGAACAGGCCGTAACCGATGATCCAGTCCCATTCCGGAACCTTGGCCAGACCGTTGATCTTGGGCAGCAATTCTTCTCCCGTCGGGCGCTTGGTCAGGATTTCCACCTGCGACAAATTCGTTGTCTTGAGAGAATCCAGATAGACCTGCATCAGGGTGCGCCCGTCCGGAACCTTGGCCCCCATATCCACCTTGCCTTCACGACGCGAGTCGGGATGTACCAGAACCATCCCTTCCATGTTCCTGGCAAAGACGTAATCGTCGCCGTCGCGCAATCCCGATAAGGCTCTCTTGGCTTGCGCCTGGGCCTCGTCGCGGCTCAGCGTGCCCGCCTTCTCCAGCGCCACGTAGACGCCCACCTGCTTCGCCGCCAGATTGACCGTCGAACGGATCTGCTCCTGGCGGTCGGCCAGCATCGACGAACGGATCGTCTGCAGGGATATAAACACCAGGATCAGCGCGCCCAACGCGGCACAGCCGACGATCAACCCAAGACGTGTAGAGAGTTTCATACCCCGTTCTCCTTGTTTGAATCCCCGAAATGGCATCAAGACCGTCAGGCCCGATACCGATGCAAACGAAATCGCTTCGCCTCCACTCAGTGTATCCGCGGCAGACTAACAGTTGCTCGCCGCATTTCTTGCTCCATAACTGAGCTTTCATAAGGATGACGCCAAAAAACCGCGCAAGCAAGAGACAACTTCCGTTTTTCCCGCAAGAACGTAGAATCTGCACTCTCCGCTTCCGGACGACCGCCATGCTCGAGCTCGAGAACATCAATCACGTTGCGCTGATCGGTAGCCTGATGCAGCAGATGTGTGTCTACCTCGCTGTTGCCTACATGCTGAGCAAGACCCCGTTGTTCGCGCCGCTGATGCAGGTCACCGTGCGCCTGCCCGACAAACTCGTCTGCTACCTGGTGTTTTCCGGATTCTGCGTCATGGGCACCTACCTCGGTTTCCAGATCGAGGGAGCCATCGCCAACACCCGCGCAATCGGCGCAGTGCTCGGAGGAATTCTCGGCGGGCCGGGCGTGGGCCTGGCCGTCGGCCTGACCGGCGGACTGCACCGCTATCACATGGGCGGGTTCACGGCCTCGGCCTGCGCCGTCTCCACCACTGTTGAAGGACTCATTGGCGGTCTGCTGCATATTTACCTGTTGCGCCGCCATCGCGCCGATCGCCTGTTGCACCCGATGATCGCCATGGGCACGACGCTATTCGCCGAGATCACCCAGATGTTGATCATCCTGGCCATGGCTCGTCCGTTCGACCAAGCGTCCCGGCTGGTCGCGCACATTGCCTTGCCGATGATTCTCTCGAACGCCGTCGGCGCCGCACTGTTCATGCGCCTGATCCTGGACCGCCGGGCGACGCTCGAAAAGTACTCGATCGCCTTTTCCGCCAAAGCCCTGCGCATCGCGGAACGTTCCGTCGGAGTCCTGATGCAGGGATTCGACCAGAAGAACTGCAGCCGCATGGCCAAGATCATCCAGGAAGAGACCGGGGTAGGCGCGGTGGCCATCACTGACTGCGAAAGGCTGTTGGGCTTTGTCGGTATCGGCGCAGACCACCATATTCCCGGTACGCCGATTTCGTCGCAACACACGTTCCAGGCCATCAACAACAACGAAGTGGTCTACGCCGACGGCGTCGACGTCACTTACCGCTGCTCCGTCTCCAAGGACTGCAAGCTCGGTTCGTCGCTGGTCATCCCGCTACGCGGAGAAGGCAACCGGGTGTTCGGAACGATCAAGCTCTATGAACCGAAAAACAAGTTCTTTTCTTCCATCAACCGAACGCTCGGAGAAGGCATCGCCCGGCTTCTGTCCAATCAGATCCTGGCCGGAAAGATCGAGGAACAGAAACGCCTCCTGGCCCAGACGGAGATCAAACTCCTGCAGGCGCAGATCAACCCGCACTTCCTCTTCAATGCGCTGAACACGTTGGCCGCCGTTATCCGACGGGAACCGGAGGCGGCCCGCCAGATCGTCCAGGATTTGTCGACATTCTTCCGCAAGAGCCTCAAGCGCTCGGGCACCGAGGCAACGCTGAAGGACGAGATCGAGCATGTCGATGCCTACCTGCGCATCGAACTGGCGCGCTTTGCCGGGCGCCTGGACGTCGACATCGATATTCCCGAAGATTTGCTGAACCTGCGACTACCCGCCTTCACCCTGCAGCCAATCGTCGAAAACGCCATCAAATACGGCGTCTCGCAGATGATCGAGCCAGGCAGGATAGCCATCAGCGCCAGACGCGAGAGCGATCAGCTGGCTATCGTCGTGGAAGACAGCGCCGGGCTGTACAAACCTTCGCCGGAGAGTGGCGGCATGGGCATGAACCTCGTCGATCGGCGCATCAAGATCCGCCATGGCGAAGCGTATGGAATCGAAGTGAGCTGCGAGCCCGACCAATGGACACGCGTGGCCATCCGGTTGCCGGCAGAGGAGGAACTCGTCACATGCTGACCGCCCTGATCATCGACGATGAAGCCCCCTCGCGCGACGAGCTCAAGGCACTGCTCGGCGCTTTTCCCGACGTTGAAGTCCTGGGCGAATGCGCCAATGCTATCGAAGGCCTTTCGGCCATCCATCGCCTGCGCCCGGACATAGTCTTCCTGGACATCCAGATGCCGCGCATCAGCGGTCTTGAGATGGTCGGCATGATCGACCCCGGCGCCTTACCCCGGATTGTTTTCGTCACCGCGTATGACGAGCACGCGCTGAAGGCATTCGAGGAACACGCCGTCGACTATCTGCTGAAGCCGGTCGATCCGCAACGGCTCGAAAAAACCCTCGAATGGCTGCGTTCGGGAGCCTGCCCCTCGTTCAGGCAACTCCCCGGCGTGACCGAGATGCTCCCCCGCATCCCATGCTGCGGGCGCAACCGGATATTCCTGATCCCGATCAGCGACGTCGAATACGTACACACCGACATCAGCGGAGTGCAAGTGGTCGGTGCGGACAAGCAGGGCATGACCGAACTGACATTAAAACTTCTCCAGGAAAGAACTCCCCTCATCCGCTGCCATCGGCAATATCTGGTCAACCCGGACCGGATTCACGAAATCCTGCTGCAGGAAAACGGCGCCGCCGAAATCCTCACGCATAGCGGCAAGAAGATCCCCGTCAGCCGCCGCCACCTGCGCGAGTTGAAAGACCGGCTGTTGATTGCCTAGTTCGACAAACTCTTTCGACTCCGACAGCAAGCGGCGATACCGGGAACGGGATCGCCGTCTTCTTATTTGTTATCAGGGACAAAACTGGCGACCGCTCGCCGCCAATCTCCACCGTTTAACCCTGCATCCGACCGCTCGCCAGATTCCATCCCCCCGCCGAACCAGCGGGGCTACATTCACGCCGCGATCGCATGCGCTGTGCCGTCGGCACGCGCGGGGATCGGATTGAAAACCAACCGGAGGGGAATCCATGCATTCACTAACATTGATCTTCGCGGCGGCATGCGTTTTCGCCATTGCCTACCGCGTCTACGGCATGTTCCTGGCCAACAAGGTCCTGGCCTTGAAGGCGGAACGCGAGACACCTGCCGTCACCCTGGCCGACGGCAAGGACTACTTGAAAACCAACAAGTTCGTCCTGTTCGGTCACCACTTCGCCGCCATCGCCGCTGCCGGCCCGCTTCTTGGCCCGGTTCTGGCAGCACAGTTCGGCTATATGCCGGGCGCACTGTGGATTCTGGTCGGCTGCGTGATGGCCGGCGCGGTGCACGACATGGTCGTGCTGTTCGCTTCGGTACGCCACAAGGGCAAGAGCCTTTCGGTGATCGCCGAGTCGGAAATCGGCAAGTCTGCCGGGAAGGTCGCCTCGATCTCGATTCTGTTCATCCTGATCCTGACACTGGCTGGCCTCTCCATCGCCGTGGTCAACGCCATGTTCAACAGCCCATGGGGCACCTTCACCGTCTTCGCCACGATCCCCATCGCCATGATCATGGGCATCTACATGCAGAAGATCCGCCCGGGCGACATCAAGGGCGGCAGCATGATCGGCGTGGTCCTGCTGGCGATCTCGCTGCTCGTCGGCCCTCACGTTGCTGAAAATCCGACGCTGGCTGCGATGCTGACCTTCTCGAAGAAGGAACTGGCCGTGATCATCCCGGTTTATGGTTTCTTCGCCTCTGTGCTGCCGGTGTGGTTCCTGCTGGTGCCGCGCGACTATCTGTCGACCTACCTGAAGATCGGCACGATCGCCGCCCTGGCGCTTGGCATCGTGTTCGTCAATCCGGAACTGAAGATGCCGGCGTTCACCAACTATGTCTTCGGCGGCGGCCCTGTCATCCCCGGCGCAGTCTTCCCGTACCTGTTCATCACCATCGCCTGCGGCGCCCTGTCCGGCTTCCACGCCATCATCGGTTCGGGCACCACGCCGAAGATGATTGCCAACGAGCGCGATATCCTGTTCGTCGGTTACGGCGCGATGCTGACCGAAGGCTTCGTGGCCATCATGGCCCTGATCGCCGCGTGCGTTCTGGTTCCAGCCGACTACTTCGCGATCAACGCCGTTCCGGCCGCCTTCGCCAAGCTCGGCATCACCCCGGTCAATCTTCCCGAACTCGCCGCGCAGGTTGGCGAACAGGTGCAGGGACGTCCGGGCGGCGCCGTGTCGCTGGCCGTCGGCATGGCCTACATCTTCTCTTCCGTCCCGTTCATGAAGGGAATGATGGCCTACTGGTACCACTTCGCGATCATGTTCGAAGCGGTGTTCATCCTGACCGCCGTCGATGCCGGCACACGCGTCGGCCGCTACCTGTTGCAGGAAATGCTCGGCCGTGTCTACAAGCCGTTTGCCGATAATTCCTGGACACCCGGGGTCGTGATCTGCAGCGTGCTATTCACCAGCGCCTGGGGATATCTGGTGTACACCGGTGACATCTCCACGATCTGGCCGCTGTTCGGCATGGCCAACCAGTTGCTCGCCTCCTGCGCGCTGATCGTCGGCACCACCATGCTGATCCGCTTGGGCAAAGCCAAATACGCCTGGACGACCGCCGTACCGGGACTGCTGGTCTGGCCGACCGTCATGTGGGCCGGCTACCTGAACGTGGTCAACAACTTCATGCCCAAGCAACTGTACCTGCTGACCACCATGTCGATCGTCCTGATGGTGCTGATCACCATCGTCTTCATCGCTGCCTTCCGCCGTTGGAGCGAGTTGCTGAAGATCGACAGTTTGGTTACCGATCAACACGGAGACAAGGTGCTTTCGCTGGTGGGTGAGACACACAACTGATCGCCTGAAAGACAAGCGTCACCAGAACGCAACCAGCCCGATGGCTGGTTGCGTTTTTTTTGCGCCCCGAAAAGGCCGACGCGGCACCAACACTCCCTGGTTGTCTTGTCCGGAATCGTGTCTATACTGGGTTCTCCATAATTTTGAAAAAAGGGGGGCAATCATGATCTGGTTCTTTCTCTGCGTTGCTTTGCTGATAGGGGGGTACTTCACCTACGGCGTCCTCATCGAACGCATCTTCGACCCGAAAGAGGCTCTGAAGACACCCGCCTATGTTTCCCAGGACGGGGTCGATTACGTCCCGATGTCGAACGCCAAGGTATGGCTGGTTCAACTGCTGAACATCGCCGGACTCGGTCCGGTTTTCGGACCGATCCTCGGCGCACTTTACGGCCCCATCGCCATGCTCTGGATCGTCGTCGGCTGCATATTTGCCGGCGCGGTGCATGACTACTTCTCGGGCATGCTAAGCGTTCGCCAGAACGGCGCGTCAGTTCCCAACATTGTCGGGAAACAGCTTGGCGCTGTCATGAAGCAGACCATGAACGTCTTCGCCGTGATCCTGCTGTTGCTGGTCGGCGTCGTATTCGTTCTCGGCCCGGCCAAGCTGCTCGGTTCCCTGACCAACATGGAGGTCTGGATCTGGACAGCGATCATCTTCGCCTACTATATCCTGGCCACGATCATGCCCATCGACAAGATCATCGGGCGCCTCTATCCCTTCTTCGGTGGCCTCCTGCTGTTCATGTCATTCGGCCTGATCATCGGCCTGATCTACAGCGGCAAGACGTTCTTCATTGCTGCTGGCGGCATTGAAAACCTCTTCACCAATCTGCATCCGAAAGCACTCCCGATCTGGCCGCTGATTTTCATCACCATCGCCTGCGGCGCCATCTCCGGGTTCCACTCGACCCAGTCGCCGCTGATGGCCCGTTGCATCCAGAACGAGAAAAACGGCCGTTTCGTATTCTACGGCGCGATGATCGGCGAAGGCATCATTGCCCTGATCTGGTGCACGCTCGGACTGACCTTCTATGAAACCCCGGCAGCGATGAACGCCGTTCTCGCGGCGGGCGGACCGGCCAAGGTCGTCCATGAAGTGTCGACGACGCTGCTTGGCGGATTGGGCGGGTTCCTTGCCGTCCTCGGCGTCGTGGTGCTGCCGATCACGTCCGGTGATACGGCTTTCCGCGCGGCGCGTCTGATCATCGCCGAGTTCATCAAGATGCCACAGAAGGACTTCGACAAACGCCTGATCATATCGGTACCGCTGTTCGTCATCGGCTATTTCGTATCGAAGTCGGACTTCGACGTAATCTGGCGGTATTTCGGCTGGGCCAACCAGACGGTGGCAGCGGTAATGCTGTGGGCGGCGGCAGCTTATCTGGTACGGCACAACAAGTTCCACTGGGTATGCACGGTACCGGCGATTGTCATGACTACGATCGTCGTAGCCTTTATCGCCAATGCCAAGATCGGATTCGGATTGCCGATGAACACGGCCACCACCATCGGGATTGCCTTCACCCTGGTATCAACCGTGGTCTTCTTCCTGCGCATCCGTCCCAACAAGGAAGCAATTGCGGAAGAAGAGGCGCTGGTCAGCAAGCAAGCCTGATCGGTCTTCTATCACAACGAAAAAGCCAGACAGCATGTCTGGCTTTTATCGCATCTGCAGAAAGGAACTTGCCGGCCGGTTGCTTAGCGGCGAGGCCGATACACCTCCCGCCCAGCATCCTTGATGTCACGTCGCAGTTGCTGCCGCTCTTCGGGAGACATGCGCTGCGCTCGCTGCGCGTCGCGTCCTTCCTCTCGCCGTAAGTACTGGCGACCATCTTCGCTCGGCCGGCTTCCCTTCTGCCCTTGGAGACTCTCCTGGCGACCACCCTCCCGGACCGATGGACCGGAATTCCACGGACCCGCGTGCGCCACAGGCATCGCAAGAACGCCCACCAGCAAGATGCCGATTGCACTCGTCGTCCGCTTGATCAACCGCCGCACGGCCATCCTCCCCGCTCCGTCAATATCATTTCCATTGTGCCCGGACTCGAAAGATCATGAAACCTCCGCCGAACCGCAGACACACGACTGAAGTCTGATCCCGAGTTGTAACGCGGGTTTTGTCCGCATCCACAAATTTGTAAGAATTTGTATCAACCCGCCGTCAGACCTTGAACGAAAAATTCCGCAAGAGATTGAAAAAGGCGTTGGCCGCCGGAGAAAGCGTGCTCTTCTTGCGCCGGCTCAGGACCACCTTCCGGGTCACTACCGGGCTGACAAGCGGAATTCGCCGGACTCCCTGGCGATCCCCCTCCTCGAGTGTCGAGGCCGGCAGAATCGCGCAACCGACTCCGGCGGCCACGAGGCTGATGGCCGTCGCGTGATGCTGCACCTCGTAGGCACCGTTGAGCCGGATGCCTTTCTTGGCCAGTTGGTAGTCCATGACCACGCGGGTCGCCATCATGTTGCTGACCACAATGAGATCGGCTTCGCTCATGTCGGACCAGGTCACCGAACGTCGGTTGCTGAATGGATGCGAGTCGCGGCAGAAGAACATCAGCCGGTCGTCGAACAGGTGAATTTCGGCGAGTTCCGGATTGTGCTCCCCCTGAATGCAAATCCCGAGTTCGGCAAAGTTGTTCAGGAGCGCGTTTCTGACCTCGTAGGACGTTCCATCGAGCAGGCGGATGCGGTTTCCGGGGCAGATCTCCGCGTACTTGCTGATGAACTCGGGAAGGATATGCGCGGCCATCGTCGGGACGCACGCCAGCGTGAAGCTGCCATGCGAAAGCCGGGACATGTCCTTCAGCCCCTCGATGGACCGGGTCACCTCGCTGACGATAGCCCGGGCCTGTGGCAGAAAGTCACGCCCGACCGCAGTCAGTTCCACGTAGCGCGTGGTGCGGTCAAGGAGTTTGAGCCCCAGATATGACTCCAGCTTCTGGATTCGGCGCGTCAGTGCCGTCTGTGTCAGATGGAGGTGTTCCGCGGCCTTGCTGAACCCCCCCAGTTCGGCAATGACGACGAACGCCTGAATTCCGTCGAAATCGATCTTCATTGACCACCGCTCCCGTTGTTTTCAGACCCTGCAACTCGGTGACGAACAAGCCCAGCCAGCGAGTACGTAATATATTCCCGATTCGCAATAATCGGAGAATTTATTGCATTTCTATCCAGAAAAAAAAACCCCTACCATGGCCTCAAGAAACGCGAATTCCGTCGGAATCCGCTTTCACCAGACAAGCCACAGCTTTCGGAGCAGACCATGTCGAAGGAGTTCATCAAGATTCCCGCAGTCTATATGCGGGGCGGCACAAGCAAGGGCGTTTACCTCATGGTCAAGGACTTGCCGGAGGATCCGGCGATCCGCGACAAAGTCATTCTTGACATGTACGGCAGCCCGGACATTCGCCAGATCAACGGCATGGGTGGCGCCGACCCATTGACCAGCAAAGTCGCATTGCTCGCGCCGTCGAGCCGTCCGGGAGTGGATATCGACTATACCTTCGGCTACGTGGGAATCAAGGAGGCGGTCGTCGACTATGATGGCAACTGCGGCAACATTTCTTCCGGCGTGGGCGTCTACGCCATCCGGCAGGGCCTCGTCAAAGCAGTAGAGCCAGTCACCAAGGTGGTGATCTTCAACACCAATACGAGCAAGATCATCGAGGCGATGATCCCGGTCAAGGACGGCGATGTAGTTTTCGACGGCGACTACGCCATCGCCGGAGTTCCCGGACACGGCGCCAAGATCGTGATGAATTTCCCGAATTCCGCCGGATCGAAGACCGGCCGGCTCCTGCCCACCGGCAGCGTGCGGGACACGATGACTCTGAAGGACGGACGAGTTGTCCAGGTGAGCCTCGTCGACGCAGCCAACCCCTCCGTATTTGTAAAAGCCTCCGATATCGGCTTGACTGGGAAGGAGCTTCCGGCCGACTGCGACACCAACCCGGGGATACTTGAGATCATGGAAGAGATTCGCGTGCGCGCTGGCGTGATGATGGGCCTCGCGGCAAGCGTCGAGCAGGTCGGCCCCGCCGTTCCCAAGGTCGCTTTCGTAGCGCCAGCGCAGGACTACCCGACCAGCGAGGGCAATGTCATCACCGCCGGAGAAGTGGATCTTGTTGCGCGCACCAAGGCCATGGCCGAAATGCACAAGACCTACGCGGTCACCGGTGGGATCTGCATCGCCGCGGCGGCGATGATCGAAGGTACCGTGGTCAGCGAAGTCTGCTCGCCGGAGGCCAAGGGCAAGGGCGAAGTGTGTATCGGCCACCCGTCCGGAATACTGGAAGTATTCGTCGACGTCAAGAACACCGCAGAAACAGGATGGACGCTCCTTCAGGCGGGCGTCTGCCGCACAGCCCGGCCGATCATGGATGGACAAGTCTACGTATCACGCAAGGCGTACCAGTAAGTCAAACCGCCCGAAGGACAAGGGTTTATCGTTTTTTAGTGAGGAGGAGCAAACAATGAAGGCACGAATCATCGTCGCGGCCATGGCCGCAACAATCCTGGCGACGTTGAGCGGCGGCGCGGCGGCGCAGAATTACCCGAAGCGCCCGGTCGAGATGGTCATCCCGTTCGGCGTAGGCGGCGCGAGTGACATCTTTGCCCGCCAGTACTCGCAGATCGTTGAAAAATACCTCGGCAAGCCGCTGGTCGCCGTCAACAAGGGCGGCGCCGGCACCATCGAAGGCTTGTTGCATGCGTTCGGCGCACCGGCCGACGGCTATACCGTTCTCGAAATCACCCCGTCGCTGCTGATCGTCGAGGCTCAGAACAAGAGTTCGGTCAAGTTCCGCAAGGAATTCGAGCCGATCATGAAAGTGCAGTCCGATGTGGTCCTCTTCGGCGTATCGGCCAAAAGCAACTACAAGACGCTCGACGACGTGATCGCCTTCGCCAAGGCCAACCCGAAGAAGCTGAAGATCGGCGGTTTGTCGCCCGGCGGACTCGACGATTACATCGCCAACGGTTTTGCCAGGGCCGCAGGCATCCAGTGGACCTATGTTCCCTACAAATCCGGCTCCGAACTCAAGGCGGCCGTACTCGGCGGCGAACTGGACGTGTATCAGGACAAGCTGATCTCGTTCATGAGCCTGATGTCCGGCGGCGACGTACGGCCGCTGGTGGTGCTCAACGACAAGCGCCTCGACGTCCCGGCGCTGAAGGATGTGCCCAGCTCTGTCGAGAAGAAGATCAATTTCACCCAAGGATCGTGGCGCGGATTCGTGGTCAAGAAGGGAACGCCTGAACCGGTCAAGAAGATCCTCATCGAGGCATTCCAGAAAGCCTACGACGATCCGGCCTACAAGGAAATGGAGAAGAAGGAAATGACCAACCTCGTTCCCGGCTACATGAAGGCGGACGATTTCCGCAAGTCGTGGGATTCCGAGTTCGATGGCTACTACAAGGTCTTTTCGGAACTTGGACTGGTCAAACAGAAATAGCATCAGGATTCCGACAACTAAGAACGACACGGGGGGCCGGTTTCCCCCCTCGGTCGTGCCAATCTGACAGTTCAACAGGGGTCGTCATTTCATGGCAATTGAAATCGCATTCAACATACTCATCGGGCTGGGCGTCCTGTTCTATCTGGCGCAAGCGATACAACTCCCGGCAACGGATAATCCGGCGGACGTGCTCGGTGCCGGTGGCTTTCCGATCGTCATCGGCATCATCGCCCTGATCGGGCTGGCGATGATCACCATCCACACCATCAAGGAAAAGCGCAAGGTGGATATCCCGATGCTGAACCTGCGCTCCATCGATGGGCGCATGGTGTTCATCAACGTGCTGGTGCTTGGCGCCTACGTTGGCTTGCTCGACGTCATCGGGTTCGTGCTGGCCACTTTTGCCTATCTGGTGGTAGCGCCGCTTTCCATGGGGTACCGCAAGCCAGTCGTACTCGCCGTCTTTTCGTGCGTCACCACCGCCGTCATGACGGTCGTATTCGGGATCGTGTTCTATGTGCCGCTGCCACGCGGGGTGGAGTTCTTCCGCGATCTGAGCTACCTGATCTACTGAGCGAAGGAAATCAGTCAATGGATATCATCATTCAATCCCTGGCCGCCGTCTACAACCCGATGACCTTGCTGCTGGTCAGCATCGGCGTGCTTTTCGGCATGGTATGCGGCGCGCTCCCTGGCCTGAGCACCTCGATGGCCATCATTCTTCTACTGCCGTTCACCTATTCGATGGATCCGATCATGGCCATCGTCCTCATGGTGTCCTGCTATGTCGGTGGCTCCTCGGGCGGCTCTATCTCGTCGATCCTGCTCAAGACCCCTGGCACTCCGGAGGCCGTGGCAACCACGTTCGACGGCTATCCGATGGCGCAGAAGGGCAAGGCCGGTGAGGCGCTGGGACTGGCGGTCACGTCGTCTTCGTTCGGCACCATCTTCTCGGCCTTTGTCATGCTTCTGGCGTCCCCCATGCTGGCGCAGGCCGCGCTGTCCTTTCAGAGCGCCGAATACTTCGGTCTGGGCCTGATCGGCCTGAGTTGTATTACCAGCATCGGCGCCAAGAACCAGGTTAAGGCAGTCGTCTCCGTGATGATCGGCCTGATGATCGGCACGATCGGAATCGACAGCATCAATGGCGTCGAGCGCTTTGCCTTCGAACAGCCGTCGCTGCTCAACGGCATCAACTACATTTCGGTCATGATCGGCGCGTTTGCGGTGGCGGAGGTCTACAAGAACATCGAGGAGTACCGTCACGTCGATACCTCGCTGCGCACCGAGCAGAAGGTCAAGATCAAGCTGCTGAAATTCTCCGAGATGGCCAAGATGTGGTCCAGCTTCATCCGGGGATCGGTCATCGGGACGATCATCGGCATCATCCCCGCCGCGGGCGGTTCGATTGCCAGCCTGATCGCCTACGGATCGGAAGCCCAGGACGAAAACGCCAATCCGAAGTTCGGCGAAGGCAATCCGCGCGGAATCATCGCGCCGGAGTGTTCCCACAACGCGGCCGTCGGCGGCTCAATGGTCCCCACGCTGACGCTCGGCATCCCGGGCAGCCCGGTTGCCGCCGTCATCATGGCCGCCTTCCTGATCATCGGCATAACGCCCGGACCGATGCTCCTCCGCGAGCAGCCGATCATGCTCAACGCCATCTTCCTGGCCCTGATCACTGCCGCGCTGCTGCTGTTCGTGGGCGGACGATTCGTCACCAGCCAGTTCGGACACATCCTGAAGCTGCCCTACCCGCTGCTCGGTTCGCTGATCGTCACGCTCGGCGTGGTCGGCGCCTACTCGCTCAAGAACAGCTTTTACGACGTCCTGATCATGTTTATTTTCGGCCTCGTCGGCTATTTCTTTGACAAGTTCAAGTACTCCAACGCCGCCGTGATTCTTGGCCTGATTCTTGGCGAGATCATCGAGAACTCCTTGCGCAAGCAGATCATCATCGGCGACGGCAGCGGCATGGGATTCTTCACCCGACCGGTGTCGGTACTGGTTCTTACGGTCGCCGCCCTGACGTTCCTGTGGCCGATGATGAGCAAGAAGTTGAAGAAAGGAAAGGCGTAATCCAATCCTTTCGCACGGACGAAAGGAATCAAGGCACACAAGATTGCGATCCACCACCAGGCACATCACGCCGACAGCAGGGCTTTCCCTGACCACGCGCGGTGTCCTTGGTGGCTTTTTTTTATTCTTTCCCGGAGGTCCATCCATGCGCTTTCCCTGTGTTGTCACCATCCCCTTTGTAATGCTCGCCAGCCTGTTGTTGGTAGGGAATGCCCGGGCGGCCGATATTGTCGTCATGTCGTCCGGCGGCTTCTACTCCGCAATGGAGGAACTGGCCCCGGTATTCGAGAAGACAAGCGGCCACAAGGTCATCCTCATCTCCGGTTCTTCGATGGGTTCATCCCCAACAGCCATTCCGGCGCGGATTCAGCGCGGTGAGACGGCTGATCTGCTCATGATGGCCGGCACAGAACTCGACAAGCTGATCGAGCAGAACCTGGCGGTGTCAGGCAGCCGGGTCGACCTCGTGCATTCCAAGATTGGCATGGTCGTCCGGGCCGGGCAGCCGAAGCCCGACATCAGCACCCGCGAGGCTTTTGAAAAAGCTCTGCTGGATGCCAAGTCCATCGGCTACTCGGCGAGCGCCAGCGGCGCACATCTCTCGAAGGAGGTGTTTCCAAGGATTGGCGCCGACGGCCAGATCATGAGCAAGGCCAAGGAAATCGTGAAGGATCGTGTCGCCACCTGGGTGGCGCGCGGCGATCTGGAAATCGGCTTCCAGCAGGTCAGCGAGTTGCTGCCGATTCCTGGCGTCGATTTCGTGGGCCCGATTCCGGTACCGTATCAGAAGGTGACGGTATTCTCGGTGGGCGTCGCCAAGGCATCGAAAGAACCCGTGGCGGCCCAACAACTGGTGACGTTCCTGACCTCGCCGGAAGCCTACCCGATCATCCAGAAACAGGGGCTTGAGCCGGCGGCTCTTGCAGCCGGGACAAAATAAGTCAAGGATTCGCGCGACACGGCCTCCTGCCGTCTTGGGCGCAGCGTAGTCGGCGTGGTCGGAGACGTTAAAATCACGACGCCGGCGACGCTGCCAACGCAATTCGAACTTCCGTTTTTTTCTGCGCTTATGACAATTCGCAACTCGCCTCAAGCCGCGGCAAACACGGGGAAAAGCAGCCCTGCAGCAACGCCATTCGAGGTTCAGAGCGCACGCCCTCTTCCCCCGGAAGCGGTGCGTTGCGTCGAGACCGGGCGCGAAACGGTTCGAGGAATTCTCGATCGCACGGATCATCGCCTGATGGTCGTGGTCGGCCCATGTACGATCCATGACCCGGTTGCAGGATTGGAGTACGCGCAGCGCCTCAGGAGTCTGGCGGATGAGGTCAGTTCAACGCTCTTCCTGGTCATGCGCGTCTTCCTTGAAAAGTCCCTTACGACCACCGGTTGGAAGGGCTACATCAACGACCCCGATCTGAACGAGTCGTTCGATATCACCAAAGGACTGAAGAAGGCACGGACCTTTCTTCGCGACGTCAATAAGCTTGGGCTGCCCATGGCTACCGAAGCCGTCAGCCCCCTGTTGCAGCAATACTACGGCGACTTGATCACCTGGACGATTTTCGGCGTCCATTCAATCGAATCGCAGATTCACCGCGAGATCGCATCGGGCCTCGCGACACCAGTGGCATTCAAGAACGGAATCGACGGAAAACTGGAAAGCGCGATCAACGCCATTCGGGCAACGAGGCAGGGACACCGGTTCGTCACCATCGACAATCATGGTCACCCCTGCGTAGTTCATACCCAGGGCAATCACCATGGCCATCTGGTCCTGCGCGGGGGAAAAGGGAGTCCGAACTACGACCCCGTCAACGTTCGTAATGCCGAGCAGGCCCTGCGTGCGGCCGGTCTGCCAGAAAACATCGTTGTCGATTGTTCCCATGCCAACAGCTACGGCCGGCCCGAGTTGCAGGAGGCCGTTCTCGCCAACGTCACCAATCAAATCCAGAAGGGCAATCGCTCTCTGGTCGGCGTCATGCTTGAATCCAACTTACTTGTAGGCAGACAGCCGATTCCCTCCAATCGGCGGCAATTGACGTACGGATGTTCGATTACCGACCCCTGCATCGACTGGAAAACCACGGAGACGGTCATTCGCGAAGCCGCCCAGTCGCTGCGTACCGTTCTCAAGAACCGAAGGAACAGCGCTCTGCCCCAGCGACTTCCCCCGACTTAGCGATCGCCCCGATCGTCACTGCCCCGCCAGTTCGACCACAGCCTGCGACGGTTGGGTACTCACCCGCTCTGCGGGCACGTCATCGTCCGAAGGGATATCGCCGCTGGCCAGCAGGCAACCAAACGCGATGCCGAGCATGTCGGCCACACCGCCGATGGTGAGATTCAGGCGCTTGTACTGGTGGTTCAGTTCTTCCAGGAAGGGAATGAACTCGCCTCCTTCGGCGAGGATCCGCTCCAACAGGCGGCCATCCCGCCGCACGCGCTCCAGCCCCCGCGGACCGGCGCGATGCAGCGTGGTCGTATCATCGACGGTCTGCATCAGGCGAGCCATCATCGCGAAGGATGCCGTCGTGATGCACCCGCGCAGTTCCAGTGATCGCCGGAAGGCGGGCAACGCCTCCTCGAACAAGGAGGGATAGCCATCAATCGCCTCACGGACGATTCCACCGGTGTTGAAGTTCTTTCTGGCCTTTTCCCCGTTGGTGTTATTTTTCCCGGATGTCATGAAAAACGCTTCCGAAATCGAGGACAACGATTTCCGGACCGAGACTTCATCCGAAGCTCCCGCGTGGCGGTGGGCAATCAGCAGCATGCCGCTCAGAAAGATGTAACCCTTGTGTGTATTCGTTCCGAGTTCGTCGTAAAGCCGCTGTTCTGCCCTGATCGCCAAGGCTTTCTGATGAGGGAACGGTTCGTCCGACTTCAGGGAAACCGCTATTTCCCCGAGGTATTCGGCGACGATGCCGATGGATTGTTCCATGACCGGAACGGACAGGTCGGGATGCGACCCGTTATCCATCAGGTCGACCAGGCCAGGTTTCGGCGTCAGGTAGAGTTCCATGCTGGCGCCCCGGGCCAAGGCGAGAGCCAGATTCTCAAGTTCGGAATGGCGCGAGGAGTTCATGGACCTTGCAGAGTGTTTCTTCAAACGAATGGCGCTTGGTGCGAATGCAATCGACCGCCCGCTGATCGCAGACGAGGCAGGAACGGCTTTCGTGGCCAAGGCACCCACGGTCGATCTGCATTCCGTCGATCGCGTAGACATCCAGGTCGATCAGCCTGGACGAAGGGTGTTCGGCCTCGAGTTGAATGCAGGCTTCCTTGACCGCGATGGGATCCGCATTAATCCCGAGGATAGCGTAAGGCCCCAGCAGATCGCTGGCTTCACATTCGATGGCCAGATTCGCGAAATGGGCCGGAAGCTGATCCAGCATCCAGAAGAAAAGAGCCTCCGCTCCGGGAGGCGTCTTTTCCGGCCCCGGAATATTCAGCGACAGGAACAGCGTCGCCGGATGCCCGCTGCTCAGAGCCTGAGCTAGGGCATCCTGGCGGCTATCCCGCGCCTCCAGGTAATTACGGCTTGACCTGGCGGATGACGTCGATGATGGAGCCGTCACGGTACTCGATCAGGGCAACGACCTTATCCTCGAACTCGATGGGCTTAGGCACACCGGTAACCGCCTGGATCTCGTCGCGCAGTTGCCGGATATCCTTGACCGGCGCGCCACGCTTGATGAGTTCCGCCTTGAGGTCGGGCAGGTTGTCGTTCACCGCGATGCCGCGCTCGGTGACGATCACGCCCACGGTCTCGCCCGGAGTGGAGATCGTGGTCACCTCGTCGCGCACCATCGGCAGACGGCCACGGATCGACGGGCAAACGACGATCGACACCTTGGCGCCGGCCGCCGCATCGCAGTGGCCACCCGTGTTGTGCAACAGGTAGCCCATCGACTCGGTGTTGACGTTGACGTTGAAATTGACGTCGGTTTCGGTTGCGCTGAGGATGACGCAGTCGAGGCGATTGACCGTCGCGCCGCAGTTGAACGGGTTGGCGTACGTGCCGGCGGTGATTTCGACGTGCTTCTGGTTGCGGCCGATCGACTGCACCGCCTTGAGGTCGAAACATTGCACGTCGAACAGCGCCTCGAACAGCCCTTCTTCGAGCATGTCGACGAAGTAGCCGGTGATCCCGCCCAGGCCAAAGCTGCCCTTGACCTTGTCGCGGCGCATCATGTTGCGCACGTGCTCGGCCACGGCCAGCGAAATACCACCGGTGCCGGTCTGGAACGAGAAGCCGTCCTTGACGTATCCGGTGGCCTCGATGACCATCGCCGCGTACTTGGCGATCTGCAGGCCGATCGGGTCGGTAGTGATCTTGGTCGTCGAAGAGACGATCTTCTTCGGATCGCCGAGGCGCGGCACCTGGCAGACGAAATCAACCACCGACTGAGGAATGCCGACCGGAACAGCCGGGAAAGGCACCAGATTGTCCGTCACCGCCACGACCTTGTGGGCATGCTGTGCGTCGACAAGGGCATATCCCAGGCTGCCGCAGGCGGACGGGCCATAGAAGCCGTTGAAGTTACCGTACTCGTCGCAGTAAGGTGCGGCAAGGAAGGCAACGTCGACCGGCACTTCGCCGGTGATCAGCGAACGCGCACGGCCACCGTGCGAGCGCACGATGATCGGGCAATCCAGTTCCCCCTTCGACACCTGTTCGGCGATCAGACCATTAACGCCGCACTCGAAGCCGGTGATTGTTCCCTTGCGAATGTAAGGAATCAATTCAGCATGCACGATGTGCACCGAACTGGAGGCAATCTTGATGTCGCGGATTCCCAGCGCATCGATTTCCTTGACCAGCTCGTTAAGCAGATAATCACCGTTGCGCAGGCTGTGGTGCGTCGAGATGGTCATGCCATCCTTCAAGCCCGAGGCGATAATCGCATCGCGCAGCCCGCCGACGAGTTTGCTGCCGTTGTGGGTGATGCGCCGGATGGCGCGCGTCGAACGCTCGGCATGCGGCTGCAGCGACCACGGGTCGCTGTAGGGAATCAGCTTCTTGCCGGCGAATGTTTCCGGGATCAGCCGGCCTACACTATTCCGTACCATTGATATCCTCCTCGTTGATGACAACGTCCACCATGCCATGGGCACGCGCGGTATTCAGGACGCGGGCAGCACGCACCACGACCGGGCGGTCGATCATCTTGCCCTTCAGGGAGATGACGCCGGTGCCCATTTCGCGGGCGCGTTTGATGGCCTCGATCACCTCAAGTGCGTAGTCGACTTCTTCCTGCTTCGGTGCAAACACGTCATGAATGATGTCGATCTGGCGCGGGTTGATCATGCACTTGCCGGTAAAGCCAAGTTTCTTGATCAGTTCGGTTTCCTTGCGCAGCGACTCCATGTCATTCACGTCGGCAAAAATCGAGTCGATCGCCTGGATGCCGGCGGCCTTGGCGCCCCACAGCACGTTCATGCGGGCGTTGAACAATTCCTCGCCCGTCTTGGTGCGGTTGATCTCCATCGTCGCGGTGTAGTCTTCCGCACCGAACGCCAGGCCGATCAGGCGGGTCGACGCTTTGGCGGTCTTCGGCGCATTGAGCACGCCTTCCGCCGTTTCGATCGACGGCAGAATCTTGAAAAACCCGACTTGCAGCCCGAGTTCTTCTTCGTACTCCGTAAGCATGGTGTCGAGGTGTTCGACGATCTCCGGACTGTCTGCCTTTGGCAGACGGATGCCGTCCGGGATAGCCGGCAGCACGGTTTTCAGATCATCCAGCGCCCACTTGGTATCGAGCCCGTTGATGCGAACGAGGATCTCCTTGTTGCGGTTCTTGTAGTTATCGAGGAAGCGGCGCACCAGAATCCGGGCGGCATCCTTCTCCGAAAGGGGAACGGCATCTTCCAGGTCGATCTGGACCGCGTCGCACTGGAAAAGCGGAATGTTCTGCAACATCGACGGCATGTTGCCCGGCACGTAAAGCAGCGACCGGCGCAATTTGTAATCGGCCATGGTTATTCCTCCGCGAAGTAGATGGTGGATGTCCCGCCGGACTTGGACTTGTGGCGCTCGATCCCCTCGAGAATCACCTCGACCAACACGATTTCGCAGGTAGCGAACACTTCTGCATCGTCCAGTTGACCGCCTACGACATCCCCGGACGCCTTGCCGGCCATGATATGCAAATGGCAATCCGGTTGCCCATCGGTTCCCGGCACGATATTTCCGGTCAGGCCGAGCAATTCCAGCGGCCCCTCCAACTCGTGCGGCGTCAGACGCGCAGGTGTGATTGGCAGCTTGGCCCCGCTCTTGATACCGTTGATGCGCACATTGCGGATGGATCCGATAGCCGACAGGATCACGGCCGACTTGATTTTCTCCTGGACCACCAGGCTCTTGATGTTCTGCATCAGGGTCTGCCCCGGCAGGATCTTCAGGAAGAAACGGCGACCCTGCGAGTATTCCTTGTACCAGTAAGTCTTGTCCATCACACCCCTCCTGCCCGTTGCAGCGCCGCCTCGAGACGCGCCTCGATGGCGTAATCCAGCGCGCCACGATCGCTGATGCTGATCTTCCCGGAACTCACGCCGTGCTTCGCAAGCGTTTCCTCCAGCCTGGCACGGATCAGGTGCTCGAACTGCTTCTTGACCGTTGATTCGATCTCGATGCTCAGTCCGTCGGCGGGTTCCACGGTGACCATCAGGTCACTGGACTGCATCGTTCCCGCCTGTCCTTTCTTCAGTATTTGCATAGTTCACACTCCATGATTCTTGATTTCGTGGTTCATCGGTTCGCTGCGTCGAGAACCGATGAACCTGCCCGCAACATCACACTGACTGGCCCAACGATCAATCAGAGGGAATCAATGATGGCGTTCAAGGTAGCACTCGGACGCATGGCTTTGGAGGCCTTGTCGAAGTCCGGGAGGTAGTAGCCGCCGATATCCATCGGCTTGCCCTGCGCTCCGATCAACTCGTCGTTGATCTTTGCCTCGTTGTCCTGCATGGCCTTGGCCACCTTGGCAAAGCGGGCTTTCAGCTCGGCATCCTTGGTCTGCGCCGCCAGCGCCTCGGCCCAATAAAGGGCAAGGTAGAAATGGCTGCCACGGTTGTCGATCTCGCCGACCTTGCGCGCCGGCGACTTGTTGTTGTCGAGGAACTTGGCGATAGCGACGTCCAGCGCGTCGGCCAGCACCTGCGCCTTCGGGTTCTTAAAATTGACCGCCAAGTGTTCCAGCGAGGCGCCGAGGGCCGAGAATTCGCCGAGCGAATCCCAGCGCAGGTAGCCTTCCTTGACGAACTGCTGCACATGCTTCGGCGCCGAGCCGCCCGCACCGGTTTCAAACAGGCCGCCGCCGGCAAGCAGCGGAACGATCGACAGCATCTTGGCGCTGGTGCCGAGTTCGATAATCGGGAACAAATCGGTCAGATAGTCGCGCAGCACGTTGCCAGTCACCGAGATGGTGTCCTTGCCCTGACGGATACGCTCGACCGAATACTTGATGGCATCAACCGGCGCCAGGATCTTGATCTCCAGACCGGTGGTATCGTGATTCTTCAGGTACTTCTCGACCTTGGCAATCACGTTGGCATCATGCGCACGCTTCGTATCCAGCCAGAATACGGCGGGAGCACCGGTCGCCCGGGCGCGGTTGACCGCCAGCTTCACCCAGTCCTGGATCGGGATATCCTTGACGCGGGACATGCGCCAGATATCGCCCGCTTCGACCTGATGCTCGATCAGGGTCTTGCCGGCAGCATCCACAACACGCACCGTGCCATCGGCGGGAATGACGAAGGTGGTCGGATGCGAGCCGTATTCTTCCGCCTTCTGCGCCATCAGGCCGACGTTGGGCACGGAACCCATGGTCGCAGGATCGTAGGCGCCGTTCTTCTTGCAGTCCTCGATCATGGCCTGGTACATCTGCGAGTAACAGCGGTCCGGCACCATGGCCAGAGTTTCCTGCAGCTTGCCTTCCTTGTTCCACATCTTGCCGGAATCACGGACAACCACGGGCATCGAAGCGTCGACAATGATGTCGCTCGGCACGTGCAGGTTGGTGATGCCCTTGTCCGAGTCGACCATAGCCAGCGCTGGACGCTTGGCGTATTCGGCCTGGATGTCGGCCTCGATCTCTGCCTGTTTGGCATCCGGCAGGCTCCTGATCTTGGCGTAAAGGTCGCCGAGGCCCATGTTCGGATTGACGCCGAGCTGCTTGAAGGTTTCCGCATGCTTGGCAAAAACATCTCCAAAGAACACCGATACGGCATGCCCGAAGAGGACGGGGTCAGAGACCTTCATCATCGTCGCCTTCAGGTGCAGCGACAGCAGCAGTCCTTCCTTCTTGGCCTTTTCGATCTGTTCGGCGTAGAAGGCACGCAGCGCCTTCTTGCTCATGAATGTGCCATCGACGATCTCGCCGGCGGACACCTTCAGCTTGTCCTTGAGCACCTTGACCGTGCCATCCTTGGCAACCAGTTCGATCTTGAGCTCACCGGCAGAATCCATGACAACCGATTTTTCGTTGCCATAGAAATCACCGCCCGACATGAACGCCACCTCGGCCTTCGAGTCGGCAGTCCAGGCACCCAGTTTGTGCGGGTTCTTGCGGGTGAAATTCTTCACGGAGAGTGGAGCACGGCGGTCCGAGTTGCCTTCGCGCAGTACCGGGTTGACCGCAGAGCCGAGAACCTTTGAATAACGCGCCTGGATTTCCTTCTCTTCTTCCGTCTGCGGATTTTCGGGGTAGTCCGGTACGTTGTAGCCCTTGCCTTGCAGCTCCTTGATGGCGGCGTTCAACTGCGGCACCGAGGCGCTGACGTTCGGCAGCTTGATGATATTCGCCTCCGGCTTGAGCGTCAGTTCGCCGAGCTGGGTCAGGTTGTCGGGGATGCGTTGCGCTTCGCTCAGACGCTCCGGAAAACTGGCGATGATGCGGCCGGCCAGGGAGATATCGCTCGTCTCAACCTCGACCCCCGAGCCCTTGGTAAAGGCCTGAACGATCGGCAGGAACGAATAGGTTGCCAGCGCCGGCGCTTCGTCAATCTTGGTCCAGATGATCTTGGATGATTGTGTAGTCATGTTCTCATTTCTCCTTGGTTCTAAAATGTTGGAAAAACAAATTGCGGGAAAAGACAGCAGGTTGGAAATACAGACAATTCATCACTCAAGCCAGCGGCGTACCCAACTATACCCGGCCAATCCTTTCGCTTTGCCTACGAGATCCGGGTCCGGGAGACAAGCGCTCACCAACGACACTCATGCCTATGGACTGAAACCCGGTTCTACAGAACAAAATGAAACTTGATGCCAATTAATCAACAACGCCGGAACACACTTGCTTCACGATATGATCGATTCCTATTTTCACAGGGTTTACGCCTAGTCACAAACAATGATTCATCACATGTTTTTGCGTTTTTGGAATCAACTGGACCCTACGCGCCCTCAGGCCTGGCCGGTATCGGCCATATCGAACTACGACAATGGAGCACATGCTCAATCACCGATTTCATCATCCTGGTCGGCCACGAAAAACGGCCGATAAACACTCTCTCGTGACTCACCTTGCTCTCGGTTTGCTCATCCTATTTTCTTCTGTGCGGGTTGAATGCCCGACTATCGAAATCACCGGCACATACTAGGCTCAAGCGGCGGCGACGTCGATTGACTGCGCCACGCTTCCGCGCGACAATCGCGCAATGACGTTTGACAATCGCGCGGAACAGGAGCGGCCATGAGCAGCGACAAACCTCCGATCAACAAGAAGGACTGGATCGCCGGCTTGGAGAAAGGGCTGCAGATCATCGAAGCCTTTAACGACACGCATCCGCGGCTCACCGCCTCGACGGCAGCGCGACGCACCGGAATCACGCGCACGGCGACACGGCGCTATCTGCGCACTCTGGAACACCTCGGTTATGTCGAGAGCGATGGGCATCTATTCTGGCTGACGCCCCGCGTGCTTCGATTGGGCTGGTCGTATTTCGACTCAGCGAAACTGCCGCGAGCCGTGCAACCCTACCTGCAGCGGCTCAGTCTGGCGCTCGGGGGCGCGGCCTATTTCGCCGTCATGGACGAGAACGACATCGTGTTCGTGGCACGTGACGGCTCCAATCTGGTGCAGAACGTCGGTTACGTACTCGGCGCGAGAATTCCCGCCAACCTTTCATCGGCGGGCATTGCCATCCTGTCCACCTATACGCCGGAAGAGGTCGACAAATGGCTCACCGGGCGCAAGTTCATCCCTTATTCGCCGTTCACCGCCACTACCGAGGAAGCTGTCCGGCAACTGATCAACAATGCCCGCACCAATGGTTACGCGCTGCTGGAGCAGCAGATCGCCCAACGGGTCCGGGGCATCGCCGTTCCCATTCGCTCCCACGAAGGCGTGGTTTTCGGATCGATCAGCGTCAGCCTGCCGATGGGCAACGAGACCACGGAAAGCGCCGTGGCCCGCACCCTGCCGATGCTCCGCGAGGC
>DBMG01000182.1:22118-26221 GCA_002304785.1 Candidatus Accumulibacter sp. UBA704 | reverse complement strand
GCCGGCAGGAAGATCAGGAAGAAGGCGGCGACCATGCCCGGACGCACCAGCGGCACGACGACGTCGCGCAGCGCTTGCGCCATGCTGGCGCCGGAAGCCCGCGCCGCCTCGACCAGCGAGTCATGCACCTGCTCCAGGGCCGCCGAGTTCGCCTTGAGCGAGAAAGCCATGTAGCGGGCGATGTAGGCGACCAGGATGATCCACACGGTGTTATAGATGTTGATCCCGAATTTTCCGCTCCAGGCCAGAATGACGCCCAATGCGATCACCGACCCCGGCACCGAGAACGGCAGCATGCCGAGGAACTCCAGGAAGCCCTTGCCCCGTACCTTCATCTTGACGATAACGTAGGAGATGATCACGCCGGCAAACATGGTGATCAGCGCCGAAGCCAGACCCAGGCTGATACTGTTCCAGATCGAGTCGCGGGTGAGATCCCACTCGAAGAGGATGTGGTTGTAGTTCGCCCAGGTCAGGTTCTCCAGCGTAAAGGACAGACCGTACGTTTTCAGGCCGCCGACGAGGAAAATGGTGGCGGTGGGCAGGACGATGGTCAGCCCGATATAGACGATGCACAGTATCAGCATCGGCACGCGCAGCCCGCGCAACTTGAGCTCGGTGGGTCTGAAGCTCTTGCCGGCGATGATCTGGTATTTCCCCTTGGCCAGCACGCGGTTCTGCATCCACATGATCAGTGCGGCGGTGAGCACGAGCACCGTGGCCAGCACGGTCGCCGTGCGGATCGAGTCGAAGCTGCCTGCGCTCTGGTGAATCTTTTCATAGATCAGCACCGGGATGTTGTAGATGCCGGTTTCGACGCCGAGCACGGCCACCGTCCCGAAGTGTGCCATCGAGTAGAGCATGATCAGCAGGGCACCGGAGAGGATCGAAGGCAGCACCAGCGGAATGGTGATCTTGCGGGTGATGGTGAAGAGATCCGCCCCCGAAATCCGCGCCGATTCCTCCAGCGTCGGGTCCATCCGTTCCAGCGCACCGCTGACCTGGATGAAGACGAACGGGAACAGGTACATCGTCTCGACGATAATGATCCCGGCGTAGGTGTAGATGTCGAAGATCGGCCCGTCGAAGCCGAGCACGTCCATGAACAACCGGTTGATGTAGCCGGCGCGCGGCGAGAGCAGCATCTTCCAGGCCAGCGCCCCGATGAAGGCGGGGAGCATGAACGGCACCAGGAAGAGCAGCTTCATGGTCTTCTTGAACGGCAGGTCGGTGCGCGTGACCAGCCAGGCGAAGAAGGTGCCGACGATCGTTCCGGTAACCGTCACGCCGCCCGAGAGAATCAGGGAATTGAGCAGTGCCTGATAGGTTTCCTTGCGCTGCAGCACCTTGACCACGTCGGCGACGTTGAAATGGCTGTCGACCCAGAAGGCGTTGAAGAAGATCAGCAGCATCGGAAAGGCGACCACGACGATCAGGACGCCGACCGAGAGCATGAAAAGCACTTCGGGAGTTCCGAAGCGCGGCATTGAAAGTGTATTCGTTCGAGTATTCATCAATGGCCCCTGTCAGACTTTATCGGCAGCGACGATCTGGCCTTCGAACCACTGGACGGTGGCCAGATTGATGCGGCAACTATCGCCCTCGCTGAACAGCAGGTTGCGGGCAACGCATTCGTGGCTGGGCAGCGCCGCGCGGATCAGCGTGCCGGCGATCTCGATCAGGTAATCGAACTGTGCGCCGAGGAAACTGGCGCGCCGGATCGTTCCCGGCAGACCTTCGCCTTCGCGCGTCAGGACGACATCGCTCGGCCGGAATCCGGCCGTCAGGATGTTCCCCTTCTTGTCCGGGGGAAGCCCGGTCCAGCGCTCGGAAGAGTTTCCTATGTGCAGGACATCGGCCTCTCGCCTGATCGGCAGGAAATTGGCGATACCCAGGAAACGGAAGACGAAATCGTCCGCAGGGCGCTCGTAGACCTCTTCCGGAGTACCGATCTGCCTCAGGATGCCATGCTCGTCCATGACCGCGATGCGGTCGGCGATGCCCAGGGCAATTTCCTGGTCGTGCGTGACATAGAGGATGGTGACGCCAGTCTTCTGCTGCAGGGCCTTGATCTCGAAACGCATTTCCTCGCGCAGATTGGCGTCGAGGTTGTTCAGCGGCTCGTCGAGCAGAAGGATCTGGGGTTCCGACACCAGCGCGCGGGCCAGCGCGACGCGCTGTTGTTGGCCGCCCGAGAGCTGCGAGGGGAGGCGCTGGTCGAGATTGGTCAGCCCGACCAGCTCGATGGTGCGCATGGCGCGGCTCTTCAACTCGTCGGCGCCGACTCCCGCCAGTTTCAGCGGGTACGCGACGTTGTCGAAGACGGTCATGTGCGGCCACACGGCATAGTCCTGGAAAACCATGCCGAGGCTGCGCTTGTCCGGCGGCAGCATCTGTCCGGATGAGGCGTCAGCGACGACGTCTCCCCCGATCAGGATGCTCCCGCTGTCCGGGGCCTCGAAGCCGGCAATCAGCCGGAGCAGGACGGTTTTGCCGCAACCCGACGGGCCGAGCAGCGTGAAGCACTCGCCGTCCTGCAGCTCCAGCGACAGGTCGGACAGGATCGTCCGGCCTGCGTACTGTTTGCTGATGCCCTTGATTTCAATGCTGGCCATGGTTGCCGATCATTTCTGCATGATGTCGGTGAACTTCTTGATCGTGGCTTCCTTCTCGGCCATGATCGCCTGGTAGTCGATCTTCATGGCGCGTTTCATGGCGTCCTCGACCGTTGGCAGTTGCTTGTAGCGTTCCGGCACCTTGACGTCGGCGCGCACAGGCAGCGTTCCGTCCTCGACGATGATCTGCTGGCCTTCCTTGGAGAGGATGAAGTCGACGAATTTCTTCGCGGCTTCGACGTTCGGGCTGTTCTTGAAGATCGCCACCGGACTCGGAATCACCAGCATCTCCGGGGGGTAAACGAGCTGGAGTGTGGCGCCTTTGTCGACCTTGTCGAGCGTGATGTAGTCGACCGCGAGGCTGCCGAGCAGATCGCCCGAGGCCGTGTCGTCAACCACCTGACCCGACCCCTTGCCCATCTTCGCTCCGTTGGCACGCAGTGCTTCGAAGAAGCCCCAGCCGAAGGTCTTCGAAATCACAGCCACGCTCATGTACGCGGTGCCGGACAGGGCCGGGTTGGCGATGCCGAAGGCCCCCTTGAACGCCGGCTTCTTCAGGTCATCCCAGGTTTTGGGGGCTTCCTTGATGTGCTTGGTGTTGTAGGCAATGCCCAACGTACCGAGGCGCGCGGCGGTGAACGATCCGTCGTAGTCCGGCAGCGGATTCATCAAGGCCTTCGACTCCGTTGGAATGTACGGGAGCAGCAGGCCGTTGGCCTTGAGCTGGTAGAAATCCGGCACTTCGCTGGTCCACAGCACATCGGCGAGGATCTTGCCGGATTCGCGCTCGGCGGCGATCTTGGCCATCAGTTTTCCGGCGCCCGCGGACTGGAAGTCGATCTTGATGTCCGGGTACTTTTTCATGAACGCCGTTTTCAGGCCGCCGACCATCGACTCCTTCATCGATGTGTAAACGTAAAGTTTCTGCTGGGCGAAGGCCCCGAACGAAAGGCTTCCCAAAATCAGGGCAGCGGAGCAGAGCGATAACAGTTTCTTTGATTGCATGGATTGACCCCTCGACAAAAAACGATGTGGAGGGCCGTTTGTCGGATGCAAACGCCTGTGCGAAGGCACCCGGCACGGCCGGTTCTTTGCTGCTGGGGTGAAATCTAGGCGCTTGATTACCCGCAAGCAAATCACTATTTGTGATCGTTGCGATAAGCGATTCTTTGGCGGGCTGACGACCTGAGGCCGACAACCGGCCAATGGGGCCGAAGACTGCCGATCGACGGGGCGACGGCCCGTGATGGGTCGTAGCGATCAACGGTCTTGCCGTGCAACGTGAACAGGCAATGAGGAAGACCCAATCGCGAGAAAGTTCACTTTCGCGTCCCAAGTCTTCGGATCGTACAGGTGTTAGCCCAAAAAGCTCGAAACGATCAGTCCGCTGCCGAGCACGGCGATCACTTGGCCGAAACGACGGGTCAGTTGTGGGCGACCCTTCAGCAAGAGATGAGCGATATTCATGCCGGTTACATGCAAGAGCAG
>DBMG01000182.1:1635-22105 GCA_002304785.1 Candidatus Accumulibacter sp. UBA704 | reverse complement strand
CCGTGTGCCATTCCGTGAGAGACGGCGAAGCCGCCAATGAGCACCAGAGCGATCGAGATTCCCGGTTTGAATGCCTGCGTCAACAAGATGCCGAGCACCAATACAGACATGGCAACGAGCGGTTCCAGCAGCGGGAGAATGAGGCCGTGCTGTCCAAGCAGCGTGCCGCAACTCAGCATGACGATAAAACAGGCCGGCGCCAGCCAGACCTTGCGCATATTCAGCACGCTCCACACACCAACGACCAACATGGCCAGCAGATGATCCATGCCAAGGAAGGGGTGTGCGAGACCATCCAGGAAACCATGGTCGCCCTGGCCGGTGTGGGCAAGAGCCGCAACAGGTAACGCGGCGAGAATCAGAGTCAAGGTGCCGGAAATACGTTTGTTCATGACGGACTCCTTAGGTTGTAGAACGTGAGCAGGCAATACTCCTGTTGTTATCGTCAGTGGGAACGCCTCTTCAGGCGACCTTCCGGGAATGTCATCGCCCCTGCGCGGTTGACCGCCCGATAGGCCCATTCGTCGCTGATGCTTTGCTTTCCAGCAGGTGCATCATGGCTGACAAGTCATCTGCCCCGCCGAAAGCGCCAGAGCGCGAATAACAGGGGGTGCCGTTCCATATCCCGCCGACGAAGCGGGCGCAGCCCCAGCCGCTGCGCAGCGAAGCTCGTGCCAGCAACGCATCGACGCCTGCGGCACGGCATAACCCGAGCAACGTGTCGCCGCCGACCACGATCAGTTGTTTGGGTTTGGGCAAACTGGCGGCCAATTGTGCCATTTGAGCGCTCAGCCTTTGCGCGGCCTGTGTCGGATCCAGTTTTTCGGGAGGAGAAAGATCGAACCAGGCGCTCGTTGCCCCTTTTTCGACCACGTCAAGCGCGTTGGCCATTTCGGAAGCGTTTGCGTGCTCAACCAGTGCCGCCGGCTTCGATGCGGCGCGCAAGCGCTCCCACTGATGCCGGTATACGGGGTGATGACTGGCGCTGAGGAGAATGGTCGGGCCGGTCTTTTCCGCGTCCGGCGTCGTAATCGATTTTGCCGAATCCGGTTCCAGTCCGAAATGGCGCGCCAGGGCCTGTGCCAGTCCAGCACTTCCGCACCACAGGAGCGAACGCGATTCATCGCGGCAGGCCTTTGTCACGACCGCGTCGAGTTCGGCGTCGGAGACAACATCCGGCGCCCAGATGTCCGGTGCTTCTCCGTTCGCTGGCATGGCCAGTCCGATGCTCAGGCCGCTATCCGAGAAAGCTTCGAGGAAAGGCAGGGCAACGGGGTTGCGAGGGCCCGAAAGATGACCGGGTTCGATCACCCATTGCTGACCGTTGATCGTCACCCGGCCTTGTGCCGGGAAAGCCGGCGCGAAGATCGTCGCGTCAAACGCACCGTCTTGCGCAAGCCATGCCAGTTCACGAAACGTGTTCCCGCGTAGCAGGCTATCGACCTTCTTGAATGCCACGTCACCTGACTTCAGCCATCGAAGCACCGGTTGCAAATGTCCTGGGATGGCTTCGGGGGGCGCATCCCGCGTCGGGGTGGCGACGACGGCAATCGGCGCATCGGCAAAATCTCCGCCCGGTGTCGGAGGTCGGTCAATGAAGACGGGCACTTCGCCGGTAAAAGCGGCCGCGGTATCCAGTGCGCCGGTGAGATCGTCAGCAAGAATTCGAATTGAGGTCACAACAGTCTCCCGACGGTGTCAGTTGGTTTCCTGGAGCCGGAGGATTCGCAAAGCGGCGCAGGCAGCGCCAAAGCCGTTGTCAATATTTACGCTGACCAGGCCTTGCGCGCACGAAGCCAGCGCGCTGCTCAGAGCGGCCCGCCCCTGCGCGGCGACGCCATAGCCGACTGACGTCGGAACGGCAATTACCGGCACGTCGACGAGGCCCGCCAGGACACTGAATAGGGCGCCTTCCATCCCGGCAACCGCGATGACGATGGAGAACGAACGAATTTCTTCCAGGCGCTTCATCAGCCTCCATAAGCCGGCGACCCCGACGTCGGAGACTACGGGAGCGTGATACCCGTGAAAGGCGAGCGTGCGTTGCGCTTCGCGGGCCACGGGAAGATCCGATGTGCCGGCACAGATGATGCCCGGTCCATGCACCAGTTGCCGGTTGGGCTGGCGGTGGAATGCGGTGAGCGATGCCGGATCATGGTCGAGTCCGTCACGCAGGTCTTCGGGCAATCCTTCGAATTTATCGACAGTGAACCGGGTCAGGAGCAATGCACGCTCGCCGGTTGATCTCAGGATGGCCGTGATCTGCGCGGCGGTCTTGTTTTCGCAGAGCACGGCTTCTGCAACGCCTGTTCGCTTCTCGCGCTCCCAATCGATCTCAAATTCGCTCATTCTCGAACTCGTAGAAATGCGGCTCCGCGGCGGTAAGGACGCATGCCGGCGAACGGTCGCTTATCCTGCATGCACAGGGCTTCGATTTGTCGTTCAACGCGCTCTCGGTCCGCTCCAAGGGGCAGTGTGTCACATTCGACGTAGACGCCGGTTGCTGTGATCCGGCATCGGGTTGCTCCGGCTTCGGGCAAGAGCGTCGTCAGAACGGCTTCGGCTTTCTCGATAAAACGCAAGGAGTTCTCGTCAACCCGGATTCCAGTCTCGATTCGGCTGGCCAGGCAGGGTTGAGCCGGAAGCGCGGCGAGATCATCGAGACCCAACTGCCTTGCAATGGCGTAGATGTCTGCTTTTCGCAGGCCGGCTTCGACAAAGGGATGGATGACATCATGGTGCTTCGCCGCGTCCAGCCCCGGCCGGAAATCGCCGAGATCATCCGTGTTGGTTCCCGACGCGATGCGCAGGCCGGTGGTTGCGCCAATACGTTCGTAGAGGCGCGACTTGCAATAAAAACAGCGGTTTACAGGATTGTTGCGATACTCGGGGTCCGCCAGTTCCTCGGCGTCGACAAGATGCAAAGTCCATCCGTAGCGGAGCGCATGCTCCTGCACGCGCTCGGTAGCGAGACGCGGAACCGCCGGAGACGTCGCATGAAACGCCACCATCGCTGTGCGCGCACACGATTGAGTGATGTGCGCAAGCACCATGCTGTCGACGCCACCGCTGACGGCTATTGCCAGCGCGTCATGCTGTTCGAGCGTTTCGACGAGGCGTAGCAGCTTATCCGCAGCGGTCATGGTCATGCTTCGTTTTCCTCGTATTCCCCTAGGTGTTTCAAGCGGCGGCGTGCCGCCAATCCTTCGAAACGGGCGATATCGTCGCTTTCCACCTTGAGGGATGCCGCGCCATCGGGACGGTACGTCCGCTTCCGGGTCGCTTGATGGCCTTCGATGTCGATTGTTTCCGGGCGTCGCGGCAAACAGCGGCGACGTTCCGTGCGCCAACGCAAACCGATTGTTGTCGTTTCCAGGAAGCATTTCTCGCTGACAGCCTCGAAATCCGCGGGTTTGAGCAGCAAACGGAACTCATTCACCGGACGCCCCTTTTTTCCCTGCCGGGACGCAACCGTAAGGTCGATGACCCCATTGGTCATGCGCAAATGATCGGCAGCAATGGCAACTTCCTCGCCGGTCATGTCGTCGATGTCGAAACTCAGGACAATCACGGTGTCGTTCTCCTCCGACGCGATCTCCGGCATGCCGGCTTGATTGAACACGAGTGCACGCAGAATGTTCGGCATTCCCGGCAATTCACGGGTCCCGGCGCCGGTGCCTGTGGCGTGTAGGCGCCCCTCCGGCCGACCCGTCGCGTTGCGCACAAGGTGTGCCAGGATTGCGGCTCCCGTCGGTGTGACGCGCTCACCCCCGATACCGTCATCACGCCATCGAAAGTTGCGCAGAATCTCCGCGGTGGCCGGCGCCGGAACCGGGAGCATGCCATGACGGGTGCGTACCATCCCGCCGCCGCGGGGAAGATCGGAGACGCTCCAGGTGCAATGTGTCAGAGCGGCTGCAATACTTCCGGCGGCCACGACGTCCATCAGCGAATCCCAGTCCGCAATTTCGTGGAAATGCACGTCTTCGATCGGCACCCGGTGCATCTTTGCCTCCGCTTCGGCCAGCCGATGCAAAATGGCTGTCGCCTGGTCCGCTGTCCCGGGATGCAGCCGGGCCGAAGTGATGCGTCGGGCTATTTCGGGAAAGCGTACCGCGTGATCGTGATCATGAGGTTCTTGGTGGTGGTGATCGTCCGATGGCAGCGGCGTGGCGGCCAGTGCGATCAGGGTAAACCGGCGGGCGGCGACGCCGCCGCTGAGACCTTCGCTCAGTTTGGCCTGCCCGCAGTGGGCAGGGATCGCGGCGGTCAGGTCCGCGAAAACCCTCGGCCGCAGATCAGGCAGGGCATCGAGCATCGCGGCGGCAAACATGTCGCCAGCCAACCCACCGGCCGCATCCAGGTGAATATGATTGTATTCAGCCACGATTGTCGAAAACCGGAATCACGTAGGGGCCTTCCGGGATGATCGCCACGGCCTTGTCCCCGTGGCGCAGGACGCTGTCAATTACCGCTTTTTCAACCGAGTCCACCACTTCGACTCCGGTGATGCGGCGCTCTTCTTCGCTTAGTCCCGTGGTGTAGAGCTGGACGTTGCTGATGCGCATCGGCTTGAGCTGCATTTCGGTTTGCCACTCGTCAATCTCCGCGAAGGACTTTGCCATCAGCGTCGCCAGGAAGCGTTCGGGGCCGATTTCGACCATTTTCTTCTGGGCCTCGCGGAATTCCGGGGAACCAAAGCCCTCGGAGCATTCCGAGGCGATGATCAGGGTGCCGCCCGGCTCCAGAATGTCCATTGGGGTCACCATGCCCTTGACCGTTTGATAGTACGTCTTGTCAAGCGGATAGCCGGCCGAGGAGGTGACGACTGTCTTGAATCGGCGAGGTACCTTGATGACCGTTGAATCGTGGACGAATTCGACCGCCGCGAGATGGCTGGCGAGGACCTCGCCGAAATTTACGTAGATCAGGTCACGATCTTCGTCGAGCACCGTGTTGACCGCATAGATCTCGCCAATTTTCTGAACGATTTCCAGTTGCTCCTCGTGGAGCGGATTATTGACGAGGTTGCACTGGACGGCGAGCGGGTCTTCCATGAAACGCGCCGAGTGGAACGTGCGGATCGTTTCGTGGTGAGCGACTCCGGGCGCAACCACCTTGCGACCGCCCGACCAACCGGCCATGAAATGGGGCTCGATGAGGCCTGAAACGATGCGCAGGTCGGCCTCGACAAAACGCCGGTCGATCTTTATGGGCGTCCCTCGCGACGTAACTCCAAGATCGACGTGATCGGCGTCGTTGCGGGCAAAATGGTTTTCGACGCGAACAGTCTCCAAAACCCATGGATCACCGACGAGTTCGGCCAGTTCCGCGCCTTCGTTGGGACGGTGCAAGCCCGTGGCGACGACGATGACAATGCGCTCGCGTGGCAAGCCCGCGCTCATCAGCATCTCGATGATGGGGCGCAGAAACAGCCTGTTGGGGACTGGCCGGGTGATGTCGCAAATCAGGATGCATGCACTGCTACGACCTTTGGCCAATTCCGCCAACGGGGCGGCATGGATGGGTACCGACAGCGCTTCGTGAATGGCGCGCTGCTGATTGCCGAGTTTCGGAAGAACAGTCTTGCGGATGATGGTCGGTTCGATATCCTCGCACAGAGGTAGTCTCAGATGGCCGCGGCCATAAGCGATATCAACCGTGTTGGTCATGAGTGATCTCCAGTTTCCATGAAGTGCGCTGCTGGTGCCTCCGAAGCCAGTGTGGGAGGCAATGAAACCGCGGAGCGCGACGGCGGAGCGGGTGCCCCGATTCGTCGCCTCCGCATCGGCTGTCGGCCGGACTCAGCCGGCATTCGCGTTTTCGGTCACCGGCTCGGCGGTCGGCTCCTCCAGCGGATCGTAGTTGCCGTCGATTCCCCGGGCTCTTTGCCATTTATCGACCAGAATAACCGCGATAGGACAAAGGACAGCCGTCGACATCGTTGAAATCGAAACCTGCAACGAAGCAATACCGGCGATATCCGCGAAGGCTTTTGCTTCGGCTGCGCTCATCATGCCTGTTCCTGCCGCAACTGCAGCGGCGGCAGCGATGGCCGCAGGCGTCCCGACCGCATTTCCGGCGGTCGACGCTTCAGCCCACGGCGCTATCTGGCTCTTTTCGCCGGAGAGCCGGAAGACGATCATGCCAATTCCACCAGTCAGGATAACGGTCATGATGCCCAGTGTAAGGCCGGCGACGACAACGGTCGGATTGAAGAAGGTGCCAAGATTCATCCCCGTGCCGAGAGAGAATGCCATGAACGGGATCGGAAGCTGCTCGGCTTTCTGGAACCAGGCGCGCAGCTCGTGGTCCAGATTGCCCAGCAGCATGCCGATGCCAATGGGAAGGAGAACGGCAATAAAGGCAATGATCGGGAAGTTGGAGCCGAGCATGCCGAGAGCCATCAGCGTGAAGAAAGGACCATCGTTCAAGGACAGCACCGCCACGGCACCGACGTCGGAGCGGTTACCGAACTTGGCGGTCAGCGCAGCGTACATGCCGCCGTTTCCGTTGGTCATGGCAGCAATGATGGCCATGACGGAGAGGCCGAGGAAACCGTTATACACGTCTCCGGAGAGTTTCCCCCAGATCATGCCGACGCCCAGTCCGACGAAGTACTTCGATGTCGTCAGGATGATGCCTTTTTTCATGGCGATCCCCCCGACGCGCAGATTCATTTGACTGCCGCAAAGGAAGAGGAAAAGGGCGATCAATGTGAGGGTGCCCGTCTTGAATAGTGCTTCGGTGAATCCGCCTATTCGGAAGAATTCATAGATTCCCGGTTTGATTGCCGATACGCCGAGAAACTTCAGGAAATTCATAATGAACGGCAGGTGCATCTGATCAATGGTATTGAGCAAGGCGCCAAACAGCAGCGGCACCACCATTAATCCACCAGGTACTTTCTCTATCGTTTTCAAGATTTTCATAATTCCCGTCCCTCTATTTTGGTTAAGTTGCGTTCAGATTTCTTGCAATGTCAGAACCTCGCTGCCCTTCTTGTTATCCAAAAGACTACCTCCTTGCTCCGTTATGCCTTTCAAAAATCCGGCCTGACCTGGTTGCGGGGCCCATTCCTTCGCCGCACTGCCGAGTTCGCCATTGCCGTCGTGCGCGGCGCTAGGCCGGTCGAACGGCATTGACGATCCGGCACAAGCGCTCCGAAGCAGACTCGATCAGCGCACCGCCGGTACTCATGCATGCTTCCAGCGTCAGTGGGCGGTCACAGATGCTCATGACCGCATCGATTCCCTGGGCCAGAACATTCTCGGCGCCGTCGCCGAGTCCCCCAGATAAGCAGAACACAGGAATGTCGAATCGCTTGGCGACCTTGGCCACGCCGACAGGAGCTTTGCCAAATGCCGTCTGAAAGTCCGTACGTCCTTCACCGGTGATTACAAAGGAGGCCCCCTCGACGACCCCTGCAAAATCGACCGCGTCCAGGACAATGTCGACACCGGGCTTGAGCCGTGCCGGGGTAAAGAACATCAATCCGGCCCCCAATCCGCCCGCCGCACCGGCTCCGGACAGTTCGGCGGCTGCCCGGCCGGTCGATTTTTGGGCAATGGAAGCAAAATGGCCGAGCGCTGCATCGAGTTCGGCGACGATTTCCGGAGTGGCGCCTTTCTGCGGGCCAAATACGGCGCTAGCGCCGCGGGGGCCGCAGAGCGGGTTATCCACGTCGCAGGCCACCGTGATCTGGCTGTCGCTCAAGCGGGGATCAAGTCCGGAAAGGTCTATCGATTTCAGGCGGGCGAGCGCGGCTCCTCCGTCGGGAAGTTCGTGGCCGTCACTGGCGATGAATCGCGCGCCGAGCGCCCGTGCCATGCCCGCGCCGCCATCGTTGGTCGCGCTGCCACCAATGCCGATAATGATCCTGCGCAGTCCCGCGTCGAGGGCTGCGCGCATCAGTTCGCCCGTGCCGTAGGTGGTAGTGATGCGCGGATTGCGTTGTTCCGGCGTCAGCAGGGGAAGGCCGGAGGCAGCGGCCATTTCGATGACCGCTGTCTGTCCATCGCCCAGGATGCCCCAGTTTGCCATGACGCGATTGCCCAAGGGACCGCTGACTTCCTGCTGCCGCAGTGTCCCGTGCGTCGCCGTAATCAGGGCTTCGACTGTTCCCTCGCCACCATCGGCGATCGGAATCTTGCGGACGTTGGCCTCCGGGAAAACGCGCTGGATTCCTCGCTCCATGGCCTGTGCGACGCCGAGGGCGGATACGCTGCCTTTGTATGAATCTGGCGCTACGACAATTTTCATCATCAACTCCTTCAGAAAGCCTTGGCGTCGCTACCTGCGCACTTCGATCCTGGCCAGTTTCTCGTAGTAGCGGACGATGGCGCTGTGGTCGCTGGTGCCGAGGTCGTCGTTCTTGAGCGCCTGCATGGTCTCCATGATGTTGGCCGTGAGCGGCACCGGCACATTGAGGGCGTGCGCCGTATCGAGAGCGTTTTGCAGGTCCTTGATGTGCAGGTCAATGCGGAATCCGGGCTTGAAATTGCCGTCCAGGATCATCGGGACTTTTGCATTCATGACCGTCGACCCGGCAAGCCCGCCCTTGATCGCGTTGAATACGGATTCCGGATTGACCCCGGCCTTGGTGGCCAGCACAAACGCTTCGGATACGGCGGCGATGTTCAGCGCGACGATGATCTGGTTGGCCAGCTTGGTCACGTTGCCCGCACCGATCTCCCCCACATGGACGACGGAGGATCCCATCTTCTCGAGGATCGGTCTGACCGTCTCGAAGGCGTTTGTGTCGCCACCGACCATGACGGCCAAGGTACCTTCGATGGCCTTGGGCTCACCGCCGGAAACCGGCGCGTCGAGCATGACAAGTCCCTTTTCCTTGACGGCTGCGCAAATTTCCTGCGAGGCGCCCGGCGCGATGGAACTCATGTCCACCAGAATCGTGCCGACTTTCGCTCCGTCCAGTACACCGTCCTGGCCAAGTACGGCTTCCTTGACGTGGGGCGAATTGGGCAGCATGGTGATGATCACGTCACTTTGCGCGGCGACATCCTTGTTGGAAATGCCTGCACGGGCGCCGAGGGAGACCAGATCGTCGAATTTGGCAAATTTGTCGAAAATGGTCAGTGCGTAGCCTGCCTTGAGCAGGTTCTTGGCCATGGGGCGACCCATAATGCCGAGGCCGATAAATCCGATATTCATTCTTTGTCCTTGACGAAGTTTGCTGATTGTTGAGCATTAACCTTTTTGCACTGTTGCCGCCATCATGTCGGCGATCACTTGGTCTTCCTGAACTGTCAGGCCGCTGATTCCAGCGGCTCCAATAATTTCTCCGGCATGAGTTTTCAACACAGAACCGCCCGGTAATGCCGTAAATAACGGGTCGCAAAAATAACCAGGCTGGAGATTTTCCCGATGCAGCCGTTCCAGAAAGGCATCGGTATTGACGCCCATGCGAGCCGCGGTATAAGCCTTCCCTTGCGCTATCGCGATGCTGCGGACTGGCGCTCCGGGCATGCGTGTGAAAGCAAGCAGAAGTCCGAATTTGTCGCATACCGCCACACAAATGGGGCGCTTGAACTCACTGTTGGCCAGTTCAATTGCCCTGGAGGTCAGGTTCTGAACCATCGCTAAGGAAATTTCCATTTGTCATTCCATGTTTTGGCTTAAGAATCGTTTGTGTTTGACGGGAATATGTTCACGCAACGCGGTCGCGCGGTTCCTTTTCGGCAAAGATGGCATCCAGATTGTCGAGTGCCCGGAAACCCATGGCGATTCTTGTTTCCTTCGTGGCGCTGCCGATATGCGGCATCAGAAACGCGTTGGGCAGTTCCCGGTAGCCGGGGTGAATGTCGGTCGGCTCGTTGTTGTAGACGTCAAGGCCGGCGGCAGTCAGCTTGCCTGACTTGAGCGCGGCGATCAGCGCGTCGTCGTCGATCACGGCGCCTCGGCTCGCGTTGACGACAATAGCTCCGTCGGGAAGCAAGGCTATGCGCTCGGCATTGAGTAGCTTGAATGTCTCCGGCGTTGAAACGCAGTGGAGCGCGAGAAAATCGCAATGTGGCAACAGATCTTCCGGGGTCTCGTGATAGATCGCGCCAGCTTCAATTTCCGGTGGGACGCGATGCACGTCGTTGTAGTGGATCTCCATGTCGAACCCGCGCGCGCGTTTGGCCACAACCTGGCCGACACGCCCGAATCCGATAATGCCGAGCCGCTTGCCCGTGACTTGGGTGCCAACCATGAATCGAGGACTCCAGTCCTTCCATTCGCGGGTGCGAACCAGACGCTCGCCTTCGCTGGCGCGGCGCGCTGCGCCGAGCATCAACATCATGGTCAGTTCCGCTGTCGCGTCCGACAGTACTTCCGGGGTGTTCGTAACGATCAGGCCGCGCTCTTTCGCCGCCTTGATATCAACATGGTCGTAGCCAACGGAAAAATTGGCGATGGCACGGACACTCTTGGGCAGACGGGTAATCACGTCGGCGGTGAACTTTTCGCTGTGGCAGGGAAGAATGGCATCCGCGCCTTCGGAGCGTTTGATCAATTCATCGGCTGAATAAAGATCGTCTCCTGGATTCAGGCGAGCATCGTAGTCGCGCATAAGTCGCGCCTCGACAGCATCCGGCAGTTTGCGGGTGACAAGAACGACTGGTTTCATTTTCCATCCTTTGTGGGTTTTGTGGATTAATCGCCGGAAGACGAACTGTCGTTCGGGAATGCAATTACCCTGCCAGCACATCAGGGAATGTGCTAACTAACTGTTTTGTAGCGTTTGGGCGGTACATGCAGGGGTGCGTCCACTACGACCATAGGTCGAAAAAAACCACCTCATGTTGCGATGTGCAACAGCAGGATGCAATACTGGTATCTTGTCAGTTCTGTGAACTGTTCGGCAGCGTTTTATCGTGGAGGTGTTTTGTCGGATATTTGCTGCGCTGACTTCGTCGGAAGTGTGGAACGTTCTCTTGCTGGCGCGTCAATCGAGGTGACCAGAGGAAAAACAGCCAGAAGGCCTGACGTGTCTTGAGAATTGGCCAGGGCTATATCTTTCTGTAGAACGTGAAGCTTTATTCGATTGCCGCCTCCATGCCAACTTATTTGGGAAACGAAGCATGAAAGAAATTGCAATCATCGCCCCGATCGCCTCCATGCCTGAAGTCGCTCGATGCGTGGTCGAGGAAAACGGCTACAGCAACGTCGACATCATTGGCGGCGACCTTAATCTTTGGAAGGGGGTCGAGGCGGCACGGCGCGCCATTGATGATGGAGCAAAAGTCCTTATTTCACGCGGGGGAACCTACGACCTGATCAAGTCGGAGTTCGATGTTCCGGTTGTCGAGATAAAAGTTACGGCCTTTGATCTGATCGACAGTTTCAAGGCCGTGAAAGCAGCGGGAGAGACGGGGATCATCGGCGTCATAGGGTACAAGAACGTCATCTCGGGCGCAGATGTCGTTGCGGACGTAATGGGCTTGAGAGCAGTTTGTTTCGAAATGACGGAAAACTGCGACATCGCGTCTGAGGTGGAAAAGCTTATCAGTCAAGGAATTCGCGTATTTGTTGGAGATGGAAACGTGCAGGATGCCGTTGCCAAGCATAGCTGCAAAACCATTCTGGTCAATTCGGGATGCCAAGCTTTGCAGCATGCCATAGAGCAAGCGAAAGGCATTCTGTATGCGTCAAAACAGCAAAAGGAAAGAGCGCAGCAGTTTGCTACGATTATCGACTTTGTTCATGACGGAATCATTGCAATTGACAATCTTGGTCATGTCACTGTCTTCAATAGTGCCTCGGAGGAGATTACCGGCTACAACAAACAGGAAGCCTTGGGGAAAAAAATAACAGAGATTATTCCTGAAACACGATTGCTCAACATTCTCGAAACAGAACAGGCGGAAATTGGAGATATTCAGTGGCTGGACGATAAAACGGTTATCGCCACGAATCGGGTGCCGGTCATTGTTGATGGAGAAATCCGGGGGGCAGTGGCGACCTATCAGGACATTACCGAGGTCCAGAAACTCGAGCAGAAAATTCGTATTCGGCTTTCGGAGAAGGGTTTTGTCGCTCAATACAGCTTTGACGCGATTGTCCACAAGAGTGCGGCGATGTCCGAATGCATCAGGACGGCGAAAAAATTCGCCCAGTACGATACTTCAGTGTTGATTTGCGGGCCTTCCGGTGTAGGGAAAGAGCTTTTTGCGCAAGGTATCCACAACTGCAGTCATCGAAAGAATTCCCCGTTCGTGGCAATCAATTGCGCGGCGCTCCCCGAGTCGTTGATCGAAAGTGAACTGTTCGGTTATGTCGAAGGATCCTTTACGGGGGCCGCCAGGAAAGGCAAGGCCGGGCTGTTTGAAATGGCTCACGGCGGAACAATTTTTCTCGACGAGATCAGCGAACTCCCGTTGCTTCTGCAGGGCAGACTGTTGCGAGTTCTGCAGGAGAAGCAGGTCATGCGTCTCGGGGATAACAAGTTGATTCCTGTGGACGTTCGAATCGTATGCGCGACCAACCGCGACTTGCGCAGTCTTGTCAGCCAGAATCTTTTCCGCGTCGATCTGTACTTCCGCATCGCCATCCTCGGTTTGTATGTGCCGCCACTCAGCGACCGAGTGGATGACATAGAGCTATTGAGCAAACATTTTGTCGAGGAGTACGGACGGCGCTATCGCAAGGGACGAATGGTGCTTGCCGCGGACGCTCTTGAGTATCTTCGAGGCCATTCTTACGAGGGTAATGTCCGGGAGTTGCAGGGCATGATTGAGCGTGCGGTCGTGATCTGCGAAGGAAAGAACATCAGCGCGCGTGATTTGATGGTAACGCCAGGCGGCGTTTTTAACGTAGGGGATAGAGGGTATTGCATTCCCTTCTCCGAAGGGCAGACGCTCAAGAGCCTCGAGGATGAATATATTGATTACGTTTATAAGAAGACCAACGGATCAATCAAGGAATGCAGTGCGATCCTGGGCATTGATCGCACGACGCTTTGGCGGCGCATTAAAGAGAAACGGAGCTTGCCAGCTCAGTGACCTGCCCCGTTAGTGCAAACTGAGACAATGTGTTGCATACAGCAACACAAATAGGCTTGTCCGAGCGTAATTCAATGCCCTTTGGCTACGTCAAGTCCAGCAATTTTGTCGTATTGCCTTGTTTGGCAAGCTTATTGCTATTTCGTCTTTGGCCTGCCTCTGTGTAAGGCGGTCAAGGGATTTCGCAGCAGGTCAAATCAAATTTTCCTTGTGCGTCTGGCCCCTTTTTTAAGCGGGTCGGGGGAGGTTTTGCCAAATTTGTGGCCGCGCGAATCAGATGGGTCTTTCCGCAGGGTTGGCGGAATAAAAAGCGATCAGGAGAGAGTCGATATGAACAACAAAATCGTCACGACAGAAAAATCATCACCGGCATTCGGGCCTTTCTCACAAGCAGTAATGAAAGACGGCTTCCTTTATACGTCAGGTCTTATGCCGTTTTTACCGGGATCTGGCGATCTTGTCAGCACCGATCTTGAAGAGCAGATGCATCGATGCATGCTCAACATGAAGGCGATTCTTGCGGCAGCCGACATGAGCGTGGAAGACCTGATCATGGTGACCATTTTCACCACCGACATGAACGAATTCGCCACGCTCAACAAGGTATATGGCTCGTATTTTGAAGGCGTGTCAGCGTTTCCAAGCCGGGCCGCGGTAGGGGTTGCGGCATTGGCCAAGGGGGCAAGAGTCGAACTGACGGCGATTGCAAAAAAATGAACGAATACCTGCCGTACCACGCAGCAGAGGGAGCATGACAACATGAATGAGCCGATGCGCAACTACATGAGGGCGGGACTGATTCACTTCATGGCTTACCCGAGCGTGATCAAGGGAGAGGGGCCGATTGAAGAGACCTTCCGCAAGATTGCACTCGACGACTACTTCGACGCCGTCGAGGTTACCTGGATCAAGGACGTCGAGGTCAGAAAGAGGGTCAAGAAGATGATCGATACCTCGTACATCGACGTTGCCTATGGTGGACAACCCCGGCAGTTGACGACAGGCCTGAACATCAATGATCTGGATGAAGCTGGCCGCCAGAGGGCGCTGGCCACATTGAAGGAAGGCATCGATGAAGCCTACGAAATCGGAGCTGGCGGGTTTGGCTTCCTGAGCGGCAAATATGCGGAAGACAAGACTGAAGAAGCCTACCGGGCGCTGGTCGCTTCAACCAGGGAGTTGTGTGCTTACGCCAAGTCGAAGGGAGCCATCAAGGTCGCCTTGGAGGTGTTCGATTTCGACATTGATAAAAAGGCGCTGATTGGGCCAGTGACACTGGCGAAGAGATTTGCCGAAGAAATATCTGCCGAATTCGACAATTTCGGGCTCATGGTCGATCTTAGCCATATCCCGCTTCTGCACGAGACGATCTACGAATCCCTGATTCCGGTCAAGGACTACATCATTCACGCCCACATGGGCAACTGTTTGATGAAAGACACGAGTGATCCGGCGTATGGAGATGCACACCCGCGTTTCGGCTATCCGGGCAGCGAAAACGACGTCGAAGAATTGGTCGATTACCTGCGCGTGCTGTTATCGATCGGGTTTCTGAACAAGGATAAACGACCGATCGTCAGTTTCGAGGTCAAGCCGGTCGGCGACGAAGATCCAGATCTTGTCGTCGCTAACGCCAAGCGGGTGCTCAACCGGGCCTGGGAAAAAGTCTGAGTGCGCGGCGTCTTGGCTGATGAACCAAGCCGATGCTTAAAAAGGGGGAAAGGGAACTGCATGGAAAACGTAGAGCGCCTCAAAGAGATCTGCAAAGATGTACGTGCCGACATCGTTCGAATGACGAATGCCGCGGGCTCAGGCCATCCGGGTGGCAGCCTGTCGGCGGTGGAAGCGATGGTCGTGCTGTACGGCAACGTAATGAACCATCGTCCATCCGAGCCTTCCTGGCCGGGACGCGACCGGTTCTTCCTGTCCAAGGGCCATGCCTGTCCGGTCGTTTATGCCACGATGGCGCGGACGGGGTACTTCCCTGTTGATGAACTCGTGACCCTGCGCAAGCTCGGAACGCGTTTGCAAGGGCATCCTTCTTGCATGACCCTGCCAGGGATCGAAGTATCCAGCGGTTCTTTGGGTCAAGGCCTGTCGGTCGCCAACGGTTTTGCGCTGTCGGCGAAGATTGACCGGAAGCCTTACCGTGCCTTCTGCCTCCTGGGCGATGGCGAATTGCAAGAGGGGCAGATCTGGGAAGCCATGATGACGGCAGCCCATTACAAGCTCGATAACGTCTGCGCGATTGTCGACTACAACGGCCTGCAGATCGATGGTGAGATCGAAAAAGTCATGGGACTCGCACCGCTTGAGGAGAAATGGCGATCCTTCAACTGGCACGTCATCGAGTGCGACGGCCACGATGTGGAGCAAGTGCTCGCCGCTTATGAAGAATCCCGACAAACCCAAGGAAAGCCCTCGGTCATCATCATGAAGACCGTCAAGGGCAAGGGTATTTCCTTCATGGAGAATGTCGCCGGCTGGCACGGTAAGCCCTGCAACCAGGAAGAGATGAAGCAGGCACTCGAAGAAATCTACGGGAAAGGGATCTGAAGATGAGCATGAAGATGCTGCCGACACGGGATGGTTACGGCCATGGCCTGATCGAACTGGGCGCGATGAATCCAAACGTGATCGTTTTGGACGCAGACCTTGCCAAGTCGACGCGATCCGACTGGTTTCAGGCCAAGTACCCCGATCGTTTCTTCGATATCGGAATCGCCGAACAGGACATGATCGGCACGGCGGCTGGGCTGGCGCTCGGAGGGAAGATCCCCTTTGCCACCACGTACGCGGTTTTTGTTGCCGGCCGGGCGTGGGATCAGGTACGTACAACGGTTTGCTACTCCAAACTGAACGTCAAGATCGCTGGTGCGCACGGCGGCATCTCAGCGGGCGGCGATGGTGCGACGCATCAGTCGCTGGAAGATATCGCGGTCATGCGCGTGCTGCCGAACATGACGGTAATCATCCCTTGCGACGCGAATGAAGCCAAGAAGGCGACGATTGCCGTGTCAAAGATCGACGGTCCCTGTTATCTGCGGTTTGCGCGCGAGGCCACACCGGTCTTTACCGAAGAGAGCGATCCCTTCGAGATTGGCAAGGCGATTGTGCTGCGGCCCGGCAAGGACGTAACGATCATTGCGGCGGGTCCGCTGGTCTATGAGGCACTGCTGGCGCATGACCAACTGGCGGCCGAAGGAATTGCCGCACGCGTGATCAATATGCATACGATCAAGCCACTGGACGAAGCGACCGTTCTGAAAGCGGCGCGAGATACCGGTGCGATCGTCACCATCGACGAGGCTCAGATGGCCGGGGGTTTGGGCAGTGCCGTGGCAGAATTTCTGGTCAGCCATTTCCCCATCCCCGTCGAGCGGATCGGCATAAACGATACCTTTCTCGAATGTGGCTTGCCCGAAGAATTGGCCGTTAAGTATCAGCTCAAGGCCAAGGATCTTGCTAGCGCAGCGAAAAAGGCAGTCGCTCGAAAAGTTGTCTGCAGAAGTGACGGATGATCTGTTGCCGATCAGGGGACTCGAGGCACAAAACGGTTTTGGGAGACGATCAACAAGCAAAATGCAAATCGGGCGGTAGCATACGGAAGTCGGAACGAGCCGGTTTGTGTTATTGAAGCGGTATCAGCGACGCTGCAGCGGGATGGTCTGACGCTTTCCAGGCCGGCCCAGGACGTGCATCTCGCACGGTTTGCAGTCGAAGCGCAGCGTCAGCTTGTCGTTGCCGTTGGTCAGGATCAAGGGGTCGGGGCGGATGCCTTTGACCTGCTTGGGGCAGAGGTTGAAGCTGTAGCGCAGGCAGTGCTTGGTGATCATCAGCGAGATTTCGCCTGCGGCCGAAACGTTTTCCTGCCCACTCTCGAAAGCCGGTTCGATCAGCTTGACGCCGTGCTTTTCGTAGAAAGCCCGAGCGCTTTTGTTGTAAACGTTGCCGAGGTAGGTCAGGGCGTCGCCGGGGTAATGTACGGGCGGAGTGACGGCCGTACGGCGCGGCGGTCGCTGCCAGGCGGCTTTGCGCGCGGCGTCGAGTGCTTCGACAGCCTCCCGGCGCAAGGCGTTTAGCGCCGATGCCGGGATGAACCATGGCGCCGAGAGTGCCAACTCGATGGATTCGGCCGAGTAAATGGTATTGCCGAGTTTGCCCAGGTTTTCGCGCAGCGCGACCAGTGCGCGCTCCGGGTTCTGTGCCGCCTCCTTGGCGTGTGTCAGCGTTGCCGTGGCAGCAATCCCGCTGTCGTCCTCCACGTGCAGGGCGAATCCGGCATCGGCTTCCTCGAGTCGCATGCGCAGCGCAATGCGCCGCTCGGCGCTTTTTTTCTCCAGCTGGCGCTCGAAATCTTGGTCGTGGTTACGATAGACCGTCGTGCCGGGGCGCAGGTCGGCCGGCAGCTTGCCCTCGGTTAACGAAGGAAACAAGCGATAGCCGCTTCCGGCGCGTTCGGCGGTATTGATGCGCAAGCCGGTCAATTCGTTTTCGCTGTTGAAATAGGTCAGGCCGTCGCCGTTGTTCAGGGGCAACGGGGTCGCAATCTCGAAACTGTTGCGGTCCAGCCGGGTGACCGTGCCGATCCGTTCGCCCACGAACTTGGGCGAATCGAAGGCGCCGATATCGCTGCGGCGCTCGCGCAGGAAATAGTCGGTGGCGCCGCGGTTGAAGGTCTTCTCCGGCCGGGGTGCGAAAAAGAAGGTGCAGTGTCCGGAAGAACTACGGCGATAGTGGGACGATCCGTCGATGATCGTGTCGAGTCGTTGCCGGTAATGCGCGGTGATGTTCTTCACGTAGGAGAGGTCTTTGAGCCTCCCCTCGATCTTGAAGGAGCGGATGCCGGCGTCGATCAGTGCTGCCAGGTTATCCGTCTGGTTGTTGTCCTTCAGCGACAGTAGATGGCTGTTTCTGGCGATGGCCCGGCCTTGTGCGTCGGAGAGGTCATAGGGCAGGCGGCAGGCTTGAGAACAGTCGCCGCGATTGGCGCTGCGCCCGGTACGCGCCTGGCTGAGGTGGCACTGCCCGCTGTAGCTGACGCACAAGGCACCGTGAATGAAGAACTCCAGCGTGGCCGTGGTCTGACGGGCAACGGCCTCGATCTGCTCCAGCGACAGTTCGCGCGCCAGGACCATTTGCGAGAAACCGACATCCTGGAGAAATCGCGCCTTCTGCGGGGTGCGGATGTCACACTGTGTGCTGGCGTGGAGCTGGATGGGCGGCAAGTCGAGTTCGAGCAGACCCATGTCCTGCACGATCAGCGCGTCGGCACCTGCTTCATAAGCGTAACGCACCAACTGTGCCGCAGCTTCCAGTTCGTCGTCCCGGAGAATCGTGTTAAGCGCAACCAGAACGCGGGCGTTGAAACGGTGCGCGTGGTTCACCAGCCGTTCGATGTCGGCCACCGTATTGCCGGCGCCGGCACGCGCACCGAACGACGGGCCGCCGATATACACGGAATCGGCCCCGTGATTGATCGCTTCAATGCCGAAATCGGCGTTCTTGGCCGGGGCAAGGAGTTCCAGCGTGTTGTCGTGTTCAGCCATCGGAGACGGAGCTATTGCGGGCACGTATTGTAACTCTTTGAATTAGCCGGTGATTTCTTTTTCGGATGTGCCGGTCGCGGCGAATCGTTCAATTTGTTTGTGGGAAACGCGTATTTTCGTAAATTTGTGTCAACCGCAAAAAATCCCGAGCGTTATTGGGCTCATGGTGGCGATTCACCGAACTGAAAATGGAGTGAGATCATGGGTAGTCTGAGCAACGAATCTTTCGATGAGTTCCTGGATTCTCTTAAACGGGCGGGCGTTGCCATCACGAACGAGCGCGAATTGCGCGAGCGTCTGGCCGAAGCGCAACGCTGGCGTTATGCCTTCGCAACGCTGGCTTCGAATGGCCGCACACTGGGGATCCGCTTCAAGGACGAAAGCGCCAGTGTCGATCGGGAACGCATCCATAGCGCGTTCACCCAGTTCCAGTTCCCGGAGAGTATGGAAGTCGCGTTCGCTGCCAGCCTGAAAGCTGAACACTGATCATACGGATGCCGCGCCGATTGCGCGGCATCCTCTCATCTGCTGACGTCCGGCCTTGGGCTGGGGCATCAGGGAAAACAAAAGACCCGCTGCGGCGGGTCTTTTGCTGTTATTGGAGTGGTTTCAACGGCTGATCGGCCGGTAGCGGATCCGTTTCGGCTTGGCGCCTTCCTCGCCGAGGCGCTTGATCTTGTCCTCTTCGTACTCGTGGTAGTTGCCGGCGAAGAACGTCCACTGTGAGTCGCCTTCGCACGCCAGGATGTGCGTACAAATGCGGTCAAGGAACCACCGGTCGTGCGAGATGACGAGCACGCTGCCGGCGAATTCGAGCAGGGCATCCTCCAGCGCGCGCAAGGTTTCCACGTCGAGGTCGTTGGATGGCTCGTCGAGCAGCAGGACGTTGCCGCCGGCGATGAGCGTCTTGGCCATGTGCAGGCGGCCGCGTTCGCCGCCGGAAAGCTGTCCGACGAATTTCTGCTGGTCGCCGCCCTTGAAGTTGAAGCGTCCGATGTAGGCACGGGCCGGCGTTTCGTACTTGCCGACGGTCAGAATGTCGGCGCCGCCGGAGATTTCCTCGAACACCGTCTTGTTGCCGTCGAGGCAGTCGCGGCTCTGGTCGACATAGGCAAGGCGGACGGTTTCGCCGATCTCGATCTCGCCGGAATCCGGTTTCTGCTGGCCGGTCAGCATGCGGAACAGCGTCGATTTGCCGGCGCCGTTCGGGCCGATGACGCCGACGATGGCGCCGGGCGGGATACTGAACGACAGTTTGTCCATCAACAGCCGATCGCCGAAGGCCTTGCTGACATCCTTGAACTCGATGACCTTGTTGCCCAGGCGTTCGCCGACCGGGATGAAGATTTCCTGTGTCTCGTTGCGCTTCTGGTACTCGACGTTCGACAGTTCGTCGTAGCGGGCGAGGCGCGCCTTGCTCTTGGCCTGGCGGGCCTTCGGGTTTTGCCGGACCCACTCCAGTTCCTGTTTCATCGACTTCATGTGCGCGTCGATTTGCTTGTTCTCCGTCTCCAGCCGGGCTTCCTTCTGCTCCAGCCACGAGGAGTAGTTGCCCTTCCACGGAATTCCGCAGCCGCGATCGAGTTCGAGAATCCACTCGGCGGCATTGTCGAGGAAGTAGCGGTCGTGGGTGACGGCGACAACGGTGCCAGGAAAGCGGCAGAGGAACTGTTCCAGCCATTCTACTGACTCGGCGTCGAGGTGGTTGGTCGGTTCATCCAGCAGCAACATGTCGGGCTTGGAGAGCAGCAGCTTGCACAGGGCGACGCGGCGCTTTTCACCGCCGGACAGATTCTTGATCGAGGCGTCCCACGGCGGAAGACGCAGCGCGTCGGCGGCGATTTCCATCTGGTTCTCGGTATCTGACCCGGCGGTGGCAATGATTGCCTCCAGCCGTGCCTGTTCTTCGGCCAG
>DBMG01000182.1:0-1536 GCA_002304785.1 Candidatus Accumulibacter sp. UBA704 | reverse complement strand
TGCACTTCGCCCTCGAATTCCTTGTCGGCGCCGGCCATGATGCGCAGGACGGTGGATTTGCCGGACCCGTTCAGGCCGAGCAGGCCGATCTTGGCGCCGGGGAAGAAGGACAGGGATATATCCTTGATGATTTGCCGCTTGGGAGGGACGATCTTGCTCACACGGAGCATCGACATTACGTATTGGGCCATGTTCTTGTGCTGAAAGGGTTGTTGTATCGGGGGCGACTGAAAATCAGGGGCGGATGGATTCGTCGAGCGTGATGTCGACCATCAGGTCATTGGAAATCTGCTCCAGATCCCGGATCAATGAGCGAGCATCGAGTGTCGGCGAGGCCGTCAATTCGGCGGTGGCATGGAACAGGATTTCGGCCGACATCGGCGCGCTGGCCGTGTGGGTACTCAATTCCTCGACATTGACGGCATGCCTTGCCAACACCTGCGAGACTTCGCGCACGATCCCAATTCGGTCGTGGCCGACGAGTGCCAGCGTCAGTCTGCGGCTTGCGGGGGCTTCCGCACTTTCGGAGACTTCGGCCGTGATACGCAATCCCTGCAGTGACGCTAATTCGCTCTTGAGCGCGTCGAGTTGGCTGTCGTCGATGGCCACGCAGACGATACCGGCGAATTTGCCGGCGAGGTGGGACATCGACGATTCCAGCCAGTTGCCTCTGTGTTTGCTGATGGCGGCAGACAATTGCCCGACGAGGCCCGGGCGGTCGTCACCAATGACCGTAAGGACGAGAGAACCGCTCATGATCTGCTCCTGGCAAGAGAATCCAGCATTGTACCGCCTGGCTAGGCTACAACGGAACTTCCGGTACCGCTGGTAAAGAACTCTGTCGGCGCTGCGTAATTCCGCTCGGCAGCTTTATTGAAGCGCCGCCAGGCCCGCGCATACGATTTGCAGTTCGAGCGTCAGGATGTCGAGGGTCCGCGTGGCCTTTTCAGGTTGTCGGGCATGGCAGGCGCTTTCGAGTTCCTCGCCAAGCTGTCCGAGACGTTCGGCACCTATCGTCCGGGCGGCCCCCTTGAACGAATGGGCGTGGCGGGTGGCTTCTTCCCAGTTCTCGATGTTCATGGCTTTGCGGAAATTAGGGACGAATTCGCGGCCATGGGTTTCCTCGAACAGGTGAAGAATCTTGCGGTAGTTGGCCGGCCGCCCGTTTGCATAGCGCAGTCCGGCTTCAAAATCGATACCGGGCAGGTCGGGCGTAATTGTGGCTTCATCCGGACCCGAAGGGGGAAGCTGCGGGGGCGCAGTTAGCTCTTCATGGTAATCCGGTCGGGCCGGGGTGTGTTTCGCCAACGCTGCCAGAAGATCCGCCGATTTTACCGGCTTGACGATGTACCCATCCATGCCCGCGGCCCTGCATTTCTCCTTCTCCGAAGCCAACGCGTTGGCCGTCAGGGCAATGATCGGGAGGTTGCGGTATTGGACATCTGCCCGGATTCGCCGGGTGGCCTCGTAGCCATCCATGACGGGCATCTGGCAATCCATCAGGACACAATCGGGACGTTTCAGCGCGATGGCATC
>DBMG01000089.1 GCA_002304785.1 Candidatus Accumulibacter sp. UBA704 | reverse complement strand
TCTTTAATTTGAGTGGCAACAATTAGAATTGGCTTTCACTGCCTCATGGCGCATCACTTCAACCGACATTGAAATATTGAATATTCGGCTCGACAAGGCACTAGACGGAGCACTATCGAAGATAGCGGTTTGCCAAGGGTAAGGGCTACGAGCTGACGAAGTTGTTGTTGAACGACCAAGACAACGGCGACAGTCTAGCCCTGACCATCAACCGCCAAGATCGGCCTTCGGGCCGGTTTTTCGTTTGCTCTGATGGCAAATCGAGAGAATTCAGTTACACGCCGGTTACATTAAAGAAGAAAAGAAAAGACCAACCCCGGAGGATTGGCCTAAGTTCTTGTTTTTACTGGTGGGCCCGCACGGACTTGAACCGTGGACCAAAGGATTATGAGTCCTCTGCTCTAACCAACTGAGCTACAGGCCCGAAATCGGTCAATTGTTGCCGGTATCGAGGAAGCTGCGTAGTTTGTCCGAACGCGACGGGTGACGCAACTTTCTCAGAGCCTTGGCTTCGATCTGGCGGATACGCTCACGTGTCACATCGAACTGCTTGCCGACTTCCTCCAGCGTATGGTCGGTATTCATCTCGATGCCGAAACGCATGCGCAGTACCTTGGCCTCGCGCGGAGTCAGGGTGTCGAGCACATCCTTGGTGATCAGGCGCAGGCTGGAGAACAGGGCGGCGTCGGTTGGTGCCAGCGTCGCGGCGTCCTCGATGAAATCGCCAAGATGGGAATCGTCGTCGTCGCCGATCGGCGTTTCCATCGAGATCGGTTCCTTGCTGATCTTGAGGATCTTGCGGATCTTCTCTTCCGGCATGTCCATTTTCTTGGCCAGTGTCGCCGGATCGGCCTCAACGCCCGTTTCTTGCAATATCTGGCGCGAGATGCGGTTCATCTTGTTGATGGTTTCGATCATATGCACCGGGATGCGGATGGTGCGCGCCTGGTCGGCGATCGAACGCGTTATGGCCTGGCGGATCCACCACGTGGCATAAGTCGAGAACTTGTAGCCGCGACGATATTCGAACTTATCCACGGCTTTCATCAGGCCGATATTGCCCTCCTGGATCAGGTCGAGGAACTGCAGCCCACGGTTGGTGTATTTCTTGGCGATCGAGATGACGAGACGCAGGTTGGCCTCGGTCATTTCGCGCTTGGCGCGGCGTGCCTTGGCTTCGCCGGTGGACATCTGCTTGTTGATATCCTTGAGTTCCTTGAGGGGGATGCCGATACGATCCTGTAGGGCGAGCAGCTTCTTCTGCTCTTCCTTCACGTTAGGGGCATTGCGGGTCAGGATGGCAACAAAGGGCTTGCCCGCCGCCGCTTCGATTTCCTGATCGACCCAGTCGAGATTGAGCTCGTTCCCTGGGAATACCTTGATGAAATACGGACGGGGCATGCGTACGGTATCGACGCAAATGCGCTGGACCTTTCTTTCACAGGCACGCGCTTCCTCCACCATGCCGCGCACCGAGTCGCAGAGGCGCTCAATGGTCTTGGAGGTGAAGCGGATGCTCATCATTTCTTCGGAAATCTTTTCCTGATACTTGAGATAAGTCTTGTCCTGCGAGCCCTTCTTGACCAATGCGGCGTGGGCTTTGGCGTAAAGCGCCTTGATTTCGCCTAGCTTTTCCAGCCCGTCTTCCTTTAGCTTGAGCAACGAAGCGGACGCTGCGCCTTCGCCGCCATCGCCTCCTTCATCTTCGTCCTCATCGACGTCGTCCTCCACATCTTCCGCCAACTCCTCGAGGATTTCTTCCTCGGCATTCGGGTCGATCAAGCCGTCGATCAACTCGTCGATGCGCATCTCGTCGCGGGCGATCTTGTCGGCGCAATCGAGAATCTCGGCGATCGTTGTGGGGCAGGCGGAAATTGCCTGGATCATGTGCTTGAGGCCATCCTCGATCCGCTTGGCGATCTCGATTTCGCCTTCGCGCGTGAGGAGTTCGACCGATCCCATCTCGCGCATGTACATGCGCACCGGATCGGTGGTACGGCCGAATTCGGAATCGACCGTGGACAAGGCCTGCTCAGCCTGCTCTTCCACGTCGGCATCATCCGCCGCGACCGTCGGAGTCGTTTCCGACATGAGCAGAGTCTCGGCGTCCGGCGCCTCGTCGTAGACCTGGATACCCATGTCGCTGAAGGTGCTGATGATGCTTTCGATCTGCTCGGCATCAACCACGTCATCGGGCAGGTGATCGTTGACCTCGGCATAGGTCAGGAATCCCCGCTCCTTGCCGAGCTTGATCAATGTCTTGAGGCGCGTCTTGCGCGTTTCCTCGTCGATCGGCGAGGGTTGATTACCCATCTGCGCCAGAAGTTCGGCGGCCTTGACCTTCGCCGACTTGTTGTTTGCTGCCTTTTCCCTTGCCATGACCTGTTCCCGGTTAGCGTTCCACTGGAAAAACCCTAGATTTTATCACAACTTACACAATTCAACGGCTCATCCCCGCTTGCTCACCGCTTGCAGGTACTGCAGCTTTTCTTCAGCCGACAGCCCGGAAACACCGAGCTTGGCCACCTTCTCCTGCAGAAGGGCAAAGGCACGTTTCTTTTCGCCTTCCTGCAGACGACTGATTGCCCCTTCGAATTCGCTGTCGATATCTTCTTCGGCAAACGGCTGTTGCATTAGTTCGGCGGCCGCCTCGCGCAAGACAGGTTCGTCCTCGCTGCCACGCAAGCGCTCGAGCAACGCGGCATAAGCCGGCGCCGCATCGCCCGAGGACAAAATCGTCGTACAAAGCTTCACAACCGCGCGCGCCTCCGCCGAATTGGCAGGCAAAGCCTCCAGTGGCACCGATTTAGCCAGTTCCGGCTTCTGCAACAACAAGCGGAGCAACGGACGCAGCAGCGAGGGCGCTTGCCGAGACACCCTCGCCGGAGCCGGCTTGGCGACCGGTTTCAAATCGCACAACCGCTCGACTTCTGCCTGCGAAAAACCGCTGGCTTCTGCAAGTCTCTTGACCAACTGTAGCCGCAATAACGGCGTTTGCAAGCGCCCGAGCAAGGGCTTGGCTTCAGCCACCAGCTTGGCTCGACCTTCGGCGCTGGTCATGTCGCAGTGCGACGCGAGTTCCCGCAGCATGAATTCCGAAAGAGGCATGGCCTGCGCCACCAGCTGGTCGAATGCCTCGGTTCCCTCGGTCCGCACATAGCTGTCAGGATCCTCGGACTCGGGTAAAAAGACAAACCCGATGCTCTTTTGCTCCGGCAACGCCTCCAGACTGTTTTCCAGCGCGCGCCAGGCGGCTTTGCGTCCGGCGGCATCCCCGTCGAAGCAGAAGACGAGGCGGTCTACCTGGCGGAGCAGCTTCTGCGCGTGCGTCGCGGTCGTCGCCGTTCCGAGCGTCGCCACTGCATTGCCCACACCATGCTGGGCCAGCGCAACCACGTCCATGTAACCTTCGACGACGATGGCGGCATTCTTCTCGCGCAAGGCGGCGCGTGCCTGAGGCAAACCGAATACTTCGCGCCCCTTTTCGAAGAGCGGCGTTTCGGGCGAATTCAGGTACTTTGGCTCGCCTTCGCCCAG
>DBMG01000107.1 GCA_002304785.1 Candidatus Accumulibacter sp. UBA704 | reverse complement strand
CATGCGTCGCGAGACGCATGCGCAAGAAGCAGTCTAGTATCTTTGTCCGTCTGTTTTCATCATTTTCACCCGAGACCTGTATCACACCGGAAACCCCTTCCACTTGTCATTTCAGCCGCGCGCGTTTTGCCCTGGCAAGATGGAACGGTCTTCATAGGTGAAGCGATAACCTACAGAAGAGACCTTTCGAAAGCCTTTCAGTCGTGAAAGAAATGCAGGGTGAGGGAAGTTTGTGGTGTGCTCTTGTCGGTCGATCAACGTCCCGGAGATTCGGTCGGAGGCACGGTACGAAGGCGCGCGGGATTGCTCCGCATGGGTGTCAACGCCGTATCCCATTGCTGGAGGAACAGCTCGCGCTTGCTTCGGTCGATGTAGGTGAGTAAACCGGTGTTGAGGACGATCGGGCGAAAGGCATTGCCCAGCCGTTTGCGCAATGATGCGGCGGAAGCTTCACCTTCGACGTCGGCGCGCACCGAGTGCAGGCCGATCAGGCTGAAGATCGTTTGGCCGCGTTTTGACAGCATGTAGTCAAGCCACACCTTAGCTTCATCGGGGTGCGGGGCATAGCGGCTGATGAACGCAATCCGGCTCATCACCAAAGTGTAGTCGCGCGGCATGACGCTGCCGATCCGGGGGTCGGTGTTGGCGCGGGCGTGCGCGTAGGAGCACAGGACGTTGTAGCCAAAGTCCGACTTGCCGCTGACGATGCGGTCAAGCATTTGTGTGGTTGTCGGCTCGATATTCAATCCGGCACGCGACATTTCCTGGATCAGGTTCCAGAAGACGACGGGGTTGGCTTCCAGATCCTGGCTGTGCAAAAGATAGCCCAAACCGGAGCGGTGCGGGTCGTAGGTGGCGAGGCGGTTGCGGAAGCGTTCCGGATGTTCCTTGAGAAAACGGGCCAGCTCTGCATGCGACTGTGGTACGTCTTCTGCCGCCAGCAGTTCCCTGTTGTAGGCGAAACAAACCGGCTCAAAGGTGGTGCCGAAGGCTTCGTCCTTCCATTTCGCCCAGGACGGGAGCGCCTTGGTTTCATCCGAGCGATGAGGCCGGGCGTGGCCGTCGTTGACCAGTTTCATCTGCAGGTCCATGGCCGAGCTCCAGACGATGTCTGCCTTGCTGCCGGAGCCGGTCTCTTTCAGGAATCGGTGATAGAGGTCCGTTGTCTGCAGGTCGTGGTATTCGACCTTGATATCAGGGTGTGTCTGCTCGAAGTCGACGATCAGCGGCTCGATGACCTGCAGGTCGGCGGCCGCGTAGATTACTACCGTTCCGGCAAGCGATGCGTTCGCCAAGCTGGCGAAAAAGATCGCGAGTGAAATGTTGCGCCACAGTCTCCATTCGTGCATTTGTGCCCTTTCCCCAATTTGGCTGGCCGGCTTCCGGCTATCTTAAACGGCTCTTTTGAGGCAGCATACCCAAAGAATCAGTCCTCTATCCATTGCTATATCCATCATGCGCTTGCTGCTTGTCGAAGATCACGCCGATCTGGCCATCTGGGTTTCCAAGACCTTGCGGCAATCCGGCTTTGCCGTGGATGTTGTCGGGCGGGGTGACCATGCACTCACTTCCCTGCTCACGCAGGCCTACGACCTCGCTATCCTCGATCTGTCATTGCCCGGCATTGACGGGCTCGAGGTGTTGCGCCGCATGCGCAGCCAGGAGAAGACGGCGCGTCTCCCGGTTCTGATCCTGACGGCCCGTAGTACGCTGGAGGACAAGGTCAAGGGCTTGAACCTCGGCGCCGACGACTACCTGGCCAAGCCCTTCGAGGTTGCCGAACTCGAGGCGCGCATCAAGTCGCTGTTGAGGCGCAGCGGGAATGTCATGCCCATGGTGCATGTCGGGCAACTCGAATTCGACACCACAAATCGCCTCGCGACGGTTGGCGGAAAGGCGCTGGCACTTACGCCGCGCGAGCTGGCGGTGCTCGAGGCCCTGGTTTCAAGGCTGGGCAAACCCGTCTCGCGCAACGCGCTGTTCGAGAAGGTCTTCAGCTTCGATGACGATGCGCGCGTGGAAGCTATCGAAATCTACGTGCATCGCCTGCGCAAGAAGCTCGAGGGATCGGGGGCTTTCGTCAGTACCCTGCGCGGACTCGGCTATGTTCTGAGCGAAAGCGGCAATGAAGCCTAGGAGACGCTCGTTCAGTTCGTTCAGCCTGCGCAAGCGCGTGGCCTGGGCGCTGATTCCGCCCGTGCTCATCCTGCTCCTGGTCAATGCTTTCTGGTTCTACACGGGGGCGATCGATGCAGCCAATCGGGCCTACGACCGCTCACTGGCTGCCTCGCTCAAGAATATCGCCGAAAGCATTCATGCCACCGGCGGGCACATCACGGTCGACATCCCGTACTCGGCACTGGACATCTTTGAAGAAGGCGTGCAGGAACGGGTCTATTACGCGATCATCGGCCCGGACGACAAGGTGATTACCGGGTACGACGATCTGCCCTTCGACGGACTGAAAGGAGGAGGCGAGGAGCCGAAGATCGTCGATACGGTCTTTCGCGAACAGCCGATTCGCCTGGCGGCGCTGTCCAAGCGTCTGTATGACCCCGAACTGGCCGGTGGCGATTCGGTGACGGTGCTCTTTGCCGAAACCACCGAGGCACGTACACGGCTCGCCTTCAGCCTGTTTCTCGACAGCCTGCGGCCGCAGTTGTTGCTGCTCTCGGCCGGTCTCTTCCTGGTGCTGCTGGTACTCAGGAATGCGTTTAGCCCCCTGCTGCAGTTGCGCGATACGATCCGTCAGCGCAAGGACGAGGATTTGACGCCGGTGTCGGCGACCAACGTTCCGAACGAACTGCTGCCGCTCGTCGACGCCATCAACTACCACATGTCGCGCCTGGATCGTCTGTTGCAGGCACGTCGTCGGTTCCTGGCCGACGCGGCACATCAGATACGTACGCCGCTGACGGTGCTTGGTACACAGGCCGAATATGGACTGCGCCAGGATGATCCGGAGGAAATGCACCGGACTTTCGGCAGTCTGATCGACACCATTCGCAGCACGCGCCGGATGGCCAACCAGATGCTTACGCTGGCCCGCGCGGAACCGGCCAACGGCCAGATACAGGAGTTTTCCCGACTGGATTTCGGCGAACTGGCGTGCGATGTTGCCGGCGAACTGGCGTCCCTGGCGTTGAAGAAGAGCATCGACCTGTCCTTTGAAGGTTTGCCCTATCCGGCGTTTGTGGATGGCAATCCGACCATGTTGCGCGAGATGGTTTCCAACTTGATCGACAACGCGTTGCGCTATACACCGGACAACGGACACGTCAACGTGGAGGTGCTGGTATCCGGACGCTCGGTCATGTTGCGAGTGGCCGATGACGGCCCAGGTATTCCCGAGTCCGAACGCGAGAAAGTATTCCAACGCTTCTATCGCATCCTCGGGCGCGGCGATTCCGGCGGTAGCGGCCTGGGGCTGGCCATCGTTCGCCAGATCTGCCTGGCGCACGGGGGCCGAATTACCTTGGGCGAACGGCAGGCTGGCAGTGGTCTTACAGTTGAGGTGATCTTGCCACTCGCGGCGCCTGCCGCATCCGGGTGACGCATTCCCGTCCTTCCCATTGCGAATTGTTTCAGACACGGATCGTAGACGTGGCGTCGACATAGAATGGTGCAATTCCGTTTTCTGTCCGCGCCATGAAAAAGATCCTGCTCGTCGATGATGATCCCGAACTGCGCCAGCTGCTGGCCACCTATCTCGGACGTCACGGCTTCGACACGCTGCTGCTGCCCGACACGCGCCAGCTCGATGCCTATCTCGACCGCTATCAGCCGCAACTGATCGTGCTCGACCTGATGATGCCCGGCGAGGACGGGCTGGCCGCCTGCCGCCGCCTGCGCGCGCGCGGCGAGACGCGCCCGATCATCATGCTTACGGCTCGTGATGAACCGGTCGACCGGGTCATCGGTCTGGAAATGGGCGCGGACGATTATGTCGGCAAGCCGTTCGACCCGCGCGAACTGGTGGCGCGCATCGACGCCGTGCTGCGCCGGGGTACGCAGACGGCCGCCGCGCCGGTCCTGCAAGGGGGCGTGTTTCGCTTCGGCGACTGGAGCTTCGACCGCGCGACCCGACAGCTTTCCCGGGCAGGCGAATCGGTGGCGCTAACCAGCGGCGAGTTCGCCCTGCTCAACGCGTTGGTAAGCAACGCGGGACGGCCGATGAAGCGCGAGCGCCTGCTCGAGCTGACACGCGGTGACGACAGCGAATCCTTCGACCGGGCCATCGACGTGCAGATCCATCGCCTGCGCCGGCTGATCGAGGAGGATCCGTCGCATCCCCGCTACCTGCAGACGGTGTGGGGTGTCGGCTACGTGTTCGTTCCGGACACCGAGGCGTCCGCCGAGAGTACCTCATGAAATTCCGGTTGTTCCCCGATTCGCTGGCCTTGCGCACCGTTCTCCTGGTGGTCGCGGTGATCGCCGTGGCCGAGGTCACGACGTTTTCGCTGGTCCTGGAAAATCGAGGCGCCGACCACAAGAGCCGGACGGCACGCTACGTCGCCGGCCAGGTGCGGCTGCTGCAAACGCTCCTTCCCGGGCTCGACGACGAGGCGCGCCAACGTCTCGAGATGGCCGAGCCCGACGAACAATGGTTGCAATTGCGGCCGGATGGCGTCCAGGTTCCTCCTCGTGCTCCCGAATTCGGGTTTGCCCGTGAACTGGCCAGGGATTTGCGGCATACGCTTGGCGAACCGGTCAGCCTGCGCCAGGACGGCGACCCGCGGGGCGCCCTGTGGATCGGGTTCAATGCCAACGGCGAGCGCTGGTGGCTGATCCTGCCGGCACCCCGCTTCAAACCGCAGAAGTTGCCGCACGACCTGTGGTGGAATCTGGCCATTGCACTAACCGTTCTGATCGTCATCGCGGGCCTCTTCGTCAGCGGCATCGTCCGTCCGCTCCGCCGCCTCGGCGAAGCCGTTTCGGCGACTGGTGAGGGCAGCGCGCGCCGGGTCACGCCGGCCGGGCCGCGCGAGGTGCGGCGGCTGGCCGAACGGCACAACACGATGTTGGCGCAACTGGCCCGCGCCGAGGATGAGCGGCGCGAGATGTTGGCCGGCTTGACCCATGACCTGCGGGCACCGCTGGCCCGTCTGCGCGTGCGATTGGCTCTCCTCGAAAGTGAGATCGACCGCAACGGCCTCGAACGCGACGCAGAGGATATGGAACGCATCGTCGATCAGTGCCTGGCCTTCCTGCGCAGCGAGGCCGGGCGATCCGGCGATGTGGAGGTTCTGTCGATTGCCGATGCCGTCAGCGATGAAGTGGCCCGCCAGCGCGAACTCGGGCGCCCGGTCGAGATGTCGGTCAGCGAGCCGGCAGTCGCGTGCCGCGTGGCCATCGCCCGCGGCGACCTGCAGCGGTTGCTCGGCAACCTGATCGACAACGCCCTGCAATACGGCGAGCCACCGGTGGAGATTGCGCTGGGCGTCGAACGGCCAGGCCAGGTGACACTGTCCGTGCGCGACCATGGCCAAGGCATTCCCGCCGAGGACCGGGATCGGGCCACCAAAGCCTTCACCCAGATCGACCCGGCGCGCGCCACGCGGGGCAGTTGCGGGTTGGGGCTGGCGATCGTGCGGCGGATCGTCGAAAGCGCCGGGGGTGAGTTGTCGCTGTGCGATGCTCCAGGAAGTGGCCTGGAGGTCAGGGCAATCCTGACGACAGTTCTGCCTGAGGCAGAGCAAAAAAACGGGTGAACCGATTTCGGCCCACCCGCGGAAGGAGATGCGAGTTCTGTCAGAGCAGGTTCTGGGGCTTTTTCCCGGCGAATACGTCGAGAATAGCTTGCGCGGTGAATAGTCCGATCTCGTGGTAAGTCTCGTACGTCTCAGCGGCTGTGTGCGGTGTGGTCAGGATGTTGTCGAGCTCGAACAGGGGATTGTCGGCGGTTGAAGGTTCGCGTTCATATACGTCGATGGCCGCCGCAGTGAGCTTTTTGCTTTTCAGAGCTGCTTTCAGTGCAGTTTCGTCGACCAGCGCACCGCGTGCCGTGTTGATGAAATAGGCTTTGTCCTTCATCATCGCGAACGTCGTGTCGTTCATGAAATGCTTCGTTTCCGGCAGACTCGGCAGCAGCATGCAGACGACGTCCGATTGCCCGAGCACTTCCTGCCAGCCGACTATCGTGACGTTGAGGCGCTTGGCCGTTTCCAGGTTCGGGTACTTGTCGTAGGCGATCAGTTCAACATCGAAGCCGGACAGCTTCTTCGCTACTTTCTGGGCGATGTTGCCGAAGCCGAGCAGGCCGACCTTGCGTCCGACCAGTTCGTCGCCGACGAATCGGTCCCAGCGGCCTTGCCGCGTCGTCTGGTGCAGCGTGTGGATGCTGCGCATCGCCGAGATGATCAGGCCGACCGTCAGTTCGGCGACAGCGTTGGCGTTCTTGCCGGCGGCGTTGCATACCTTGATACCGAATTCGCGGGCCTTCTCGATGTCGATATTGTCGACGCCGACACCAAAGCGTGCGAGGACCTTGAGTTTTGGGGCGATTCTGAACGCGGCTTCGTTCCAGGTGTCGACGCCGACGACCACGGCGTCAGCCTGCGGCGCGTACTCCTTCAGTTCGTCAAAGGTCATCGGTCGCCCGAAGGGATTCTCGATGACTTCGCAGCCGTTGCTTTCGAGGAGTTGCTTGCCGGCCGCGCACAGGGCCGAATAGTTGGTCGCGGTGACCAGGACTTTCATTTGCTTTGCGGTGTTCATTGGAATTCCAGGGTTGGACGGGTGTTTCCAGGAAAGCCGGTGCCGCCCGGCTGGGCGGCACCGCAAAATGTTACTTGCCGCGGATTGCTTTGAGTTCGTTGAAAACCATCGAAACCGCTTCTGGATTCAGTTTGGCAGCATAACTGTCGCTGATCGGCTTGGTCTTGTCGCGGATACGTTGCAGTTCGGTCGGGGTGACGTCGTTAACTGCGATGCCCTTCTTCTTCATCATCTCGATGCTCTTGGCCTCCGCGTCGGCATTGGCTTTACGCTGCACGTCGCGGCCTTCGATGGCGCAATCTTTCAGCACTTTTTTCTCGTCGGCTGACATCGTGTCCCACAGCTTCTTGGAGACCATGACCAGAGTCGGCGTATAGGAATGCTTGGTGAAGGACAGGTACTTCTGCACTTCGTAGAACTTCATGTTCTCGATGTTGTTGACAGGGTTTTCCTGGCCATCCACGGCCTTCATCTCAAGCGCGGAATAAACTTCGGAGAAGGCCATCGGCACGGCGTTGGCGCCCATCGCCTTGAAGGTGTCGATGTAGATCGGGCTCTGCATCACGCGCAGCTTGATGCCTTGGAAGTCTTCCCACTTGGTAATCGGCTGCTTGGAGCTGGTGGTGTGGCGGAAGCCGCTCTCCATCCAAGCGAGGTTGATGAGGCCGGCGGGTTCCATCTTGGCACCAAACCAGTCGCCAATTTTGCCGTCGAGAATTTTGCGCGCCTCGATGGCGTTGTCGAACAGGAAGGGCAGGTCGAGTACGCCGAGTTCGGGGACAATGCCGGTGATCGGCGCTGGCGAGGCGAGTACCATTTCCAGCGAGCCGGTGCGTACCTGCTGGATGGTGGCGAGCTCGTTGCCCAGCGTTCCGTTCCAGAAGAGCTTGATCTTCATCTTGCCGCCGGACTTGTCTGCGGCACACTGCGCCATCTTCCGTTCGCCGTCGCCGTTCGGGTGCTCCTCGCTGACGCCGTTTGACACGCGTATCGTACGATCCTGGAAACCTTCAGCAGCCTGTGCACTAGCGGCAAGGGCCAGAAGCAGGGCCGCGGCAATTGGGGTGAGCTTACTGTATTTCATAATCCCTCTCCTTCATTAGTGCCGAACGCTATCCGGCTCGGCGGTTGGTCAAGCAGAAAAAACGGAAATCAGAGCAGCCACTTCAAGGGGGTTAGTACCAGTTGCGGGAACAGCACCATCGCAAACAGTGCCGCGATCTCAGCGAACAGGAACGGCCACAGCCCCTTCATCAGATCGTCCATTGATATCTTGGCCACCCCACAGATGACGTTGAGCACGATACCCACGGGCGGCGTGATCAAGCCGATGGCATTGTTCATGATGAACAGTACGCCGAAATAGACCGGGTCGATGCCCGCCTGCTTGACGATCGGCATCAGCACCGGCGTCAGGATCAGCACCGTTGGGGCAAAATCCAGCGCGGTGCCGACAACGACGACAAGCGCCATTATCACGAACATCAGCAGCGTCTTGTTATGCACGAACGGCTGCAACAGTTTGCTGACTTCTCCCGGGACTTCGGAAATGGCGATCAGGTACCCGGAAACCAGCGCCGTGGCAATCAGGAAGACAACGACGGCCGTCGTCTTTGCCGATGAAACCAGGATCGAATAAATCGCGTTCCATTTCAGCTCGCCATAGACAAACTTGCCGACGAAGAACGAATAGACACAGGCGAACACTCCGGCCTCGGTCGGCGTAACGATGCCCAGCTTGAGGCCGCCGATGATACCGAAGGGCGTGAACAGCGCCCATACGCCGTCGATCGTGACGCACATTCGCTCCTTGAACGGCATGGGCGGAAGTTTCTCGATCTTGTCCTTGCGTACCACCCAGACCCAGGCAAGGGTCAACGAAATGCCCATCAAGATACCGGGGAAGATTCCGGCGAGAAACAGTTTGCCGATCGAGACGTTAGCGATGACGCCGAACACGATCAGGCCAATTGACGGCGGAATGACCGGGGCGATGACGCTGCCGGCGGAAAGCAGGCCGCCTGAGGTGCGCACGTCGTAGCCGGCCTTGCGCATCATCGGGATGAGCAGTGAACCGAGCGCAGCCGCGTCCGCCGCTGCTGCGCCGGACATGGCGGCCATGATCACCGAGGCGACGATGGCTACTAGGCCCAGACCTCCGCGAATGTGCCCGACCCAGGCCAAGGCGAAATTGACGATGCGCTTTGAGATGCCCCCCGCGTTCATCAGTTCGCCGGAGAGCAGGAAGAACGGGATAGCCAGTAGCGGGAAGCTGTCGGTGCCTTCGATGACCTTCTGCGAGAAGATCGTTGGGTCGAAGCCGCCTTGCAGGAGCATCAGCGCCGCGCCGCATACGAGCAGCGAGAAAGCGATCGGCATACCCAATGCCATTGAGCCGAGCAGCGAGGTGAGGAAAACGGCGATGGTCATTGTTACTGTCCTTCTTTCTTGTCTGCCGTTTCGCCGGCAGCGTGCGCGATGGCTTCTTCCTCGCTGTCGCGGATTTCCACCAGTTCAGCGTCGGTAATCTGCCCAGTTGCCAGACGCCACAACTTGTGAATGATTAGCAGGCCGATGCCGATGCTGGTCACGTAGCCGATGCCGTACACCCAGATCATGTTCATTCCGGTCACTGGAGCCATATTGGTGGCATTGACCTCATGCTGCAGCCACGTTCCCCAGAAGAACAGAACGCAGCAGCCGAGCATCAGCAGCTCGCTGGTCGCCAGGCAGATTTTCTTGCCGATGCGTGGCAAACGCGAAACGAGAGTGTCTACCCCGAGATGTGCCCCTTCGCGCATGGCCACGATGGCGCCGATGAACGTCAGCCAGACGAACACGAAGCGGGACATCTCTTCCGAAATGGTGATCCCGGAATTAAAGCCGTATCGCAGCACAACATTGCCGAACACCATGATGACCATGGCAAGTAAACACAAGGCCAGAATTCCTTCGATGGCCTTGAAGCTGCCCTCAGCTATCCATTTCCCCAACATTTGTCTGACTCCTGCGTTTCTTTTGAAATCCAGGGTCTCAACCGGCGTTGCGCCTTACTTGCTGTTCTTGACTGGCCAGTTGACACGATTTAGCTGGTAGTCTGTTTCGATTGTTCTTTGCTGTCAAGCTCTCCATAATTTAGTGCTGTATCGAGTTAGCATTTCTTCCAAGATAAGCAGCAGCCGAATGTTTTCCCAGACGAGCGCTTTGTGGTGAGTTGCCCCTGTTGTTCTTGAATAAGCCATGGACTCTTTGTACAATGATCCCGTGCTATAACGTTTTAGCTTTTAGAGGTATAGTGCAATATTGAGCTGCGCCTCTGTAGGTACCTGAATCGCATTGAGTCATGAGGAGACTTGCATGAATACGAAACGAATCGAAGGCATCGTCCCGGTGATGATTACCCCCTATCTGGAAAGCGGAGAGATTGACTACGCCGGTCTGGAACGCTTGATCGAGTGGTATATCGCCAACGGGTCGGACGCGTTGTTCGCCGTCTGCCAGTCCAGCGAGATGCAGTTCCTTTCGGTGAAGGAGCGCTCGGAACTAGGGAGATTCGTGGTCCGACAGGCTGCCGGGCGCGTGCCGGTGGTGGTATCCGGGCACATCAGCGACGATCCCTACAGCCAACTCGAGGAACTGACCGTGGCCGTCGAGACCGGCGCCGACGGCGTGGTGCTGGTGACCAATCATCTGGATCCGAAAAATCGGGGCACCGAAGTCTTCCGCGGCAACCTGCAATGGTTGCTCGACCGTCTCCCGAAAGACATGCCGCTCGGCCTGTATGAGTGCCCGGCGCCCTACCGCCGGATGCTAAGTGACGACGAACTGCGCTTTTGCATCGACAGCGGGCGCTTCGTGATGCTCAAAGACGTTTCCTGCGACCTTGCCACGGTGAAGCGGCGCGTGGCGATGACGGCAGGGACGTCCTTCGCCATCCTCAACGCCAACGCGGCCATCGCCTATGATGCGATGAAAGCCGGTTCGCGTGGCTTCAACGGAGTCAATACCAACTTCCATCCCGACCTGTACAAGTGGCTGTACACCTCGGGGACGAAGCATCCGGAACTGGCCGACGAGGTCGCCACCTTCCTCGTCCTGGCGGCGCTGTCCGAGGCGTTTGGCTATCCGGTGCTGGCCAAGATGTACCACCAGCGCATCGGCACGTTTGCCTCGATCAAGAGCCGGACCATTACCTTCGACGTGCGCGAACGTTTCTGGGCGCTCGACGCCATTCTCGACAAGGTCGTGGCCGGAACCGAAGCGATGCGCGCGAAGATTGCCGCGTTGTAGGGCTCCGGCCCAGGATTGACTGTGGCGATGCGCGGGCTTTCGCGTGTCCGCTGCGGTCAATCGGGGCTATCATGTCAGTGACGCAACTACAGCGAGGCGGACATGAGTCACAAACATCTGCATCTGCTCCAGGCCATCTACCATGATCCGCCGAGCGCGAATATCCACTGGCGCGAGGTCGAGTCGCTGCTCGCCCATCTCGGCGCGACGATCGAATCGGCGCACGGGGCACGTTTCCGCATCGTGCTGAACCGCTTCGAATTCTTCATGCATCACCCGCACAACAACTCGACCTGCCCCCGGCAGGAAATCAAGCAACTGCGGGAATTCCTCGCGCGGGCCGGGGTGACGTTGTCGGCCTACGAGGCCAGCCACGGAAGCTGATCTGCCTCAGGCGGATCGCCGCGTGACACGGTGGTGCAGCGCACTGGCCGCGGCACCCAATGACAGCAACCCGGCCATGCCGAGGGCCAGCGTTAGTGTCGATCCCCACAGTGCTGGCGCGATCAATCCGGCGAGCAGCGAATTGAACATGGACTGCAGGAACATCTGGCAGGATGCGGCGAGGCCGCGGCGTGTCGGGAACGGGTCGAGCGCGAGCAGGGTCAGGCTGGGCATGGTGAGCGACATTCCCACCGTATACAGCGGAATCGGCAGCATGCTCCACGGCAGGCTGGCCGGAACCCATAGACTGAGGCCGAGATTGCCCAGGGCGGCCAATCCCATCAGCAGGTAGCCGAAACGTATCGTCCGCGTCGGCGTCATTCGTCCGGCAAGGCGTCCGGAAATCCACGCGCCGCAAACCAGCCCGAACATGGCCGGGCCGAAGAGCCAGAGGAATCCGGTTTCCGGCACGCCGAGAATGCGGATCAGGAATTCCGGCGCCGACATGATGTACAGGAAGAAGCCGGCGAAATTGAAGGACAATCCGCCGCAGGCGGCGAGGAATGCGGGTGAAGTCATCACCTTCCAGTAGGACCTTGCCAGGTAGGCGGGGTGCAGGGACTGTCGCTTATTCACCGGCAGGGTCTCGGGCAGCCATCGCCAGCAGGCGACGAGCAGCAGCGCAATCGACGCCGTCAGGAAGACGAAGACCGAGCGCCAGCCGAACCACGCCTGCAAACGGCCGCCTATGACCGGAGCAATGGCCGGCGCGATGGCGAACATCATCGTGATGTGCGACATCAGGCGCTGTGCCGCCGGGCCTTCGAAGATGTCGCGCACGATGGCGCGGCTGACCACGATGCCGGCTCCGGCTGAAATGCCCTGAATCGCGCGCAGGACCCAGAGGTGTTCGATGCGGGTGGCGAAAACGCAGCCGAACGCGGCCAGGACGAAAAGAATCAGAGACGCGATGATGACCTTGCGGCGGCCCAGCGCGTCGGCCAGCGCGCCATGCCACAGCGCCATGAAGGCGAACGGCAGGAGGTAAGCCGTCAGCGTCTGCTGTACTTGCAACGGAGTGGCGTTCAGCGACTGCCCGATGTCGTGGAAGGACGGCAGGTAGGTGTCGATCGAGAAGGGGCCGATCGCGGCCAGGGCGGCCAGCAGTACGGCAATGCCGCGCGGTGCATCGACGGCGGGTGCAGCATGGGACATCAATTATTCCTTGGTGAAGCGGCGATACTGGATGGCTTCTGCAATATGCGTGGAAAGGATGGGTTCGCTTCCCGCGAGATCGGCGATGCTGCGTGCGACCCGCAGGATGCGGTGATAGGCGCGGGCCGACAGGTTGAGCCGGGTCACGGCGCTCTTGAGCAGCGCGGCCCCGGACTCGTCGGGCTGGCAATGGGCATCGATTTCGCGAGGTCCGAGCCGGGCGTTGGGTTTGCGCTGCCGCTGCAGCTGACGGTTGCGTGCCGCGGCAACCCGCAGGCGTACCGCGGCGGAAGGCTCTCCGTCGGGCGCGCCTTGCAGGGCTTCGGCGGGCAGCGCGGGAACCTCGATCTGCAGGTCGATGCGATCGAGCAGCGGTCCGGACAGCTTGCCGCGGT
>DBMG01000195.1:4622-11663 GCA_002304785.1 Candidatus Accumulibacter sp. UBA704 | reverse complement strand
ACACCCACGCGATCCAATCGAAGGAAGGTTCTCTCATGAAGACGCGTCTGATTCCCCGTTCGCTGCCGTGAAGACGGAGCCCTTCGAACGTCCCTTTGTTTTTTCGAGTCACCGCGTCTTTGATACCCTACTCGCCGCGTCGGTCTCTTGATCGGCCACTGCGGTCATTGAGCATCTGGCCTCAATCGGGCGGTAATGCGCTGGATAGGCGAAGCTCCATCGGAACGAGCTATGCTTTTCCATTTTGCTGTTTTTCCAGTGCTCCGAGGCGTTCTCGGAGCTCTCGTTCATTCTGGCGGCGTTGTGTTGCATCGCGAGCTACAGCAACGGACCCGATCACTTTCCCATTTCCGTTGTGAACGACGGCAAAGCTCATTTCGACGTAGATCGCGCCCTTGGAGTGGGTAAGAGACCGAGTGATCGCGGCATGTCCTTCAAGTCGGGTCTTACCGGATGCCATGGCACGATTAAAACCTGACCAATGAGCCTCGCGCAGGTGTTCTGGAATGATCAGATCGAGGCTTTGTCCAATGGCACCCTCTTTGGGATAGCCAAATAGGGCTTCGGCCGCTGCGTTCCATCCACGGATAATTCCTTCCTTATCCGAATAGATCATGGCGTCGGCCATTTGCTCGACGATCAGGCGGTTGATATCGGCATATTCGGTGTTTTCCATCATTTCTCCTTTGTACGGTTCTCCAACAAAACGTCAGGATTCGTGACGAATCGCCATTTGTTCCCGCTTGCGGCCGGGACAAATGCGCACAGGCAACAATAATCGAACATCTGTGGCACAAAGCGCCAAATCGTCCGTCTGTCGAATCGCTATGGGTACATGAACACAATTTCCCATCCGTCTTCAAGCGGCAAGGACATATCCCGGAAACACATGCCGTTCACCGCCACAGCCGAAATCGATAACAAGGCTCCCGGATACGACAGCTTCAGCTGCCCGACCAAATCCTGCAGGCTCATTCCCTCGGCGTAAGCGACTTCCAGGCGATCCCTACCGGCCCGCTCCGCCACTGTGTCAAAAAACCGCACCATGATCATCAGGCACCACCTCCAGTGAGTTTCTGCCAGTGCCTTGCATCGCACCTCCTGGTGTTTCTGCAGGCTCGTTGACCACTGTTTGGCCGGCATGGAAATGACGATTCAAGAGCCCCGGCCACGACCCGCAGCCCATGGAGTATCTCCCCATCCCGAGCGACAAGTTCTTGTACTCAGGACTCCAAAGCGTCTTCAGCCAAGGCATCGGATGGAGGAGTGTCACGCCTCGCTTCATTTGAACCAGCACCCTCCGAGCTCGTGGAAACAGCCACACCTTCGGTGTCCGAACTCCGATCAAGCGGCAGAATCGGTGACCACATGCAGCATCCGGGTTTTGTAGCAGGGCGTTTTGATACGACGCGAGTGCTGAGTTCTTCTTTCATCGCTGCCTCCCTTTCCTTTATAGAACCTTCTTCATTCCTTTTTGCATCTTCATTGAACCAATGGCGTGTCAGCCGCTTCGATGTCCACGCCGACGATCTTGGCCTGCCCTGCGAGTTGGTGCATATATTGACGCAAGGCGGTGACATAGGTCTTCTGCCGCATCGACATGGTCACGGCACCGCGCACGTCCTCGAAGGCGGGTGCGACGCCCGCCTTGCGCTCCAGCACTTCCACCACGTGCAGGCCGAAACGGCTATGTACCAGGCGCGGCAGCACCCCGATCTCGGTGTGGCCGAACAGTTCCTTGGCGAATTCCGGCGCGCAGTCGCTCTGCGTCAGCCAGCCGAGGTGACCGCCCTCGGCACCGCTCGGGCAGTTGGACTGGTCGCGCGCCGCCTGGGCGAAACGGTCTTCGAGCGCATTAGCGTTGTTTCCGTCGTGGCAGCGCACGTCGAGCAGGGTCGTTTCAGCGCGATTGCGCAGGGCAACGACGTCGACGCCCTGCGTGACGGCAAAGAGGATGTGCCGTGCCCTGACGCGTTCGCCGGTGGCATAGCGCGCCGGATTCGCGGCGTAATGGCGCCGGCATTCTTCTTCCGACGGCTCGGGAATCGTCAGCTTTCGTTCCAGCAAGGCTTCGATGGCCTGCGTCGCGGCTTCACTGAGGATGCCGTCGGTGCCCGGCTCATTGCCGACCGGCAACAGTCCTTCGGTAACGGCGGCCTGGCGTAGCAGTTCGGAGCACGCACGCTGGCGTCGTTCGTCGGCCGAGAGTGCTTCGTTGGCGCTGTTGAGTGCGACGCCGTTGATCGAGGCGATTTCCTGCTTTATCTGGCTCGTCTGCATGATCGGATCCTTAAACGCTGGCGCCGGGATGGCGCGGTTGGTTGTGCCCGGCCGGGACGTTCAGGCGGCGCGAACGGACCACCTGGTACGGCCGCAATAGATAGCCGACGGTAGCGAAGCCGCTCCAGACGTGGGCCAGTCGGGTGAAGGGGAAAATCAGAAAGATGCTCATACCGAGCACGATGTGCGCCTTGAACACCCAGCTCACATCGGCCAGCAGTGCCGACGCCCCCGGACGGAAAGTCACGATGCGCTGCGCCCATTCAGCCAGCAGCAGCATCACACTACCGTCGAGATGCTGCGCCGACAGCGGCACGCTGGCCAGACCGAGCGCCAGTTGCAGCCAGAGCAACACGAGCATCACGATGTCGCTGGTCTTCGAGTTCACGCGGATACGCGGTTCGGAGAGACGGCGATGCAGCAGGATCGTCACGCCGATAAAGGCCAGCGTGCCGGCAATGCCGCCGGCGGTCATCGCCAGCACCTGCTTCTGGCCGGCGGTGATGAACGGCTCGTAGACGAAATGTGGCGTCAGCATGCCGGCGAAGTGCCCGAAGAACAAGAACAGCACGCCGACGTGGAACAGGTTGCTGCCCCACCGCAATTGCCCCGCCTTGAGCAGCTGCGACGAATCGCTCTTCCAGGTGTACTGGTCGCGGTCGAAGCGGATCAGGCTGCCGAGCAGGAAAACGCTGAGGCAGATGTAGGGATACAGGCCGAACAGGAAGGTGTCGAGTGTTTTCATGGGGATACTCCGTTGTGTGCAGCGCCTGGAGATTTCAGTCCGGACGCTTCGTTTCTGACGAAGGTGATCGGCTGCGCCTGGCCCGATCGGCCTTGGCCCTTCGACGAGCAGCCGTCGAACACGGCCGGTTCTTCCCAGGCCGCGTCGATGGCTTCGTCGGGCTCGATCCTGACGGCGTGCGCCTGCTCTCCGGCCAGTTCGAGCAGCGCGCCGAGCACGCTGGCGTACGGGCTCTTGCGCTGCTGCAGGGCGTTGAAGATGGCGTTGAGCAGATGCGCCATCTCGCCGAGGAAGGCGCGCGCGATCTGCGGCGTCTGCGTCGAGGCGAATTCGAGCATCACCGGCAGATAGTCCGGCAACTCACCCGGTGCCAGGAAGAGGCCGGCCTGTTCGTAGATCTTGATCAGATCGGTCATCGCCGGGCCACGGTCGCGCGAGTCGCCATGCACGTGCTCGAAGAGATGAAGCGAGGTCGAACGGCCGCGATCGAACAGCTCGATGAACTCGCTCTCGTTACGGAGCGGGTCGCCGGTTTCGAGCTTTTGCATCAGCGCGTACAGCTCGTCCTTGCGTGCGCCGCTCAGGGCGCTGTCGGCGTGAAGTGCGGTGCGCATGTCGATGAGATCGACGCGCAAGGCGCTGTCGGGATAGGCCAGGAGCCGCGACAGCACGCGCAGGGCGATGGAGAGATTTGGAAGGCTGGCTGCCATGGCTAGACCTCCGCCTTGATCGGGATGGTGCGGTGCTTCTTGCCGCCGAACAGGCTGGCTTCGCTGGCGCCATCCGAGCAGCCGTTGCCGAACGAGAAGCCGCAGCCGCCGCGCATGTCGAAGGTGTTCTCGGCATACTCGCGATGCGTGCTCGGAATCACGAAACGGTCCTCGTAATTTGCGATGGCCATCACGTGGTACATCTCTTCAACTTCCGCCTGGGTCATTTTTACCTGCTCCAGAACCGCCATGTTGACCTTTCCATCGACATGCTTTGAGCGCTGGAAGGCGCGCATGGCCAGCATGCGTTCCAGTGCGCGCTCAACCGGTTGCGTATCGCCCGCTGTGAGCAGATTGGCCAGGTACTTGACCGGGATACGCAACTGTTTGACGTCCGGAATCTCGCCATTGACGCCGAGATGGCCGGCATTGGCGGCGGCACTGATCGGCGAGAGCGGTGGCACGTACCAGACCATCGGCAGCGTGCGGTACTCGGGGTGCAGCGGCAGCGCCACCTTCCATTCGACGGCCATCTTGTACACCGGGCTGTTGCGCGCGGCGTCCATCCAGGCGTCGGGGATGCCGTCTATGCGGGCCTGTTCGATGACCTTCGGGTCGTGCGGATCGAGGAACACGTTGAGTTGCGCCTGGTACAGGTCCCGGTCGTGCTCGACGCTGGCCGCAGCTTCGATGCGGTCGGCGTCATAGAGCAGCACGCCGAGGTAGCGGATGCGGCCGACGCAGGTTTCCGAACAAACGGTCGGCTGACCTGCTTCGATGCGCGGGTAGCAGAAGATGCACTTCTCGGCCTTGCCGCTTTTCCAGTTGTAGTAGATCTTCTTGTACGGACAGCCGGACACGCACATGCGCCAGCCGCGGCACTTGTCCTGGTCGATCAGCACGATGCCGTCTTCCTCGCGCTTGTAGATCGAACCGGACGGGCAGCTCGCCACGCAGGTCGGGTTGAGGCAGTGCTCGCACAGACGCGGCAGGTACATCATGAAAGTATTTTCAAACTGGCCGTACATCTCCTTCTGGATGTCGTCAAAGTTCTTGTCCTTGCTGCGCTTGGAGAACTCGCCGCCGAGAATTTCTTCCCAGTTCGGACCCCAGACGATCTTCTCCATGCGCTTGCCGGTAATCAGGCTGCGCGGCCGTGCCGTCGGCATCGCCTTGGATTCGGGTGCCGATTGCAGATGGTCGTAGTCGAACGTGAAGGGTTCGTAGTAGTCGTCGATCTCCGGCAGATTCGGGTTGGCGAAGATGCGCATGAGCAGCTTCCACTTGCCGCCCTGGCGCGGTTCGATCTTGCCGTCCGCCTTGCGGACCCAACCGCCGTTCCAGCGATCCTGGTTCTCCCATTCCTTCGGGTAGCCGATGCCGGGCTTGGTCTCGACGTTGTTGAACCACGCGTACTCCATGCCGGGACGGCTGGTCCACACGTTCTTGCAGGTGACCGAGCAGGTGTGGCAACCGATGCATTTGTCCAGGTTCAGGACCATGCCGATTTGAGCGCGAATTTTCATGGCCTTCTCCTTAGGCAGTTGCACTGGCGTTGTCGGCGGAAACCGGCTCGTCATCCAACCAGTCGATCTTGTTCATCTTGCGCACGATCACGAACTCGTCGCGGTTGGTGCCGATCGTCCCGTAGTAGTTGAATCCGTACGAAAACTGGGCATAGCCGCCGATCATGTGCGTCGGTTTCAGGACGATGCGCGTCACCGAGTTGTGGATACCGCCGCGCATGCCGGTGATTTCCGAGCCCGGCGTGTTGATGATCTTTTCCTGCGCGTGGTACATCAGCACCATGCCCGGATTGACCCGCTGGCTGACCACGGCGCGCGCGGCGATGGCACCGTTGATGTTGAACAGCTCGACCCAGTCGTTATCGACAATGCCGGCACGTTTGGCGTCGTCCTCGGAGAGCCAGATGACCGGCCCGCCGCGATTCAGGGTGAGCATGATCAGGTTGTCGGTGTAGGTCGAGTGGATGCCCCACTTCTGGTGCGGCGTGATGAAGTTGAGCGCGATCTCGGTGTTGCCGTTCGGCTTGATGTTGTGGAGATCGGCGGTCGTCTTGAGATCAACCGGCGGACGATAGCTCGAGAAGCCTTCTCCGAACGCGGTCATCCACGGGTGATCCATGTAGAACTGCTGGCGCCCGGTCAGCGTGCGCCATGGAATCAGCTCGTGCACGTTGGTGTAGCCGGCGTTGTAGCTGACCTCTTCGCTTTCCAGGCCCGACCAGGTCGGCGCCGAGATGATCTTGCGCGGCTGCGCCTGGATGTCGCGGAAGCGGATCTTCTCGTCCTCGCGATACAGCGCCAGATGCCTGTGATCGCGTCCAGTCTGCTTGCTCAGCGCCTCCCAGGCCTTGACGGCGACGTGGCCGTTAGTTTCCGGTGCCAGTTGCAGCACGACTTCGCAGGCGTCGATGTCGGTCGCGATGCTCGGCATGCCGCAGGTCGCACCTTCGTCTTTGACCAGCCCGTTCAACTCGCCAAGTTGCTTCACCTCGGTCTGCGTGTTCCAGGCGATGCCCTTTCCGCCGTTGCCGACCTTGTTCATCAAGGGGCCGAGCGCAGTGAAGCGCTTGTAGAGGTTCGGGTAGTCACGCTCGACGACGGCGATGTTCGGTGCCGTCTTGCCGGGGATCAGGTCGATCTCGCCGCGCTTCCAGTCCTGCACGCCAAAGGGCTGCGCCAACTCGGCCGGCGAGTCGTGCATCAGCGGCGAGAGCACAATTTCGCGTTCGACACCGAGATGACCAACGCAGACTTCGCTGAACTTTTTGGCGAAGCCCTTGTAGATCTCCCAGTCGCTGCGCGATTGCCAGGCCGGATCGACCGCCGTCGACAGCGGATGGATGAAGGGGTGCATGTCGCTGGTGTTGAGATCGTTCTTCTCGTACCAGGTTGCCGTCGGCAGCACGATGTCGCTGTAAAGGCAGGTGGTGCTCATGCGGAAGTCCAGCGTCACCAGCAGATCCAGCTTGCCTTCCGGCGCTTTGTCGTGCCACACCACTTCGCTGGGCTTGGCTTCATCGTGGCCCAAATCCTTGCCCTGCACGCCGTGGGAGGTGCCGAGCAGGTGCTTGAGGAAGTATTCGTGGCCTTTGCCTGAAGAACCCAAGATGTTGGAACGCCAGACGAACATGTTGCGCGGCCAGTTGTCCGGGTGGTCCGGATCTTCGCAGCTCATTTGCAGCGTGCCGTCCTTCAGCCCCTTGGCCGTGTAGTCCTTGGGATCGAGGCCGGCAGCGACAGCATTCTTCACCACCTGCATCGGGTTGGTCTTGAGTTGCGG
>DBMG01000195.1:0-4603 GCA_002304785.1 Candidatus Accumulibacter sp. UBA704 | reverse complement strand
GCCTTGTCGGCGAGCGGCGAGAGCACTTCTTCCATGCCCAGTTTTTCGTAGCGCCACTGATCGGTGTGCGCGTAGAAGAAGCTGGTCGAGTTCATCTGGCGTGGCGGACGGATCCAGTCCAGGGCAAAGGCGAGCGCCGTCCAACCGGTCTGCGGGCGCAGTTTTTCCTGCCCGACGTAGTGCGCCCAGCCGCCGCCGCTCTGGCCGATACACCCGCACATCATCAGCATGTTGATGACGCCGCGGTAGTTCATGTCCGAGTGATACCAGTGGTTCATCGCGGCGCCGATGATGACCATCGAGCGGCCGTGCGTCTTGTCGGCGTTGTCAGCGAACTGGCGCGCGACCGTGATCAACTGCTCGCGTGGCGTGCCGGTGATGCGTTCCTGCCAGGCCGGCGTGTAGGGCGTGTCGTCGTCGAAGTCCTTCGCCGCCAGTTCACCCGGCAGACCGCGCGCGACGCCGTAGTTGGCGACCTGCAGGTCGAAGACCGTGGCGACCAGCACATCCTTTCCATCCTTGCCCAGTGCGATGCGCTGCACGGGGACGGTACGCACCAGCACGTTGTTGCTGGCGGCGCCGGTGGCGTTGTTGGGGAAATGCTCGCTTTCGATGCCGCCGAAGTAAGGGAAACCCACCTTCGCAGTTGCCGCACTTGGGTTCTGGCCTTCCAGCACCGAGAGTTTCAGCTTGACCTCGTTACCGTGCGTGGCTTCCTTGGCTTCCAGATTCCATTGCCCCTGATCGGCGCGCCCGTCCGGACCCCAGCGGAAACCGATTGCGCCGTTCGGCAGTACAACCTGGCCGTTTTCGTCGAAGGCGACGGTCTTCCACTCTGGGTTGTTGGTCGCGCCGAGCGCGTCGGCGAAGTCGGACGCACGCACATAGCGATCGGGCACCATCGCCGTTTCACCGTTTGGCAGTTGCTGCTCCTTGAGCATGACCAGCATCGGCATGTCGGTGTAGCGGCGCACGTAGTCGTCGAAGTAGGTACTTCGCTGCTTGCCCCCCTCGGGGAAGTAGAACTCCTTGAGGATGACGTGGCCCATCGCCATGGCCACGGCGGCGTCGGTGCCCTGCTTGGGCTTCATCCAGATGTCGGAGAGCTTGGCGACTTCGGAGTAATCCGGCGTGACGGCGACCGTCTTGGTGCCCTTGTAGCGCACCTCAGTGAAGAAGTGCGCGTCCGGCGTGCGCGTCTGCGGCACGTTCGAACCCCAGGCGATGATGAAGTTGGCGTTGTACCAGTCGGCCGATTCAGGCACGTCGGTTTGTTCGCCCCAGATCTGCGGGCTGGCCGGCGGCAGGTCGCAATACCAGTCGTAAAAGCTCATGCAGACGCCGCCGATCAGGCTCAGGTAGCGGCTGCCGGCGGCGTAGGAAACCATCGACATGGCCGGGATCGGCGAGAAACCGATGACGCGGTCCGGACCGTACTTCTTGATGGTATGTACGTTGGCGGCAGCGACGATCTCGTTGACCTCGTCCCAGTTCGACCGCACGAAACCGCCGAGGCCGCGCACGCTTTGATAGTTCTTGCGCTTGGCGTCGTCCTGAACGATCGACGTCCACGCGTCGACCGGATCCTTCGACAACCGTGCCTCGCGCCACAGCTTGAGCAGGCGGCCGCGCACCATTGGATACTTCACGCGGTTGGCGCTGTAGAGATACCACGAGTACGACGCGCCGCGCGCGCAACCCCGCGGTTCGTGGTTGGGCATGTCCCAGCGTGTGCGCGGGTAATCGGTCTGCTGGGTTTCCCAGGTGACGATGCCGCCCTTGACGTAGATCTTCCACGAGCAGGAACCCGTGCAATTGACGCCGTGCGTTGAACGCACGATCTTGTCGTGCGCCCAGCGGTCGCGGTAGGCGTCTTCCCAGGTGCGGTCTTCGCCGTTGGTGACGCCGTGGTCGCCGGAGAATGGCTCTCGGGCTTGCGAAAAATAGCTGAGTCGATCGAGGAAATGGCTCATGGAATGCCTCTTTGGTAAGGGTTAAGCCGAAGTCAGGGGTTCTTGATTTCCGAACCGGCGCGCAGGTAGAACCACCAGTTCAGGATCAGGCACAGGGCATAGAAGACCGCGAAGCCGTACATCGCCACTTGCGGCGTGCCTCGGGTGATCTGCTCGCCGATCACGACCGGCGCGATGAAAGCGCCGTAGGCGGCGACGGCCGACGTCCAGCCGAGGACCGGGCCGGCCTGCTGGCGATCGAAGATGAAGCCGATGCTGCGGAAGGTCGAGCCGTTACCGATGCCGCTGGCCAGGAAAAGCACGATGAACAAGCCCATGAACGCCGGGAAATGCTCCTCCGGTGTTGCCGAGCCGTAGGCGAGCAGCATTACGTAGCCGACGGCGCCGGACGCCACGACCATTACGGCGGAAATGATCTGGGTGACGATCGAGCCGCCGATCTTGTCGGAAATCCAGCCGCCGACCGGGCGCGCCGCGGCACCGACGAAGGGGCCGATCCACGAGTAGGTCAGCGCGGGCGGCGCGTTCGGGTTGGTCAGCGTGTGCTGCATGACGCCCGCCGCGTCGGGTACGTGGCTGATGCCGAAGATCACCTTGATCGATAGCGGCAATACCATCGAAAAGCCGATGAACGAGCCGAAGGTGACGATGTAGAGAACGGTCATGGACCAGGTGTGTTTGTTCCTGAAGATCGCGAACTGGCGGGCGACGTTTTCCTTCATCGCACCGAATGCCGCCAGACGCATGGCCAGGAGCGCGCTCGTGATGTCCAGCGGTACCGCCACCCACATGCTGATCAGGCCGAGGCCTGTCGGCTTCGGAAGGTAAAGGTAGAGGCAGAGGATCGAGGGAACGAAGGCCAGGGTGTAGAGGTAGGTGATCTTGCTGAAAGCGAACAACGGGTTGCCGGTGTCGGGCGAAACGGTTTTCAGGTTGTTCATGCCGAACCAGCAGAGGATGGACAGCGGCACCAGCGAGAGCACCCAGGCGAAGCCGGCGTTCTGGACCCAGGTTGGCGTGCCGGCGGCGATCTTGCCGAGAATCCAGCCGCTGTCCTTCTGCAAGGTCATCGGTTCGCCCCCGATGACACCGAACAGGCTCACCGTCATCACCAGCGGGATGACGATTTGCATGGTGGTGACGCCGAAGTTGCCGAGGCCGGCGTTGAGGCCGAGCGCCGTGCCCTGCAACCGCTTGGGGAAAAAGGTGCTGATGTTGGACATCGAGCTGGCGAAGTTGCCGCCGCCGACGCCCGACCACAGCGCCATCAGCTGGAACGCCCACAACGGCCACTCTGGATGCTGCAGCACGATGCCAGTGCCGATCGCCGGCGAGAGCAGCATCGCCGTCGTCAGGAAGATGGTGTTACGGCCCCCGGCCAGACGGATCAGGAAGGAGGCGGGGATGCGCATCGTTGCGCCGGAGATGCCGGCGATGGCGGTCAGCGTAAACAGTTCGGCCTGGCTGAACGGGAAGCCGAGGTTCAGCAGCTGCACGGTGATGACGCCCCACATTCCCCAAACGGCAAAACCGCAGAGCAGGGCCGGGATCGAGATCCAGAGGTTGCGGTAGGCGATGCGTTTGCCGGTCGATTCCCAGAATCCGTCCTCTTCTGGCCGCCAGTCCGCGATATCGGTGCGCGACGATGCTGTTTTTTCCATGGTTTGTTCTCGAAGGGTCGATATCAGTCAGGCGACGTGAGCGGGCGCGGTGTCCTTGCCCATGAAGTCGCTGCGGCGGACTTCAGTGAGGTACATCCAGATCAGCGAGACCCAGACGACGCCGTAGAGCAGCATGAAGGCGCTCGATCGGATGCCGGTGATGTCGAGCAGCGCGCCGAACATGATGGGCAGGATGAATCCGCCGAGTCCGCCGGCGAGGCCGACGACGCCGCTGATGGTGCCGATGTTGTTCGGGTACTCGTCGCTGATGTACTTGAAGACGCTGGCCTTGCCGAACGCGAAGGCGATGCCGAGGATGAACATCAAGGCCGTGAAAGCGTAAACGTTGAGGCCGATGTGCAGGGTCAACGAACCATTCACCGTGGTGATGGTCAGCTCCGTCTGCGGATAGCTCAGGAGGAAGAGACAGATCCAGCTCACCCACATCACCCACCAGGTCACGCTGTGGGCGCCCCATTTGTCCGACATCCAGCCGCCGACCGCGCGCAGCACGCCGCCCGGCAGCGAAAAGCAGGCGGCGAGCAGCGCGGCGGTGCGGATGTCGAGTCCGAATTCGCCGACGTAGTACTGCACCATCCACAAGGCCAGCGCGACGTAGCCGCCGAAGACGATGCTGTAGAATTGGCAGTACTTCATTACCCTGGGGTCTTTCAGCGTCTTGAGCTGATCGGTGAATTTGACGTGGCCGCCGGTGAGATGCTCCGGGTCGCTGTGGCTGAAAAGCCAGAAGGCGATCAGGGTCACGGTCATTACTCCGGCGTAGACGAGCGGCACCATCGTCCATCCGAACGCGACCACGAGCGCCGGAGCAATGAATTTATTGACCGCCGCGCCGGAGTTGCCGGCGCCGTAGATGCCCATTGCAAAGCCCTGCTGGCGCCGCGGAAACCAGCGCGCGACGTAGGGCGTGCCGACCGAGAACGATCCGCCGGCGAGGCCGACGAAGAG
>DBMG01000071.1 GCA_002304785.1 Candidatus Accumulibacter sp. UBA704 | reverse complement strand
AGTCCCTCCATGAACAAAGGTTATTGCTGTATCGGGTTGTTCAACCCCAAATCCCCCGAAAACGTCGGCGCGGTGATGCGTGCTGCCGGATGCTATGGCGTCAATTCGGTGTTCTATACCGGCGTTCGTTATGACCGAGCCAAGGAATTTGTCACCGATACCAAGAAGGTCCACCTGAAGATTCCCCTGATCGGCATCGACGATCTGCAGCAAGTCGTGCCGCTCGGCTGCACGCCCGTCGCCATCGAGTTGATCAAGGACGCCAAACCACTGCCCGATTACAGGCACCCGGAAAGGGCGTTCTATATTTTCGGCCCGGAAGATGGGACGCTGGACAAGAGCGTACGCGCCTGGTGCCCGGACGTCGTGTTCGTGCCGACCGTGGGCTGCATGAATCTGGCCGCAACGGTCAATGTCGTCCTCTACGACCGCATGGCCAAGGCTTTCAAAAGAACCAAGGCCGACGATTGACCCCCTTGGGGAGTCACTCTCCCCCCTGGATCTTGCGTGCCACCCGCGCCCGTTCGGGATGTCTTGCATACCATCGCCGGCCGAGCGCTTCAAACCAGCGGAACCACTTGTAATCTCCGGGAACGTCGGTGATCCACGGCTTGTGAATGTCTCTCGCGGGTGGCAGGACCCGTTGCTTTCGCGACGGGTCGAGCCGGACATCGGCTACGACAACCCCTTCGCCCCCTTCCACCCGCGCCAGCTCCCGCCCGTCGCTATCGGCAATGTGGGTAAAGCCTGGGAACCGTGATTTCATCGCTGGCCAGAAACTCGGCAGATCGCATGCCCAGTCGCCCCACTTGTTGGCCATCAGATGGGGCATGCCGAGAACCTCGGCGCACTGCGTCGCCCCGTCGCGGAAGCTGGCGTGATAGGCAGCGATGCGGCGTTCGCGGTAGAACAGGTTCTTCGCCGGAGACGGCGCCGACATCGGCATCAGCACAATATCGGGATTATGGGCCAGAATGTCATCCCACACGGCGCGCAGACTGGCCTCATAGCAAATCGCGACGCCAACGCGACCGAGGCCGGTGGCAATCACATGACAATCCCCGCCTGCAGCGAAAACATAGGCTTCCAGCGAACAGGGATGCGATTTGCGCACGCGGCCAAGGATGCGACCGTCAGGCCCGGCGAGCGCAAAGGTGTTAAAGAAATCGTCGCCGCGCGCCTCGAGATAGCTGCCGCCGATATGGAAACCACACTCGCACGCCACTCTGGATAACCATTGCTCGGTCGCGCCGCCTCGCGGCTCGGCCGACTGCCAGGCATGTTCATTGAGCTCGAAGCCTGTGGAGAAGAGTTCGGGCAGAAGCACGAGTTGCGCCCCTCGATCGGCGGCTTCGTTCGCCCAGTGCCCGGCATGCCTCAAGTTGCCGTCAACATCGCCGTTGCGACATTCCATCTGGACAGCGGCAACCTTGATCACCCGTGCCGTTTGCCTTTCGATCCCGTTCATGCACACCTGCCAATCGCTTCAGCGAGACGTCTCGTATTCGACCTCAGCCCACATGTACCCGGTGTAAGACCACTCCCGGACCGTCTTCACCTTGACCTTGCTGCCTGGGCTCAGCACTTCCCGCACGCCGGGGAACGTCCCGGATTCGGTCGGCATTCCTGATCTGACGTTGATATTGCCGGTCCGGGCTCGAACGGCCAGCGATGAGGAGGCAAGCGAAGTCGGATCGGCGGACTCCGGAAAATCGAAATACCGGGTTTCCCAACGGCCGTCCCTGGCAACGTACTGCCCCAGGTAAACCCAACCTGTACGGGTGGCCGCTACGCTTGCTTTTCCGTCCGAAGCGACGGCCGAGGACGTCAGGGCTGCTCCAGGGGCGGTAACCGCCGATGAACTGGTCGAGACAGAACTCGCCATGATGCGGTCCGCGGCGGCCTGAGTTCCCTGCGACGGGTTGAGCTTGGCGAACTGGGTGGCGAATTCGGGGCTGCCTAGCGTGGTGATGACCAGCAAGGCGACTTCTTTCTTGCGCTCATCATCTGTCGTCAGATAGGGAACAAATTTCTCTACGGCCTGCATTTCCAGAATCCGCGCCTGCTGTTTCTTGTTTTCCTGGTCCTGCCTCGTCTGCTGCTCGACAATCGCGGACTGCCGTTCATTGTAACTGTGCGTAAACCACAAGCCGGCAATGCCAAGAACCACGGTCGAAATGAAGGTCGACACTTGGGGAAGTCGATCCCAGAAGTCCTTCTTTCTGGCCCCTTGTGCCTTCAGTTCTGCAAGCACGTCGTCCAGCGTCGCCTTGGGTTGTTCGCCTCTTTCCATGATTTCACCTCGCAAATATTTCTCGCAAAGGCATGTGAATGAATCTGCAGGAGAAGCCCGGGAACGTTGCTCACGAGCGAAGATTCAGGAATGCCCGGCTTTGGTGTGCTTTGTGGCCTCCACGGTCTCGTTGGCCATCGTCATGATGTTCAACGTCGCGGCGTTTTCGATGGAGATCGCCTCCTCCACCCGCTCGACAAAGAGGCGAAAGGCGCTTTCATCGTCCATTCCCTGGTAACGGCCGACGCGCGATCGAAAAAGGAATTTCTCATGGCCGAGCAATTGCTCGGTTGACCGGTAGTTCTTCCACTGCTCCCGGTAATGGAAAACGCTTTCCAGCGAAACGGCGATGACCACCATCAGGCTGATGACCGTAACAATGAGTTGGACGATCGAAACATCAAACAGTGTGTGCTGGGAGGGTACGTTGATCAGGACGGGAACGAGGCCACCGCCCACAACCGAAAAAGCGCGCATCCGCAAGTAACGGCTCTTCATCATCACCGCTTTGCCGTCGTACCATTTCTGATACTGCTCAACCCTTTCCGCCACGTACTCCTGAGGCGATACCGAAAGGCTGTCGGGAATGCGCTCTTGCTGCACGATTTTTACTCCTCCGCACGAGGATCACGCCCCTTCTTGCAAAATAGCACAGCCATCCTGGCTTTCCACTGCTGCGACGCTCTCCCGAGACATACGTTCGCTGCCATCGAGACGCCATCTTGACGAATCACTGCACGGACCTATGATGACCTTGTACTGCCTCGGAGATTCCGCGATGTCACTCGCAACGCGTGCCACAAGCGGCGTTTTCACCCGCTGACTTGAGTCATCCACGGGCAGGCGAGCTTGAGAGCACGAACTTCCACAAAAGTTTCGTGTCCATTTGCCAATTCGGATTGAGCATTCCAGCCTTCCACAGGAGGATCATCATGTCCGCAAGCCCGCACCACCCGTTTCATCCAATCGTCTACGTGCGCGGCTTCGCCGCGACGCAGGGCGAAATTGGGGAAACCGTGGCCGATCCCTACATGGGTTTCAACATCGGCTCGACCAAGTCGCGAATGGTGTGGACCGGCGAGATCAAGCGCTTCTTTTTCGAATCGCCGCTGGTCCGACTAATGAACGATCACGACTACCACGACGTCTTCGAGGACGGAGAAGATCTGGTTGCCAACGATCGGCCGGACCGGCCGATCCCCTACCGCTGCATCGTCATCCATCGCTACTACGACGAGGCGAGCAAGGACTTTGGCAGCGGTGACACGCCGCCGATCGAACATTTTGCGCGGGGACTCGACACGCTGATCCTGCGCCTGCGCGACAAGGTCTGCGCCAATCCGAAAAACGGCGTTACGCCTGACAATTTCAAGGTGTATCTGGTGGCGCATTCCATGGGCGGGCTAGTCTGCCGGGCCTTCCTGCAGAATCCGAAGATCGGATCCGAGGAAGCAAGGCGCGCGGTCGACAAGGTATTCACGTACGCCACCCCGCACAATGGCATCGACATGCGCATCGTGCGTAACATTCCGGGCTGGCTGTCCTTCGGCGACGTCAATAACTTCAACCGGGAACGGATGGCCGGCTATCTGGCCCTGCCCGTTGGTGACGACGTCTCGATTGTGCGCAACTTCCCTCCCGAGCGCATCTTCAACCTGGTCGGCACCAACGCACGAGACTACGCCGTTGCTGGCGGGCTGTCCTCATGGGCGGCCGGCGAAGCCAGCGACGGACTGGTGCGCATCGAAAACGCCACCACGCATGGCCCGGGTCCGGACGGCAGAGACATCACATCACCGCGGGCTTTCGTGCACCGCAGTCATTCCGGGCACTATGGCATCGTCAACTCGGAAGAAGGCTACCAGAACCTCACCCGCTTCCTGTTTGGCGCACTACGTGTCGACGGTTCCCTCGACATCGACGACGTTTCGCTTCCCGTCGAAGTCGCGAAGGAACATCAGGCGGGCAAATTGGTTCGCGCAGCCTATCAATTCGAGGTCGCCGTCAGCGTGCGCGGCTGCCAATGGCAGATGACCCGGCGCGAAGCGCGGGAAAACTCGGCGATCTTCCGCACCTACGACGAGTTATTCCCCGGCCAGCCGGGTACTGCACGAGCCCCCAACCGCCAACGCAGCCCGCATCTTTTCTCGGTTTTCCTCGACCCGAGCAAGAGCGTCAAGGCGTCCGGCTCGGTCAGTTTCGCTTTCGACCTTATAGTCCTCGTTCCCGACTACGAAGTGGATGGCGTAATGTTCATGAAACGCCACTATGAAGGCGGCTACATCCTGCGCCAGTTGGTTCTGCTTGAAGCTTTTCCCGACACATCCACCCCCTCGGGCTGGCGGATCAAGTACGGCTACCAGGAAGACAATCCGGGACGACCGGGCAAGGAGGCGCCGATTTACACGCTGCCCGACGGTTCGGCACTGGCCTTCGACATTCCCGTGGCGCAGAAGACGCGCCCGGGCATTACCGGCAAGTTGCACATCGAAGTGCGCACGTGGGAGTAGGAAGGAGAACATGATGGAATTCATTGGCAAACGGCAACCCTTATCGTCAACCGGGCTCGGCCTGGCGCTCGGGCACCTTGGGCTGCAACCCGCAGAAGCGGCCGTGATCTGGGCCGTGGTCGACGTCGAAACCTCCGGCGTGACGCAGGGTTGCGGATTCCGCGTCGACGGCCGGCCGCAAATCCTGTTCGAGCGGCATATTTTCCGGCGTGAGACGCAAGGGCGCTTCAACCAGACAGCCCCGCATCTTTCGGGCCCGCAGGGTGGTTACGGCAGCCTCGCCACCCAGTACGCCAAACTGGAGGAAGCGCTCGCACTGTGCGCCACCCAGGGTCTGGGTCCAGAGCCTGCCCTGCACTCCGCTTCGTGGGGACTCGGACAGATCATGGGCTTCAACGCGCGGCTGGCCGGATTCGATTCGGCAGAAGCGATGGTTCAGGCGATGCGCGACGGCGAGGATGCCCAGATTCTGGCCATGGCCGGTTTTCTGCGCTCCCAGAACCTGCACAAGGCATTACTGCGCCGCGACTGGGCGGCATTCGCCCGTGGATACAATGGTCCCGCCTATGCCCAGAATCAGTACGACGTGAAGCTGGAGCAGGCCTATGTCCGGCTGGCCTCGGGGTCGCTGCCCAATCTGCAATTGCGGGCTGCCCAGATGGCCCTGCTCTACCTCGGCTTCTCTCCGGGCAAGATCGATGGCGTAATAGGGCAACGCACCCGCAACGCGCTCAACAGTTTCCGGCTGCAGGCGGGACTGCCCCCCGGCAGCGATCTCGACGGCCCTTGCTACATCGCCCTGTGCAAAAAGGCCGGCCTGCAACCATGACCGGAGACTATTTTCCGCAAGGATCGCGAGCCTCTCCGTATCGCCTCGATGAACGATTACAATCTGTTACGTAAAGACTGCACAAGCCAAACAGACTTGCGACGGCCAGGCTACTAAGATTCGTAACGTTGCTTCAGCGTCCCCCGCTGACAATGTTTGACCCTCCCTGACCCATCGCCAATGATGGGATTTTGAATCCCATGCCGAACCGGTGTGGGATTTTTTTTTGACGAACCGGTCAGGGATGAAAGACACGGAGCAAAGCCTGCCGGGCAGTAACAGCAGATGGCGGGCCGGACCAGCACGAGGGACGCACAGCGGCTATTGTTGAACAGCTTATCAACTCAGATGAAAGGATTGAACAATGTACTCCGTTGTGAATAAGCGGACCGGGCAAGTCCTCGCTGCAAACCTGACGCTGGATGGGGTTGATACCTGGATTGCCAGGAACGAATCGAAATACGCTGGCATCCGCGTCGTCGGCATGACCGTTTTTGTGGCCGACGCAGCTTAAGCGACGTTCCCCAGACCCTCGCGGGGTGCGCCGGCCAGTGGCAGTTCGCCAAGCCGTGCAGCACCCCGTTCGATTTGTAGAGTCTTTCTACGATCGCCGCAGTTCGTTCCAGATCGGCAATTCATGACTATCGCTCGGCGGCTAATCTGTTGAAACTGCCGGTCGGCCCCGGAAAGCACAGCCAAGCCTCAAGCCTCACCTCGGCCGCCACACAAGCCTCCGATGAAGTTGCCCATTTCCTGCCTCACTGGAGATTTCCCTCGTCGAGCAGATCACAGATCTGCTCAAGCACCTGAACTCCCGTAGCAGATAGCGTTTCCAGCACGCCAGCGCCATTTGCCGAACGCGGCAGTAGAGCACGATGCCGGTTCCATATGCACCGGCCATTGTTTCCACCAATTCACTTATACTTGCCACGGGAAGAAGTCGAGACAATCAGAATTCATCGGCGAGGCGAGAACAACAGCATGAGCATCTTCAAGCAGATCAAATCCATCCTGAACAAAAAAGATGCCCCGCCCGCAAGTAGCGATGCCGCCAAACCGAATGTGCCAGAAAGGCGACGCAGCAAGCGCCTGAGTCACAAAGGGCGAAGAGTCCTGATCATCGACGATTCCGCAACCATCGTCGCCTCCCTCAGCGCAATTCTCAGATCGGCCGGATGCAGCATCAGCGCGACGCCGGACGCTGAAACGGGAATCGAAGCGGTACGCCGCGAAAACCCTGACCTTGTCTTCCTGGATATCGTATTGCCGGGCATGAACGGATTCGCCGCCCTGCGCCTGATACGCCGCGATCCTCTGGCGCGGCTCACTCCGATCATCATGATCAGCGGCAACGAACAGGCCACCGAGCAGTTCTACGCCAAGCGCATCGGCGCCGACGATTTTATGAAGAAGCCTTTTTCACGGCATGAAGTATTCGCACGCATGGAATCGCTGGTCAACGTGGGCAAGCTTCCTCAACTTGATTCAGCAACCGCTGCAATAAGTGAACAAGCGGCTCCGGCTACCTTCGGCACCATTCAGAGGAATGCCAACCTTCCGAATGAAATGATCGCCCGCATGACGCCCCTGGAAGCGCGGAATCAACTGACGCTGATGGGATTGCAGTATTTCAGCCAGGAGCAATTTTCAGCGGCCGTCAAACGAGGCGACAGTCTGGCCGTTGACCTGTTCATCATCGGCGGAGGCGTCGAGATCACTGCCTGAACGGCCAACAGGACGCTAGGCGATCCCGCGCATCCGATACCACGCCGCGTAAGCCCAGCAGGCAGCACAGAATCCCGTCGCCAGATCGAGGAAAGCAAAGATCAGAATTGCCGTCGCCGGAATGTTGCCGATCGACGAATCGGCCAACCACGTGGCGGCCATGACACTACCGGCGACGAAGGCGATTTTGTCGGCAAACATCTTCGACCCGGCATTAACCTTCTTGACCCACTTCAGCCGCGCGGTTGCCTTCTCGAATACCTTGTAGGACAGGCACCTATGCGGCGACACGAAACCGCGGATGAATCCGCCGATGGCCAGAATGAAAGCCACCCACTTCCAGGGAGTGAACAGATAGAGCGCGGCGATCGTAAAACTCATTGCCGCTTGAAAGCGATAGGCATTGGAACAAACCGGGGCGATGTCGAAACGAAGCATGGAAACCTCATATACCGTTATATCTGTATATTAGCACTTTATAATTTATAGCCAAGCATTTTGGCAGATTGGTTGCGGTTGAAACAGGAATTCGTGACGCGGCTGCCGTTAGCAATTACATAACTAATTGTTAAATATAAACTTATCGGAAAGCACTTCCATTTCGCACCTTTTTCCTCTGCCGGATTTCGCCTCCAAATCTCTCATTGATTCAAAAACAGAACAATCTAGTGACTATCTTTCATTTGCTACCCCTGTAAATAGCAATTAAAAATACGCCTGTTTCGCATCGCAATAGACTGGCCTGCATTAGATATGGGAGCCGGTGGACTTCAGGGTTGCGTCGGACATAAAAAACACAAGACGACGCAAGGTTGATTCCTGAAGGTCATTGATCACGCTGCCTGTGACAGTGGCCGGTATTATTGAAATGCGTTTCGATAATCGGGTCAGACATCAAAGGCAAATCCAACTCGTGTCTAAAGAAACGATCGTCTTCTCCAGCCTCATCGAAGCAACCTCACGGTTGCTTCCGTTCCCGTTTTCCCTTCCCCTGTCCGTTCCAACCACCGGCGCAAGCCGGGTTCGAGAGCACCGCCTATGTCAAATTTTGAAATCGTAAAGCGCGAAGATTTTTCCGACGTCACCTACCTGCTGGAGGTCCGCCATCCGCTGATGGCCAAGGCGGCCAAGCCAGGGCAGTTCGTCATCGTGATGCTCAACGAGCACGGCGAGCGTGTACCGCTGACCATTGCCGACTTCGACCGGGAAAAGGGGACAGTCACCCTCGTGGTCCAGGCTGTCGGCAAGACGACCCGGCAGATGCAACAGCAATGCAAGGTAGGCACATCGCTGTACGGTTTGGTCGGGCCGATGGGCATCCCCACGCCGGATTCCCATGCCAAGAAGGTCGTCTGCGTCGGCGGCGGCCTCGGCGTCGCGCCGGTCTATCCGCAAGCGCGCGCGCTCAAGGAAAGCGGCGCTTACGTAATCGGCGTCATCGGCTTCCGCACCAAGGATCTGGTGTTCTGGGAAGACAAGTTCAGGGCCATCTGCGATGAGCTGATCATTTGCAGCGACGACGGTTCCGTCGGACTGCACGGACGAGTGACCGCCGGTATCGAACAGGCCATCAAGAAGCACCCCGACATTGATGAAGTTGTGGCCATCGGCCCGCCCATCATGATGAAGAGCTGCGCCGAAACCACCCGCCCCTACAAGATCAAGACCATGGTCAGCCTGAACCCGATAATGGTCGACGGCACCGGGATGTGCGGCGGCTGCCGCGTGAAAATCGGCGACCAGGTCAAGTTCGCCTGCGTCGACGGTCCGGACTTCGACGGCCACCTGGTCGATTTCGACGACCTGATGACCCGCCTGCGCCGCTACACAAAGGAAGAGCGGATGGCGCTCGACCACTGGGAAAAAGGCTGTCGGATGCAGAAGTCGATCGACAATGCCGTCGATGCCGCAAAAACCAAGTAGGTCTTCTCAACGTTTCAGGACACGGTAAACATTCATGGCGAAGAAAAGGACAATACGAAGCATCCCGCAGGAGCGCACGCCGATGCGCGAACAGGATCCGGCGGTACGTGCAAGGAATTTCGAGGAAGTTGCCTGCGGCTACCATCCCGACGATGCAATGCGCGAATCCGAGCGCTGCCTGTTCTGCCCTGATCAGCCCTGCGTATCGGGCTGCCCGGTGGGCATCAACATTCCCGGCTTCATTCGCAAGATCAACGAGAAGGACATCCGCGGCGCCTACGACATCCTGACCGAAACCAGCCTGCTGCCCGCCATCTGCGGCCGCGTCTGCCCGCAAGAGAACCAGTGCGAAGGCGTTTGCACGGTGGGCCAAACCCTCGAGGCAGTGGCCATTGGTCGCCTGGAACGCTTCGTCGGCGACACGGCGATTCGGGAAGGCTGGGCCAATATTCCCTATATCGAGCCGAACCACTTCAAGGTCGGCATTGTCGGCTCCGGCCCGGCGGGCATGGCCTGCGCGGCAGACATGGCCAAGGCCGGTTGCGACGTCACGGTCTATGAAGCCTTCCACCAGGCCGGCGGCGTGCTGAAATACGGTATCCCGGACTTCCGCCTGCCCAATCCGGTGATCGACGCAGAAATCAACAACCTCAGGAAGCTCGGCGTCAAGTTCGAATGCAACACACTGGTCGGACGCCTTTTCACCCTTGAGCAGATGATCTCGGAAATGGGCTACGACGCAGTGTTCGTGGGCGTCGGTGCCGGCTACCCGACCATGCTCGGAATCCCCGGCGACTCGCTGAACGGCGTGCTCTCGGCCAACGAGCTGCTGACGCGCTGCAACCTGATGCGTGCCAAGGAGTTCCCCAACTTCGACACGCCGCAGCCGATCGGCAAGCGCGTGGCAGTGGTCGGTGCCGGCAATACTGCCATGGACGCCATGCGCGTGTCGCTGCGCCTTGGCGCCGAAAAGGTCTACTGCATCTACCGCCGCTCGCACAAGGAGGCGCCGGCCCGCGCCGAGGAAATCCATCATGCCGAGGAGGAAGGCGTCGAATTCCACTGGCTGACCAACCCCGTATCCATCCTCGACGACGGTAACGGCAACGTCATGGGCATGCGTTGCGTGCGCATGGAACTCGGAGAACCCGACGCATCGGGCCGCCGCCGCCCGGTGCCCGTTCCCGGCAGCGAGTTCGATTTCGAATGCGACCTCATCGTTTATGCCATCGGCACCAACGCCAATCCGATCATGGGCCAGACATGCAAGCTGCGCCTGAACAAGTGGGGCTACATCGATACCGATGAAAACCTGGCCACGTCGATGGCCGGCGTCTTCGCTGGCGGCGACATCGTCACCGGCGCCGCCACTGTGATCGAGGCGATGGGCGCCGGACGCCGTGCGGCGGCCAGCATGAAGGCCTACCTCGGCATTCGCGACACGAACCGCCCCTACCGTACCGCTGGCGACACCCTGTTCGGCATCGACACGAGCGAACGCAACTTCGCCCGGATCAGGGCCTAGTCGTAACCGATCCACCTGCCGCTCAACCGCGTTTTTGGAATAGCCACCTATGACCACAAAGAAAGTAACGAAAAAAGCCGGCAAGAAGACATGTACCACGCTGAAGGAGCATATTGTCGAAATCATCAGTGATTCCGGCGAAGGCGCCCAGCGCTGCGGACAGTCACTCGGTTCGATCGCCGCCCGCATGGGCAACGGCATCTGGACCACGGAAATCATCCCCGCGGAGATCCGCCCACCGGCACGTAGCGTCGCCGGCGCCAGCGGCAACCGCATCCGTATCGGCTCCAGTTATATCACCAACGGCGGCGACGAAACTGACCTCGTGGTGGCCTTCAACGAGCAGGTGCTGCTCGGCCGGGTCAACGCCCGCGAACTCAAGCCGGGTTGCATCATCCTGCTGGAAAACATGTGGCGGTCGCATAACGACCAAAACATTGTCAAATCTTACACTGAAGCTTACGAACGTCTGATCAAGGCCGGTTACAAGGTTGTCGAAATTCCGATGGAAGAGGAGTGCCTGAAGCTCACTTCCAACGCCAAGCGTGGCAAGAACATGTTTGCCCTCGGCATTCTCTGCTACATCTACAGCTTCGACCTGCAGATGGCGCGCGACCAGATCGCCCTGACTTTCGGCAAGAAGGAAAAGAGCGTCATCGACGCCAACGTCGAATTGCTGGAAGCCGGCCACCAGTGGGCGGAAGCCAATATCGACTTCCGCTTCAGCATCCCGGCCACACCCAGCGGCAAGCAGCAGATTTCGATCAATGGCAACACATCGCTGGCGCTCGGCGTGATGGCCTCGGGCATGGACATCTGCGCCATGTACCCGATCACCCCGGCCACCTCGGCATCCCACTATCTTTCGGAAGCCTTCGAGAAGGTCGGCGGCATCGTGCATCAGGCCGAGGACGAAATTGCCGCTTGCGCATTCGCCATCGGCGCCTCCTACGCCGGAAAATGTACCGTGACCATCACGTCTGGCCCGGGCTATTCGCTGAAGCAAGAAGCGATCGGCCTGGCCGTCATGGCGGAGATTCCGCTGGTCGTGGTCAACGTCCAGCGCGGCGGCCCGAGTACCGGCCAGCCGACCAAGGTGGAACAGGGCGACCTGCTTACCACCATCTACGGCAGCCACGGCGACGCGCCGAAGGTGGTCATGGCCCCGGCCACCATCGAGGACTGCTTTTACTCGGTGATCACCGCGCGGCGGATTGCCGAAACCTTCAACACCGTGGTGGTCATCCTCAGCGACGCCAGCCTGTCCTCGTCGCAACAACCGTTCGACCGGCCGCAGTTCTCCGAGTCCTGGATGGCACCGCCGATCGACCAGAGTCCGGTTCCGGCCGGCGCCAAGCCCTATGACTGGGATCCGGTCACCGGCATCGCCCGCCGCTTCATCCCGGGCCAACCGGGCGGCATGCATACCGTCACCGGCCTGGCGCACGACCGCGACAGCCACGTCGCCTACGACCCGGACATCAACCAGGAAGGCCTGCGCGCCCGCAGCCTGAAACTGGCCGCACTGCAGAAAACGCTCCTCCCGCCCGAAGTCTTCGGCGCTCCAATGGGAGACCTGCTGGTGATCGGCTGGGGCAGCACCAAGGGCGCCATCGAGGAAGCCGTCGAAGGGCTGCGCGCCGAAGGCAAGAAGGTCGCCTCAATCAACCTGCGTTTCCTGCAGCCCATGCAGCCGGGGATCAAGGAAATCATGCAGCGCTACAAGAAGGTGCTGACCATCGAGACCAACTGGAGCGACAACCCGAACGACGAGCTGATCAACGAGGACAGCCGCCGCTATTCGTCGCTGGCCACCCTGCTGCGCTCGCGTTACCTGGTCGATGTCGACTGCTGGACCGAGGTCCGGGGACAGCCGGTCAAGCCGCGCACTATCCGTCAAGTACTCCTGGCCAAACTCGAGAAATAGGGGAAAACCATGAAATTATCCGCCACCAAACAACTGCTCGACCTGTACAAGGAGCAGTCGGCGCTGGAAGACTATCAGAGCGGCGTTCCCCGCTGGTGCACCGGCTGCGGTGACAACGCCATCCTCACCGCCGTCCAACGCCTGTGCCGCGACGAAGGTCTGCGTCCCGAAAAGACAGTCTTCGTCTCCGGCATCGGCTGCTCCAGCCGCTTCCCGCACTACATGAAGACCTACGGCTTCCACGGCATCCACGGCCGGGCCTTCCCGGTCGCCGAAGGCGTCAAGATGTCCCGACCCGACCTCACCGTCTTCGTCAACACGGGCGACGGCGACTGCTGCAGCATCGGTGCGGCGCACTGGATCCACGCCCTGCGCTACAACATGAACATGACCGTGTTTCTGCATGACAACCAGATCTACGGCCTGACCAAGAAGCAGGCTTCCCCGACTTCGCCGATCGGCACGAGAAGCAACACCACGCCACGCGGCAGCTACCTCGACGCGCTGAACCCGCTGACGGTCTCCCTGGGCGTGTCCAATGTCTCGTTCATCGCCCAGGCGGTGGACTGGATCCCGGAAACGCTCTACGAGATCGTCAAGGCCGCCTACCACCACAAGGGATTCTCCTTCGTGCGCATCATCCAGCGTTGCCCGGAATGGCTGCCCAAGTCGCTCGATCCGTGGCTGCAGGATCCCGAACGGGTGCAGTTGCTGCATCACGCCAACGGCCTGCAAATCAGCCAGGGGCTTTCCAGAGTGTACAAGAACCAGGTGGAGCACGACCCCTTGGACATCCACCGGGCCCGTGAGATCGCCTCCAACACGGACATCATCCCGGTCGGCATCCTTTACCAGAACCGTGAGGTTGCCTGCTATGAAGACACGCGGCACAGCGGCGCGCTACGCACGGTGGAAGCGATCAAGAAGAACTTCAACGCGGAACTCGACAAGTACTCCGTCTGAACAAGGAAGACAAAATTGAAATACAACGGCCCTTCCCGCAGACCGATCATGATCGCCTCGGCGGGACGCGCTTTCGACAACGACTAGACGAGATAGCTACAACTTATGGAAGCTGATCTGCAAGCCCACGTTGCGTTTTTCCTGACCGGAAAGACAAATACCTCAGACCTGGATGCCATCGACCGGCTCAAGCTGCGTCCGGCACTTTTCGCTGGCTACCGGGACCTCACGCAGTTGCGCTACGACTTTCCGCTGGTACTGGTCAAGGACCAGCCCGCCGGTGCCAGCGTAGAATCGCTATCCGGACTGATCGACGGCATTCTCGAAAAAATCGCCCGCGGCAGCGATGCCGACAGGCTCCGCAAGCATGTGCTGCGCCTCGAGCAGCACATCCGCGCCCACGCGGCCAACGGCACGGAAGGACTGCTCTCCGCCCTGTGGGACAAGGCCGCGAAGGCGCTGGTCAAGGAGGACAAACAGATCTCCGACAGTCTTTCCCGCGCGCGTGCCAACCTTAAGGTGGACGGCGAGGTCGTCGACTGCAATGGTTCCATGCCTTATCACCTGATCGGGCATGTCTGGGCGCTGGCTCAGACGCAGCGATCCAAGCGCTTTGGCGAAATCGTCAATCGTCTGGTCCTCAAACTGTCGGAGATCCTGCAGGCCGATTTCGCCAACTCCAACGCCGGAAGAACCGCCGCCAACCTGAAACGCACCTTTGGTTCGGGCCCCATGGATCAGTTCGACTTCGATGCAATGTCACGCATCCTGTCCAAGTCGGCGCCGAAGGAAAACCTGACCAAAAACCGCAAGAAACGCATCGAAAGACTGCTGACAACGTTGAAATCGCAGCAGTTCTTCCCGACGCCGGCTTCCAACAACAAGCCTTACGTCTTCTCCTTCGACTCGTGCAACGACGCCATCAAGGCCTACCGCGACCGTCTGCCCAAGGCCATCGAGTTGTCCAAGGCCGTGGCCATCGCAGAACTGGAAGTCAGGGGCGAGTACAGCGAAGCGAAGCATGACCGCCTCTTCGAATCCTTCGGTGAAAACGGGCTCGACCCCCGCGATATGGCTATCTTCCCCGACTATCTCGTACGCCTCCACGCAGACACGCTGCCGGGCGCGGAACTGAGTTCCCTCACCGAGATCATGTCGCTGAACCTGCCAATCAAGGTTCTCGTCCAGACCGACGACGTCATCGAGGAATCGCCAATCAGCAACGGCCACCTGGCCTTTGCCCTGCGCAGCAGGCAATTGGCCCGCATGGCGCTGGGCATGGCCGGCGTGTTCGTGGTGCAATCGCCTGCCTCGGCACTCTACCAATTGCGCGACAGCATCGTCCGCGGCCTGGATTGCTCAGGCCCCGCACTGTTCAGCGTCTTTTCGGGAATCGCCGGCGGTCACGGCCAGTTGCCGCCCTACCTGATCGGCGCGGCGGCGCTCGAATCGCGCGTATTCCCGGCCTTCACGATGGACCCGACCGCGGGAGACGACTGGGCATCGCGTTTCTCGCTGAAGGTGAATCCGCAGGCCGAACTCGACTGGCCCATTCACAAGCTCGTCCTTGAGGATGCCGATTGCCAGACGCAAACGGTCGAGCGGCCTTTCACGCTCATCGACTTCGTCGCCTGCGATTCCCGCTACGCCAAGTTCTTCGGCGCGGTACCGAAAGCGCACTGGAACGATACGCTGGCCGACGCCGGCGACATCATCGCCCGCGACAAATGGGACGGCATCGATCGTATCGAGAGCGTTCCCACCCTGTTGATGATCAACCCTGAAAACCAGTTGCAGAAGGTGATCGTCACCGAGAAGATCGTTCGCGAAGCGCGCCGCTGCCTGTCCATGTGGAACAGCCTGCAGGAACTCGGCGGAATCCACAACTCCCACGCCGAGCGGTTGCTGGCCCGGGAGAAATCGGCTTGGGAAGAAAGCAGCAAAGCCATCTCCGCGGCCAGCATCTTAGAAGCAGTCCCGACACAAGTTCTCGCCGCTGTCGCGCCCACTGCCGAAGGTGCCCCGGCAGAAAAGGAAGCGGAAAAATCGTCCGACGAGGCCTACATCGAAACCGCACGCTGCGCGTCGTGCAACGAGTGCATCAACATCAACGACAAGATGTTCGCCTACGACGGCAACAAACAGGCCTTCATCAAGGACATCAACGCCGGAACCTACGCCCAGCTCGTCGAAGCCGCCGAGAACTGCCAGGTCGCAATCATCCATCCGGGCAAGCCGCGCAATGCGAATGAAGCCGGATTGGAAGACCTGATCAAGCGGGCAGAAGTCTTCATGTAACGCGCAATCCACGGAAAGAGCGGTCAAACAACGCGTTTGACCGCAACCCGCCGCAGCAACCGGCCTTCACCCGAAGGCTGTTGCTGCGGTTTTTTCTTGTATGGGCCGAGGTGCCGCCATGATTGCGGATCGCATGCGGCTACCGAGCGCCTCAGGCGTAGAATTTGTGGACCCGAAAGCGCCCCAAAGACCTCGATTCACGCGAAGAAACGATCGCGATTTCGCTGAAGGAGTGAAGATGCTTGAAGTGCTTGAAGACTATCCGATCAGCGTTGAGCAGCCCGTCGTATGGGGAGAGCTGGATCCGAACGGTCACGTCAACAACATATGGTACTTCCGCTATATCGAGAACGCTCGAGTAGCCCTCTACCAATGCATCGGCAAGTATGACCGCGATTCGGCCGATGACACCACAATCGTGGTGGGTTCGACAAGTTGCCGGTTCAAGGCTTCCCTTGGATTCGGCGACGTCGTCGTTACTGGGGTAAAAATCACCTCGATTCAAGAGGACAGATTCTCAACCGCATATCGGATCGTTCGAAAAGCGGATGGAGCCATCGTCGCGGAAGCGGAAGCGACACTTGTCTGCTACGACACGAAAATCCACGCCAAGAGCGCGATACCCGGAAAATTGAAGACGGAGCTCGAAGCGGTTCGTCTGGCGAACAGACCCGATTCGCGCTGATCCACCTGCCGGCGCATCTCTTCCGCATCCAACTCCCTAAAAATCGCTAACACATCAGCGATGTGCTCAACGATGCAGCGTCGCCATATCAGGGCGAAGATTCGATACAACCCCGGGAAACCGAAGGCCAGGGGAGCCGGGGCTTTTATAGCGAATTTATAACCGTTCCTCTAGCATCCCAGACAGCTGAGAAGGAATCAGCGCCACCGATTACTGCTTTTGTAAAGGACACGGTCCTGCGATGAACATATTTGACTATTTTCCGGACCTACCCGATGTTTTATGCCTTTTCCTGATCGATTGTTACCTGGAGAACAACTCATGGCCGGACTGGCCCGAGTGAATATGGAGGCGGCCGAGCGAGACACTGCCCCAATCGACACGACATCGACAATTCGTTTCGACAGGGCTGAAGAAGTACGCCGCCGATGGGTTTCCATAGCCGCCTACTACATCGCGCAACGACAGGACTTCGAGCAGCGTGCTGAAATGGAGCTGGACGATTTGCAGGAAGCGGAACGCGGATTCAGCCCTGCCGGCAACGATTGACTTCCAACAGGTCGTTACCTTCTGATCATCGAGGGGGTCTTCGCAGAAGCCTTCGATTTGCGATCACGCCGCACCCGGATCACCGCACAAATTTGCAGCACTACAAAAGCAATCAGTATGCAAATACCTGCAAGCGTTCGATTGGAAATGGTGGTCAGCATTCGAGCTTCCGCAGAGTTGTTTTCATCTTGCCAAACGGATTGTCCTCATTCACGCGCCGATTCGGAAGATTCATGAGCGCACCTCCTGACAGTCGAAATAGCCCTGCCCGCATCACCTGAAACGCTGCACCGTGACGGGGACTCCGTTACCCCGGGAGCCAGAAAAGCAGCGAACCACGGTTCCGGCTCTTGGGTTTCATGGATGCTAGAGGAACGGTTGTAAATTCGCCATAAAAGGCAAAGTACAATTTCAAACGCCCCAGAGGAATGGATCGAATGTCGGATTTTTGGGTTAGAGCAGTAATACTTGTCGCAACGGCAGGTTTATTCTTGTCACACGCGCTGGAAGATTCCGCCAGTGCCAAAAGTCGGTCCGACTTGGCCGCATCGGCCTACCTATTCGACCGCGCAGCGAGGTAATGACCGAGTGACTATAACGCTACCAAGATCCCCGAATTACTGGCCGGCGTATGTGATACCGTTTATCGGCGTTGCAGTGGGGTCGGCTATTGTCAGTCCGCTGAGAGAGGTGCAGTACCTCTCTGACATCACATTGCTTTACGTCCTGGCAGTGGTAGTGACAGGAGTCAAGTTCGGACGTGGGCCAGCCATCTCCTGCGCGCTCGTGAGTTCACTGGCATTCGCCTACGTTTTTGTGCCTCCGTATTTTTCACTGGCGATCACCAAATGGCAGAATCTTGTGAGCGCCGGCATCATGCTGCTCGTGGCCTTGCTCGTCGGTCATCTGACCGCTTCTCTGCGCACCTACGCCAAAACCCTGGAGGAAAGGGCTAATCGTTCGTTGGCTCTCTATGAGCTGGCGCGTAATCTGGCCGGCAAACAAACGTCGAACGAGGTGAAAACATCCACAATGGGATTCTTGTGCGACACTCTTCAGGCTGCATCTCCTGACCTCTGTTTCCCTGCTGACTTTGATACGCCAACGGCGCCGCTCACGAAGAATCTTATCCACGCAAGCATCGAATATCGTCATCTCATCTCCACGCCAGACACCTCGGGCAATCAAAGCGTGGCCATCCTTCCTCTGATTGCCTCAACCGGAGCGCAAGGCGTTCTCTGTTTCAAGGTGGCGACCCGTGTAATCGAGTCTTCGCACTATCGTGAATTGGCGGAAACTGTCGCTTCCCTCGTCGGCGTTGCCTTGGAACGAACCCACTTTGCCGAAATTGCGCGAGAAAGCGAGTTGAAGAGTGCGGATCAAAACCTGCGCTTCACCATCCTTTCCTCTCTCTCGCATGACATAAGAACCCCTCTGACCTCACTGATCGGCACAGTCGACACCTTGATGCTCGCGCGCAAGTTGTCCCCCGAAAAGCAGGATTCGTTGCTCAATGGCTTGCGAGCCCAGGCACGGTCGATTCATCGTCTTGTCAGCAACTTGCTGGAAATGGCCAGATTGCAGTCGGGCAGCATAAGAATGAACAAGGAATGGCAACCGATCGAGGAAGTCATTGGCACCGCGCTCAGACAAGCCGCCGACATAACGCAAGAACGCAATGTTGCAGTAGATATAGCAAACGAATTACCTCCCCTGCAATTCGATGCCGTACTTGTAGAACGAGTTCTCTGGAACCTCATAGAGAACGCGTGCAAGTATTCGCCGGAAGGCAGCCCCATAGAGATCACCGCGTCAAGAAATGGTGAATTTGTTGATGTCGCCGTCTGTGATCGCGGCCCCGGTTTACCGCATGGAAAGGAAGAGGAAATTTTCCGGCTGTTCCAACGCGGCGTCCTTGAATCATCCGTTCCTGGAGCAGGACTCGGACTGGCAATCGCACATAGCATCACTGACGCGCACGGAGGGAAACTCTTGGCATTGAATCGTGAAGGCGGAGGCAGTTGCTTCCACATGCTACTGCCCGCAGGAACTCCACCTGCCCTGGATCTGAAGGATTAAGCATGGGCGACGCAGAACGCATACTGGTGATCGAAGACGACCACCATATCCGTGAATTCATTGTTTCTGCGCTGGAAAGTGAGGAATATCAGGTAATCAGTGCCGGCACTGCCGCGACAGGAGCCAGCTACGCGGTGAAGCACCTGCCTCATTTATTGCTGCTTGACCTTGGACTTCCGGACCAGGACGGAGTGGAGTTCATTCGGGATTTCCGCGGGTGGTCGACTACTCCAATCCTGATCATCTCGGCGCGTACGCAAGAATCCGAAAAGGTTGCGGCACTTGATGCCGGAGCGGATGATTACCTTACGAAACCATTCGGCGTATCCGAACTCCTCGCGCGCGTACGCGCGCTCTTGCGTCGCGCACCGGTTCAAAAGACGGAAGATATCCCGTTGATTCGCTTTGGGGACTACAGCATTGACTGCGTGACTCGCACCGTGATGCGACACGACGTCCCATTGCGGCTCTCCCAGATCGAATATCGTCTGCTGCTGGTCATGGCCGCAAATCCGGGGCGCGTCATGACCCGCCGGCAACTGCTGATTCAAGTATGGGGCAGCCAGGCCGCGGGAAACGATGAGTATTTGCGCGTTTACGTTGGCCATCTGAGACAGAAAATTGAAGCCACCCCGGCACAGCCCCGCCACATCTTGACGGAAGTCGGGGTGGGGTATCGCTTTGAACCTTGATAAACGGCGCGAGCAGGGAGCACGAACCTGTAGCTCCGGGGTGGCTCCGTTACCTCAAAAATGCAAAGACCGCTTGTCGCACGCCAACGCCGCTTCGTGCATGACTTCAGTGAGCGTCGGATGGGCATGGCATATGCGTGCGATATCTTCACTGGCAGCGCCAAATTCCATGGCCACGACAGCTTCGGAAACCAGCTCGGACGCATTCGCGCCGATGACATGGACTCCGAGGATGCGGTCGGTTTCGGCATCGGCAAGCATTTTGACGAAACCGGTTGAATCGCCCATGCCAAGCGCGCGGCCATTGGCCATGAACGGAATCTTGCCGGCCTTGTAGGCCACACCATCGGCCTTGAGTTGTTGCTCGGTTTTGCCGACCCAGGCGATCTCGGGGTGCGTATAAATCACGTAAGGAATCGTATCAGCGTTGCAATGACCGGCCTGGCCAGCCATCCGTTCCGCCACCATCACAGCTTCTTCCATCGCCTTGTGCGCCAGCATCGGACCGCGGACAACATCGCCGACGGCCCACACGCCGGGCAGGTTGGTACGGCAGTGATCGTCGACGTCGACACGGCCGCGCTCGTCGAGCTTGAGGCCTACCGCTTCGGCATTCAACCCATCGGTGTTCGGCACGCGGCCGACCGAGACGATCAACCGATCTGCGTCAAGATGCTGCCCGACGCCCGCCTTGTCGGTGTAGGTCACGGAAACACCCTTGTTCGACCCGTTGACTTCGCCGATCGTCACGCCGAGGTGGATGTCCAACCCCAGCTTCTTGAACACTTTGGCGGCTTCCTTGGCAACATCGGCGTCGGCCACGGAGAGGAAATCCGGCAGCGCTTCGAGAATGGTCACCTCGGCACCGAGGCGGCTCCAGACGCTGCCCATTTCCAGTCCAATTGCCCCAGCGCCGACGATCGCCAGTTTCTTCGGCACGGAGTCGATATCCAACGCGCCGACGTTGTCGCAAACGATCTTGTTGTCCACCGGCACACCGGGCAAGTGTCGCGCCTGCGAACCGGTGGCGATCACAACGTGTTTGGCCACGACAGCCTCTTCGCCGACCTTGAGCTGCCAAGCCCCCTCGCCGCCGCCCGTAAAGGCGCCGTGCCCCTTCAGCAGAGTGACCTTGTTCTTCTTGAACAGCCCCTTGATGCCGCCGGTGAGCTGGTCGACGATGCCGTTCTTGCGCGCGACCATCTTCGGCACATCGATTGCCGGCGCGCCGACCGAGATGCCTTGCGCGGCGAAGCCATGCGTCGCCTCGAAAAAGAGCTGCGAGGTATGCAACAGCGCCTTGGACGGAATGCAGCCGACATTCAGGCAGGTGCCACCGAGGCGCGGTTCGCCCTTAGGATCGGCATAGGAACCGGATTCACAGCAGGCCACGGAAAAGCCGAGTTGCGCGGCGCGGATGGCGGCCACGTAACCGCCGGGGCCGCCGCCAATGACGAGGACGTCGAACTGTTTTGACATTTCTTAGACTCCCAGCAACAGTCGCGCCGGATCTTCCAGTGCATCCTTCATCGCCACCAGTCCGAGCACGGCTTCGCGGCCGTCGATGATGCGGTGATCGTAGGAAAGTGCCAGGTAGTTGATCGGGCGGATGACGATCTGGCCATTCTCCACCACCGGTCGGTCCTTGGTCGCATGGATGCCGAGTATCGCCGACTGAGGCGGGTTGATGATCGGCGTGGACAGCATCGAGCCGAACACGCCGCCATTGGAAATCGAAAACGTGCCGCCAGCCAGGTCTTCCATCGACAGCTTGCCGTCCTTGGCCTTCTCGCCGAATTCGGCGATCTTCTTCTCGATGTCGGCAAAGCTCATCTGGTCAGCGTCACGCAGGATCGGCACGACCAGACCGCGCGGGCTGCCGACGGCAACACCGATGTCGATGTAACCGTGATAAACGATGTCGTTGCCATCGACCGAGGCGTTGAGGATCGGATATTTTTGCAGCGCGGCAACCGCGGCCTTGACGAAGAAGGCCATGAAGCCCAGACGCACACCGTGCGCCTTCTCGAATTTCTCGCTGTATTGCTTACGCAGCGCCATGACCGGCGCCATGTTCACTTCGTTGAAAGTGGTCAGAATGGCATTGGTCGATTGTGACTGGACCAGGCGCTCGGCCACCCGCGCGCGCAGACGCGACATCGGCACACGCTGTTCGGGGCGGTTGGCTAGCGGTACTTCAACGGCCGGGGCCGGCGTCAGCGTGTAGGTCGCTGGCGGAACGGGGGCCGTAAGTGCAGGAGCCACTGGCGCAGCAGGTACTGGTGAAGGCGCGGCGGCCGCGAGCGCATCGGCCTTGGTCACCCGCCCGCCGCGGCCGGTGCCAGCGACTTCGCCGACGGATACGTTTTTTTCCGCCAGTATCTTGCGCGCGGCGGGCATGGCGATTCCTGCGGTTTCCGGTGTTGGCGGAACAGCAGGCGGCGCTGCCGGTACGGCAGCCCCGGTCTCTTTCTTCGGTGCGGCCACCACGCTGGCTTGCGCCTCGGTATCGATCCGTGCAATCAACTCTCCGGCCACGACGGTATCGCCATTATTCCGGACAATTTCAACCAGCACGCCGTCAGCGGGCGACGGCCGTTCGAGAACAACCTTGTCGGTCTCGATGTCGATCAGGTTCTCGTCTTTCGTGACAGCTTCGCCGACTTTCTTGTGCCAGGTCACCAGCGTCGCTTCAGCGACGGACTCCGATAGTTGCGGGACTTTGACGTCAATGATCATATTCGACTCCAATCAGGCGGGTTTGTAGGGTCCGATCTCGCCGAGTGCGGAGTCGATCAGAGCCTTTTGTTGTGCGTTGTGCTTGCTGTAGTACCCGACTGCCGGCGACGGTGATGCGGGACGGGAGACGAGCAGCAGTTCCTGCTTTCTGCCAAGCGAGCGAGAAAGATGCTGGCGCGACGCGATCCAGTACCAGGCGCCCTGATTGCGCGGCTCTTCCTGGCACCACACGACTTCGGTGGCCGCGGGATAACGCGCCAGCTCGGCCTCGAACGCTTCTTGCGGGAACGGATAGAACTGCTCCAGTCGGGCGATGGCGATGTGCTGGATGTTCCGTTCGCGGCGCGCCGCCACGAGTTCGTAGTAAACCTTCCCGGAGCAGAAGATGACACGCGTAACCTTTTCCCGATCAAGCGGATCGACCTCGCCGATCACCCGTTGGAACCGCCCCTTGGCCATTTCGTCGAGCGTCGACACGGCCTCCTTGTGTCTCAGCAAGGATTTGGGCGTAAACACGATCAGTGGCTTCCTCTGCTTGCGGATAGCCTGCCGGCGCAGCATGTGGAAGACCTGTGCCGGCGTCGTCGGCTGGCAAACCTCCATATTGGCTTCGGCACACAATTGCATGAAGCGCTCGATGCGCGCCGAAGAGTGTTCCGGACCCTGACCTTCATAGCCGTGCGGCAGCAGCAGGACGAGGCCGCAGGCGCGCCCCCATTTGGCTTCGCCCGAGGCGATGAACTGGTCGATGACGACCTGTGCGCAGTTCACGAAGTCGCCGAACTGCGCTTCCCAAACGACCAGATCGTAAGGATTTGACGTGGCATAGCCGTACTCGAACGCCAGCACGGCCTCTTCCGACAGCACCGAGTCGTAGCACTGAAAATCGCCCTGCTTCTGCTGCAGGTTGGACAGCGGCACGTAGCTGCCCGCGCCACGGGTTTCACGGTTCTGGTCATGCACCACGGCGTGGCGGTGGAAGAAAGTGCCGCGGCAGACGTCCTCTCCGGTCACTCGGACGCCATAGCCGGAAACGAGCAGCGTCGCATAGGCCAGGTTCTCGGCCATGCCCCAGTCGAAGGGAAGACTGCCCTGCCCCATCAGGCGCCGGTCATCGATGATCTTCTTTACCCGGGAGTGCAGGGTCACGTTGTCGGGAATCGCAGTCAATCTCTCGACGAGGCGCTTGATCTCTCGAACCGGCACTGTGGTATCGCAGTTGTCGATGTACTTTCCGGGCAGGAACGGCGTCCAGTCGATCAGCAGCGGATTGGTGTAACCGGCAAGCACCGGGTTGTACAACAACTCACCGCGGTCGAGATGGTCGCGGTAGCTGCGGATCATGTCGTCCGGCCCATCGCCCGGCAGGACGCCCTCGGCAACCAGCTTGTCGGCGTACAGCCTGCGCGTTCCCGGATGCACTGCCACCCGCTTGTACATCAGCGGTTGCGTCACCATGGGCTCGTCCTGTTCGTTGTGACCGAGTTTGCGGAAGCAGACCAGATCGACGACCACGTCCTTCTTGAATTCCTGCCGGTATTCCATGGCCAGCCGCGTGACAAGTGCCACGGCCTCCGGGTCGTCGCCATTGACGTGGAAGATCGGCGCATCGACCATCTTGAAGATGTCGGTGCAGTAGATGGTCGAGCGCAGATCGCGCGGATCGGAGGTGGTAAACCCGATCTGGTTGTTCACCACGATGTGCACCGTGCCGCCCGTGCCAAAACCGCGCGTCTTGGCGAAATTGAGCATTTCCTGGTTGACGCCCTGGCCCGCTACCGCAGCGTCGCCATGCAGCAGCACCGGCAGCACCTTGTCGTGTGCCACCTCGCCGCCACGCCGGTGCTGGCGCGAATAGACCGAGCCGGCCACCACCGGATTGACGATCTCGAGGTGCGACGGATTGAACGCCAGGGTCAATTGGCACGGTCCGCCCGGCGTTGATACCGACGACGAGTACCCGAGGTGGTACTTGACGTCGCCCGACGAAAGCTCCAACGGATTTTTGCCCTCGAATTCCTCGAAGAGCATCGACGGCGCCTTGCCCAGCGTGTTCACCAGCACGTTGAGACGCCCGCGGTGCGCCATGCCAATCACGATGTCGTCTACGCCGTTGCTGCCAGCGACACGGACCAACTCGTCGAGTGCGACGATCAACGATTCTCCTCCTTCCAGCGAAAAACGCTTCTGTCCGACGTACTTCGTATGCAAGTAACGCTCAAGCGTTTCCGCTGCCGTCAGGCGCTCGAGGAAGCGCAGTTTCTGCGCCGAGGTGAAGGTTCCCTTGGCATGGATCGGTTCCAGCCTCGCCTGCACCCAGCGGCGCTCGGCAAAGCTGTTGATGTACATGTACTCGACGCCGACGGTTCCGCAATACGTTTCCTTGAGGGCCGCGTATATCTGACCGTAAGTGGCCCGTTCCGACACGCCCTTGAACGAGCCGGCATTGAATGGCATGTTGATGTCGGCATCGGTGAGCCCGTAGAACGACGGCTCCAGATCGTTGATCTCCGGCCGTCCCTGGCGCTTGAGCGGATCGAGATTGGCCCACAGCGCGCCGCGCGTCCGATAGGCGCGGATCAACTGGAGAATGGCTACCTGCTTCCGGTCATCGGCAGCCCGCGCCGCGACGGCACGGTATCCGCCGCTCCTCGCCTGCTCGGCGAAGGCATTGACCACCGGCAGGTGCGGCACATCGCGCGCCGCTGCCGCGGGCAACTGCGCCAGCCGGTCGAAGTATTCGCGCCACTCGCCCGGCACCGAAGCCGGGTTGTCCAGATAGTTTTCGTAGAGTTCTTCCACATAGGGAGCATTGCCGCCGAAAAGCAACGTCGTTCCAAACAGCTGGTTCATCATGGCTCTGACTGTTCCGGGAAGTAAAAACGCGCGACCGGCACGGTATTGTCCCGGCCACCCCAAAAGCAAAGGCGACGGCCTT
>DBMG01000073.1:6237-8457 GCA_002304785.1 Candidatus Accumulibacter sp. UBA704 | reverse complement strand
ACGAACCTGAGCGTCGGAAAGTCCTTGAACAGATCGGAGGTGAGGCACTGCATGAACGCCGTCGTATCGGCATTGATGTAGTGCGCGCCGGTGGTGTGGAAGCAGGCGTTGCAGCTGGTGCTGACGTGGACCATCGCCGGGATCTCCAGCTCGACCATCCTCTCGTACAGCGGATACCAGTGCCGGTCGGAAAGCGGCGGGCTGGTCCAGTGGCCGCCCGAGGGGTCGGGGTTGAGGTTGATGCCGACGAAGCCGTACTCCTTGACGCACTTCTCCAGTTCGGGGATGCACGTCGCCGGATCGACGCCGGGCGATTGCGGCAGCATCGCCGCGCCGATGAAATGGTCCGGGAACAGTTGCGACACGCGGTAGCACAGCTCGTTGCAGATCGCCGCCCAGGTGGCGCTGGTGTTGAAGTTGCCAATGTGGTGCGCCATGAAGCTGGCGCGCGGCGAGAAGATCGTGAGGTCCGAGCCGCGTTCCTTCATCTTGGCCAGCTGGTTGGTCTCGATGCTCTCCCACAACTCGTCGTCGCTGATCTTCAGTTCGCTTGCCCTGGGAGCGAGCGAGATGTCCTTGAGGCCCGCAATCTGCCGGTTGCGCCAGTCTTCCAGCGCCTTGGGTGCCGTCGTGTAGTGGCCGTGGCAATCGATGATCATGCTGTCCTTCCTTTCCAGATCGAAGCGGGAATCGTCGCCTCGCCGCGCATCAGCAGGCGCGCGGTACGCAGCAGGGCGGCGCGGGTGACGTTCTGCGGGTTGGCCGGGTCGATGTCGAGTTCGACGGTGAATTCACCGGTCGGGTGCTCGACCGATATCGCCTTGCGGTTGCCCTGCGGCACCCTGGCGATGCCGGCGGTCACTGAGCCGTCGAGCACGCACGCCGTCCCGACCGTCACCGCCGCCAGCACGCCGATGGCATCGTGGCAGACGTGCGGGATGAAGCAGCGCGTGGCGATGCTGCCGTCGTCCTTGGGCGGGGCGACCAGGCACATCTTGGGGTAAGTCTTGTTCGTTACGTCGCCCAGGCCCATCAGCACGCCCGCTTTCAGGCGCAGGGCTTCGAGCCGGCTCTTCAGCAGCGCGTCGGCATTCATTTCGGCGACGCTTTCGTAGCCGGTACGGCCGAGGTCGATGGCTCGCATCATCACCAGCGGCATGCCGTTGTCGATACACGTGATCTGCAGTGTGCCGATGCCCTCGACGTTGACGGCGTCCAGTACGCGCCCCGTCGGCAACAGTCCGGAGCACACCGAGCCGGCGGTATCGAGAAAGCTGATGCGGATCGGCGCCGAGGTGCCCGGCACGCCGTCGATGCGCGCCTCGCCGTCATAGCTCACCCGGCCGCCCGGCGTCTGCACGGTGATGTCACTCTGCATGTCGGTGTTGAGCGTCAGCACGCGCAGTGTGGTCGTTTCGCCCTGGGCCTGCAGCAGCCCCGTTTCGAGCGCGAACGGCACCACGGCGGCGAGCATGTTGCCGCAGTTGGGCGTGGTGTCGACGATGGCCTGTTCGACCATCACCTGGGCGAAGAGGAAGTCCAGGTCGACCCCCGGCGTCGTGCTGCGGCGGACGATCCCGACCTTGCTGGTCAGCGGGTGCGCGCCGCCGAGGCCGTCTATCTGCCGCCGGTCGGGCGAGCCCATGACGGCGAGCAGCACGCGGTCGCGCGTTTCGACGTCCGTCGGCAGATCGTCCTCAAGGAAGAACGGCCCTCGCGACGTGCCGCCGCGCATGAAAAGGCAGGGAATCGACGTTTGCATCCTGGCACCCGGTTGGTTGATGGTGCCATTCTGATCACGGCGAGGCGGTCGTCCAAGCCGAGGAGCGCACTACTAGCTATCGCGTTTTGATATGGGGTCGTGGTTGTCATCCCGCCTGGCGATCGAAGTCACCAGCTCCTGCAGCATCCTGAAGGCCAGGCGCCCCAGCGGGGTGGCCGGCTTGTGCGCCGACACGGCGAGATAGAACATGCTGTTCAGCGCCGGCTTGGTCAGCGGCCGGAAATCGAATGCCTCGGGTCGTCCCGAGGCGCGCAGCGCCGTCTGCGACAGTACCGCGTAGCCGTATCCCGCCTCCACCAGGTCGAGGATCGACTGGACGCTCGATACCTCGAAACCGACGTCGAGCTTGAGTGCGGCCTGCGCCGCCTGCGTTTCGAGGAGCTTGCGCAGCACGTGGCTGCGTTCCGGCAGGATCAGCGGATACTTGATCAGTTCGC
>DBMG01000073.1:4242-6154 GCA_002304785.1 Candidatus Accumulibacter sp. UBA704 | reverse complement strand
AGGTCCACGCGGCCCGTGGCGATCCATTCGGTCAGGTGCGTCGACAGGCCTTCGACGATGACCAGCCGGGCCTTCGGCAGCGTGCGCCGGAAGTTCTCCACGAGCGGCAGCGTCAGCATGCGCCCCATGCTCGGCGGCAACCCGATGACGATGCGCCCGGTCGGCACGTCGCGCGCCGCCTCGATGTCCTCGGTGGCGCGGGCGACCAGCTGCAGGATGCCGATGCTGTGGTCAAACAGGCGTTTCCCCGCCTCGGTCAGCACCACGCCGCGGCCGGTGCGCGTGAGCAGGGTAACGTGCAGATCGGTCTCCAGCAGCCGCACCTGCCGGGACAGTGCGGGCTGGGCAATATTCAGGATCAGGGCGGCCTTGCTGAAGCTCCCGAGTTCGGCAACGCGCACGAAATATTCCAGCTGCTTCAGGTTCATCGTTGTCTTCTCCCCGTACCCTCTTCGTTCATTCTCTGTCGCGGGCTATAACAGAACACTATAGCTACTAGACGCGAAGCTGGATTGTTCCGCGATTCGAAGCGCCGCATTATGGTCGCCAAGCGAGATTGAACGGAACGGCCGCATGCCTATCCAAGCGTCCATCCAATCATAGTTCAGGCCGACTGGACAGCAAATCGGTCTGCAAATCGAGGCAAAGAGGCAATACGTCCAAGGAGGCAAACATGAAGCACCTGCAGAAGATCGTCACCGCCGCCGCCATCGCCCTGGCCATGACGGGGCTGGCGCAAGCCGCCGACCTGAAGATCGGCCTGATTGTCCCGATGAGCGGTCCATTCGCATCGCATGGCAAGCAGATCACCAACGGCATCAAACTGTATCTTGCGCAGAACGGCGATACCATCGCTGGACGCAAGGTGCAGATCATCCTCAAGGACGACTCGCCCGGAACGGCGGGCGACGCCACCAAACGCCGGGCGCAGGAACTGGTGATCCAGGACAACGTGGATATCCTCGCCGGCTTCAGCCTGACTCCGGAAGCCTTCGCCGTCGCACCGCTGGCGACCGAAGCGAAAAAGCCGATGGTCATCATGAACGCTGCCACGTCGGCCATCACCACCCGTTCCAACTACATCGTGCGCACGTCGATGACGCTGCCGCAGGTGACTGCGCCGATCGCGACGTGGGCGGCGAAGAACAACATCAAGAAGGTGTTCACGCTGGTCGCCGACTACGGCCCCGGCCATGATGCCGAAGGCCAGTTCAAGAAAACCTTTACCGCCGCCGGCGGCGAGATCGTCGGCGAAGTGCGCGTGCCGGTCGGCAACCCCGACTTCGCGCCGTACCTGCAGAAGGTCAAGGACACCAAGCCTGATGCCGTTTTTCTCTTCGTGCCCAACGGCGAGATGTGCATCACCTTCATGAAGGGGTTCCAGGAACGCGGCCTGGCGCAGGCCGGGATCAAGCTCATCGCTACCGGCGACCTGCTCGACGAGGATGTGATCGACGCGATCGGCGATGCCGCGCTCGGCGTCACCAACTCCTTCCACTACTCCGAGGCGCACAAGTCGCCGGAAAACGAGGCGTTCACCAAGGCCTATTACAAGGCCTACCCGAAGGACCGTCCCAACTTCATGGCCGTCGGCGCGTATGACGGCATGCACCTGATCGCCGAGGTGCTGAAGAAGACCGGCGGCAACGCCGACGCCGACAAATTCATCGAAGCCGCCAAGGGCCTGAAGTGGATGAGCCCGCGCGGCCCGGTGATGATCGACCCGGCCACGCGCGACATCGTGCAGACGGTGTACGTGCGCAAGGTCGAAAGAGTCGACGGCAAGCTGCAGAACGTGGAATTCGACCAGGTTCCCGAGTTCAAGGACCCGGGGAAGCAGTAGTTGGTCCGGCGGAAAAAAACACAGAACGTCACCCCGGCGAAAGCCGGGGTCCAGGAGGGGCGCCACCGC
>DBMG01000073.1:2489-4054 GCA_002304785.1 Candidatus Accumulibacter sp. UBA704 | reverse complement strand
TTGCTGCTCTCCCGCGCCGGGATTCCTTTCCTGCTCGCCGCGCCGATCGCCGCAGCCACGGCGGCGCTGGCCGGGGTCATCCTCGAACGCACGCTGTATCGCCGCCTCTACGCCGCCTCGCACCTGGACCAGGTGCTGTTTTCCATCGGCCTCAATTTCATGGCCGTGGCCACGGCGCATTTTCTCTTCGGCGCGCAGCAGCAACCGTTCGTCCTGCCCGACTTCCTCAAGGGCCAGATCAACCTGCCGGGGCTGGACATCGGCATCTATCGCCTGTTCCTGATCGTCGTCGGCGTGATCCTGACCATCGCGCTGCAGTGGCTGGTCGGCAGTACGCGCTTCGGCGCCCAGTTGCGGGCCGCCGTGGACAATCCCCGGGTGGCACGCGGACTCGGCATCAACGTCGACCGGGTGTTCACCCTGACTTTCGCGCTCGGCTCGGCGCTGGCCGGGTTGGGCGGCGCGCTCGGCGTCGAGATGCTCGGGCTGGATCCGGGTTTCCCGCTCAAGTACATCGTCTATTTCCTGATCGTCGTGGCGGTCGGCGGCACCGGCAACATCAAGGGCTCGCTGCTGGCCGCGCTGATGCTCGGCATCTTCGACGTCGCCGGAAAGTACCTGGTGCCGCAGGTCGGTTCCTTCGTCATCTACGCGGTCATGGTAGTCATGCTGATCTTCCGGCCGCAGGGATTCTTCGGCCGTGCCACAACCCGATAGGAGTGGTTGCATGAACGCAATCCGAATGCTTCGTCATCCCGGCGCAGGCCGGGATCCAGAAAGTGCTCCGAAATCCTGGATTCCGGCCTCCGCCGGAATGACGCGGGCCCGTTGACGGAGTGAGCATGGTGCGAGAACCGGCATTGCACGAATCCATGATGCGACCGTTGGCGGCGCGGGCGCCCGAGAGTCCCGTCGTTCCCGACCTTGCGCCGCTGCGCCGGGCGGCGGCGTGGCGGGTGCCCGAAATCATCTTCTGGCTGATCCCGCTGATCGCCTATTTCCTGTTCCCCAAGAGCCTGTCCCTGCTCTCGCAGATCGCCATCACCGCGCTGTTCGCGCTGTCGATCGACCTGATCCTCGGCTATGCCGGCATCGTCACGCTCGGCCATGCNNGCCTTCTTCGGGCTCGGCGCCTATGCCGCCGGACTGCTGGCCAAGTACGGCTACGGCGATCCGCTGCTGGGGCTCGCGTTCGCCGCGGCGGTGACGACGGCGGTGGGCTTTCTTTCCAGCTTCCTCGTGCTGCGCGGCACGGACCTGACCCGGCTGATGGTGACCCTCGGCGTGGCCATGATGCTCTTCGAAGCCGCCAACAAGGCCACCCCGTTCACCGGCGGCGTCGACGGCCTGCAGGGCGTGGAGATGACCAGGCTGCTCGGCGTGTTCGGCTTCGACCTGTACGGCAAGACGGCCTACTGGTACAGCGTGGCGGTGCTGTTCGTGCTGTTCTGGGTGGCGCGGCGCATCGTGCATAGCCCGTTCGGCATGTCGCTGCGCGGCATCAAGCAGAACGTCGCGCGCATGCCGGCCATCGGCGCCCCGGTGCATGGCCGGCTGGTCGCCGT
>DBMG01000073.1:1731-2416 GCA_002304785.1 Candidatus Accumulibacter sp. UBA704 | reverse complement strand
TGCCTGTACGGCGCGCTGATCGGCACGATCGTGTTCATGACCGCGCACCACTTCCTCTCCGACCTCAATCCGCAATACTGGCAGTTTTGGCTCGGCGCGGCGCTGGTGCTGATCGTGCTCTTCGCGCGCGACGGCATCATGGGCATCGCACAGCGGCTGCAGGCCCGGCTGGTGAAGAGGGCAACGCCATGAGCGCCGTCCTGCAGACCCGCAACCTGGTCAAGAAATTCGGCGCCTTTGCCGCGACCAACGACGTCACGCTGAACATCGAACACGGTGCGCGCCACGCGCTGATCGGGCCGAACGGTGCCGGAAAGACGACACTGATCAACCTGCTCACCGGCTTTCTCGAACCGACGGCGGGCGAGGTCTTCCTCAAGGGCGACAACGTCACCAAGCTGGCGCAGCATCAGCGGGTAAAACGCGGGCTGGCGCGGACCTTCCAGATCAACCGCCTGTTTGCCGACATGACCGTGCTCGAATCGGTGACGATGGCGGTCTGCGAACGCCTCGGCTTCGGCTGGAACTGGTGGCGGCCCGTCGGCCGTCACGTGGCGGCCATCGACGAGGCAGCCGCCTTGCTGGCCTCGCTGCGCCTCGTCGACGTGGCCAACGAGAAAACGCGCAATCTGGCCTACGGCAAGCAGCGCCTGATCGAGATCGCCCTGGCCCTGGCCGCGAAACC
>DBMG01000073.1:0-1668 GCA_002304785.1 Candidatus Accumulibacter sp. UBA704 | reverse complement strand
GACGATCCTGCTCATCGAGCACGACATGGACCTCGTCTTCCGCTTCGCCGACCGCATCTCGGTGCTGGTGAACGGCGCGCTGCTGACCGAGGACACGCCGGAGGCCATCGCCAACGACAAACGGGTCAAGGAAGTCTATCTGGGCGAGGCGATCCATGGCTGAACTGCTCAACATCGAAAACGTGTGGTCCGGCTACGGCGACTCGGTTGTGCTCGAGGACGTCTCGTTCGCGCTCGACGAAGGCGACAGCCTGGCGCTGCTCGGACGCAATGGCATGGGCAAGACCACGCTGCTCTCCACGCTGATGGGCGCCACGCACTTCAAGTCGGGGCGCATGGCCTTTCGGGGGCACGACCTCGCGGCCGTGCCCGGCCACGGCCGCGCGCACCTCGGGATCGGCTGGGTGCCGCAGGAGCGCGACATCTTTCCCTCGCTGACCGTCGAGGAGAACCTCACCGTTGTCGCCCGGCCCGGCCCTTGGGATCTGCCGCGCGTCTACGAGATGTTTCCGCGCCTGGAGGACCGCAAGGGCAACATGGGGAACGAACTCTCCGGCGGCGAACAGCAGATGCTGGCCATCGCCCGCGCCCTGATGCTCAACCCGCGGTTGCTGCTCCTCGACGAGCCGCTGGAAGGCCTCGCGCCGCTGATCGTGCAGGACCTGTTGGGGATCATCGGGCGCATGGTCGCCTCCGGCGACGTCGCGGTGATCCTCGTCGAACAGCACGCGCACCAGATTCTCCCCCTGACCCGCCAAGCGCTGGTGCTCGAGCGCGGACGCGTCGTCTATTCGGGCGAAAGCCAGGCCCTGCGCAAGGATCGCAGCCAGCTCGACCGCTGGCTCAGCGTCGGCGCCCACTAAGGCCATCCGCAATACCAAGGAGCGGCAATGAAAACCATCGACATCATCCACGACGAACACCGCGCGCTGGCCTCCGTGCTGCAGGCGCTGCGCTACATCGTCGGAGAGATACGCAACGGGAAGATGCAGCCCGACTTCCGGCTGCTGGCGGCGATGGTCGACTACATCACCCAGGTGCCGGAAAAGGTGCACCATCCCAAGGAGGACGATTTCCTCTTCCCCAAGCTGCGCAGCCGCTCGGCCGAGGCCGCCGCGTTGATCGACACGCTGGAACAGCAGCACAGCGACGGCTATCGGATGACCACCGCGCTGTTGCAGGCGCTGATCCACTACCAGAGCGTCGGAGCGCCGGGCTTTGCCGCCTTCGAGGATCTCGTCCGCGAATATCTGGACTTCAACTGGAATCACCTCAACCTCGAGGAAAGCCAACTCCTGCCGATGGCCCGCCATGCGCTCAGCGAAGACGACTGGCGCGAACTCGACGCCGCGTTCTGCGCCAACTTCAACCCCTACACCGGCGCTGCAGGCGAGTTCGCCGAACTGTTCCGCAAGATCGTCAACCTGACCCCGGCGCCCTACGGGCTGGGGTCGGCGGTCTGAGCGCCGGGGCGACGCTTGCGCGGTTTCCACGTACGTGTTCGACATCCTTGCAAAAGCCAGGCCGCCGGACTAGCTTGAGATTGTCTCCTCTAGGGACACTTCCACGCTGTACCAGCGTAACCTCGACGCCGAAACACCGTCGAGGTTTTTTTGTTGCCGGTGAAGCGAAAACCGTTCGTAATCGCTTCAGATTTTGAAGCGATTC
>DBMG01000126.1 GCA_002304785.1 Candidatus Accumulibacter sp. UBA704 | reverse complement strand
GGTTCGATCGGCGGCGTGCCTGGCAAGCTGGTGCAAGGTTGAAAGGCGCTTATGACTGATTTCGGAAAAGTGGCAGTCCTGTTCGGCGGCAAGTCGGCCGAGCGCGAGGTGTCGTTGAAGAGCGGTTCCCGTGTGCTCGACGCGCTGCAACGGCAAGGCGTCGATGCCCATGCTTTCGATCCGGCCGAGCGCAAGCTCGATGATCTGGCCGCATTCGATCGCGCATTCATCATGCTGCACGGACGTTACGGCGAAGATGGCACGATCCAGGGGGCGCTGGAATTGATGGGCATCCCTTACACCGGCAGTGGCGTCATGGCTTCGGCCGTTGGTATGGACAAGTGGCGGACCAAGCTGCTATGGCGTTCGGTCGGCTTGCCGGTGCCCGAGTTCGTCATGCTCGACCCTGGCAGCGACTTCGCTGCCGTCGAAAAGCAATTGGGCCTGCCGCTCTTCGTCAAACCGGCGTGCGAAGGCTCGTCGATCGGGGTGACCAAGGTGCGCCAAGCCGGCGAACTGCGTCAAGCGTATGAGGAGGCGACCAAGCACGATTCCCTGGTCATCGCTGAGCGCGGAGTGATGGGCGGCGAGTACACCGTCGCCATTCTCGGGGATGAAGCGCTGCCGATCATCCGCATCGTCCCGGCCACCGATTTCTACGATTACGAAGCCAAGTACCTGCGGGACGACACGCGCTATCTCTGCCCCTGCGGGTTGGCGGATGCGCGTGAGCAGGAGTTACGCATGCAGGCGCTCGAAGCCTTCCGCGTTCTGGGTTGCCGGGGCTGGGGGCGGGTGGACTTTCTGATGGACGAACAAGGTAACGCCTTCTTCCTTGAGGTGAATACATCACCGGGCATGACCGATCACTCGCTGGTGCCGATGGCGGCGCGGGTGGCCGGTCTGTCCTACGAACAATTGGTTTTGCGTGTGCTGTCGCTGGCGACCCTGGGATGATCGATGTGGAACCGACCGCAGTTGATGAAGGACGTAGCCGACCTGCTCTACGTGGCGGGCGCCGCGGCCTTGCTCGTGGCTGCGGCAGTCTGGGTGGCTCGCTTGCCGCTGTTCCCCATCCGCGACGTGGTGGTCATGCACGAGTTGCGCGAGGTACGGCGCGCCGAGATCGAGCGCTCGCTGGCCGGGAGACTGCGCGGGAATTTCTTCAGCATCAATCTGGATACGCTCAGGCAGTCCCTGGAGCAACTCCCGTGGGTGCGGCGTGCCGACGTGCGGCGTCAGTGGCCGGCGAGTATCGAGGTGAGTATCGAGGAGCATTTTCCGGTGGCGTTCTGGGGCGTGGCGACGGGGCAGCTGGTGAATTCGCACGGGGAAATCTTCACCGCCGGGATGACGACGCTTCCTGCCGAGGCGATGCCGGTGCTGCTGGGACCGACCGGGTTCGTGCCGGAAATGCTCGGGTACTACCAGCAGGCGGTGGAGTTGCTCAAGCCGATCGGGCGCATTCCGCGAACCCTGAATGTCTCGCCGCGGCTGGCCCTGCAGTTGAAACTGGACGACGGGATGATCGTCGAGCTCGGGCGGCAGCAGGCCAAGGCGCCTGTGCGGGAGCGGCTGGAGCGGTTCGTCGAGCACTATCCGAGCGTCTTGACGGCGGCCAGACGGCGGCCGGATGTCGTGGATATGCGGTATCCAAAGGGATTTGCGCTGAGAGTCAATGCACTGGCCGTCGCGCCGGAAAGTGAAAGAAAAGGGAAGCCATGAGCAGGGAAAGCAAGGAAATCATCGTTGGCCTCGATATCGGCACGACCAAGGTCGTGGCGCTGGTGGCGGAAGTCAGCCCCGACGATCGGCTCAACATCATCGGCATGGGGTCTCAGGACTCGCGCGGGCTGAAAAAGGGAGTGGTGGTCAACATCGAGGATACGGTGGCAACGATTTCGCGCGTGATCCAGGAAGTCGAACTGATGGCCGACTGCAAGGTCAAGGACGTGTATACCGGCATCGCCGGCAGCCACATCCGCAGCTTCAACTCCAACGGCATGGTGGCCATCAAGGACAAGGAAGTCACGCCGATGGACGTCGAGCGCGTGATCGAAACGGCGCGTGCCATGCCCATTCCGGCCGATCAGGAAATCCTGCACATCCTGACCCAGGAATTCATCATCGACGATCAGGACGGCATACGCGAACCGATCGGCATGAGCGGTTTCCGCCTGGAAGTGAAGGTGCATATTGTCACTGGCGCCGTTTCGGCCGCGCAGAACATCGTGAAATGCGTGCGCCGCTGCGGACTGGAGGTCAATGACCTGGTCCTGCAGCCGCTGGCCTCGAGCTACGCCGTGCTGTCCGAGGACGAGAAGGATCTCGGCGTGTGCCTGATCGACATCGGTGGCGGCACGACCGATCTCGCCGTGTGGACGCAGGGCGCGATCCGCCATACCTCGGTGATTCCGATCGCCGGCGACCAGATCACCAACGATATCGCCATGGCGTTGCGCACGCCGACCCGCGAGGCGGAAGACATCAAGTGCAAGTTCGGATGCGCGCTGTCCGACCTCGCCGATCCGGAGGACGTGCTGGACGTGGCCGGCGTCGACGACCGCCCTTCGCGCAAGCTCTCGCGCCGGGCGCTGGCCGACGTCATCCAGCCGCGCGTCGAAGAATTGTTCGAACTGATCCAGGCGGAACTGCGCCGTTCCGGCTTCGAAGAAGTGCTCTCGTCCGGCATTGTGCTTACCGGCGGGTCGTCGGTTATGCCGGGCATGATCGAATTGGGCGAGGAGGTCTTCCATATGCCGGTGCGTCTGGGAATTCCCAAGTACTCGGGAGCACTTGCCGACGTCATTCAGTCGCCGCGCTTCGCCACGTCCTACGGACTCCTGCTGGAGGCGCTCACGCAAAGGAAGCGTGGGCTGAAGGTGCGCGAAACGCGCGACGTAAAGCAGATCTTCGGGCGCATGAAATCCTGGTTTGAAAAGAATTTTTGATCGGTTTATTCAAGTTTTTTGCAGAGGAGAGAGGCCATGACCATGTTTGAAATCATCGAGAAAGAGGAACTTGCCAGTGATTCCGATACGGTAATCAAGGTGATCGGCGTCGGCGGTGCCGGTGGCAACGCGGTCGATCACATGATCCGTGAAGGAGTGATGGGCGTCGAGTTCGTCGCCGCCAACACCGACGCGCAGGCCCTGAAGCGAAGCGTCGCGCACAAGAAGCTGCGTCTGGGCAAGACGGGGCTGGGCGCTGGCGCGAAGCCCGAAGTCGGGCGCAACGCCGCCGTCGAGGAACGCGAGCAGATCGCCGAGGCGTTGAAAGGCGCGCACATGGCCTTCATAACTGCCGGCATGGGCGGCGGCACGGGTACGGGCGCCGCGCCGATCGTAGCCGAAGTGGCGCGCGAAATGGGCATCCTGACCGTTGCCGTGGTGACCAAACCGTTCGCCTTCGAGGGCAAACGTTCGAAGATCGCTGAAGCCGGCATCGCAGAATTGCAGAAGAACGTCGACTCACTGATCGTCATCCTCAACGACAAGCTGATGGATGTGCTCGGTGACGACGTGTCCATGGATGAGGCCTTCAAGGCGGCCGACAACGTGCTGCGCAACGCCGTCGGCGGCATCGCCGAGATCATCAACTTCCCGGGGTTGGTCAACGTCGACTTCGAAGACGTGCGCACGGTCATGGGCGAGATGGGCATGGCCATGATGGGGTCGGCCTACGCTTCCGGTGTGGACCGCGCCCGTATCGCCGCCGAGCAGGCTGTGGCTTCGCCGCTGCTCGAAGGCGTCAATCTCTCAGGCGCCAAGGGCGTGCTGGTCAACATCACTTCGTCGCGCAGCCTGAAGATGAAGGAAGTCAACGAAGTCATGAACACCGTCCGCGAATTCGCCGCCGACGACGCGCACATCATCTTCGGGGCGGTGTACGACGAAGGCATGGGTGATGAACTGCGCGTGACGGTCGTGGCTACCGGTCTCGGCCAGCAGCAGTCCAAGCGCCAGCCGTTCGAGGTGATCAACACGCCGGTCATGCAGGCCACCGGGACTGACGGTGCATTTGCCCAGGGCGCGGGTATCGACTACAGCCAGCTCGACGTGCCGGCGGTCGTGCGCAAGGGGCGCAGCAGCACGACGGTCGAGGCGCTGGCCAATAGCGGCGTAGACCGCTATGACATACCAGCCTTCCTGCGCAAGCAAGCTGACTGACGTAAAGAGGTTGTAACCCTTTCTCTCTGCAAGAAGGGGGTTGGCGGGTTGTGCTACAATCCGCCGATTCCCAGTTATTTCAAACACATGCTTAAACAGCGCACTCTCAAGTCGGTGATCCGGGCGTCCGGTGTGGGTCTGCATTCTGGCGTCAAGGTCAATATGATCCTGCGACCGGCGGCACCGAATACGGGGATCGTCTTCCGCCGCATCGATCTCGATCCGGTGGTAGATCTGCGCGCGTCGGCTCTGGAAGTCGGCGATACGCGCATGTGTTCCTGTCTCGAGCGCGAGGTTGGATCGGTGCGTGCCAAAGTGGGTACCATCGAACATCTCATGTCGGCGCTGGCCGGCCTCGGCGTGGATAACGCCTACGTCGATCTCGACGCCGCCGAAGTGCCGATTCTGGACGGCTCGGCGTCGCCTTTCGTTTTTCTGATCCAGTCGGCCGGCATCGAGGAACAGCCGGTGCCAAAGAAGTTCATCCGCGTCAAGCGCCCGATCGAAGTGCGCGAGAGCGACCGGACGGGCGACAAATGGGCGCGGTTCGATCCTTACGACGGTTATCGCCTGACCTTCTCCATCGTCTTCAACCATCCGGCGATCGATCGCACCGGGCAGGAAGTGACCATCGATTTTGCCGAGCAGTCCTACGTGCGCGAAGTCTCGCGCGCACGCACCTTCGGGTTCATGCAAGAGGTCGAATGGCTGCGCGAGAACGGTCTGGCGCAGGGTGGCGGCCTCGACAACGCCGTCGTTCTCGACGAGTTTCGCGTGCTTAACGCTGATGGTTTGCGCTATGCAGACGAATTCGTCAAGCACAAGGTGCTGGATGCGATCGGTGACCTCTACCTCCTGGGACACCCGCTGCTGGCTTCCTTTACGGCGCACAAATCCGGACACGCTCTGAACAACCTGCTGGCGCGCGAACTGCTGGCCCATCCCGAGGCGTGGGAGTTCGTCTCCTTCGAGGACGAGTCGCGCGCGCCGCAATCCCTTGTCCGCTGGCTAGCGCAGCCAGCGCACTGAGCGAAGGGCGCACGCATGTGGCTGCTGCGCCTGCTCGGTATCCTGACCCTGATTGCTGTCGGTGGCGGCTTTGTCGCTTACCTGCTGACCCGAAACCCCAAATACCTGCACTTTTCCTGGTGTGTTTTCCGCTACGCCGTGGTAGTGGCATTGCTGGTCTTCGCACTGCTGATTCTTGAGCGCGTCGCGGTCATTCCGTTCTAGCGGAGCGCTTGATCAGGGTCTCGACGGCGTGCCGCAGATCCGATTCTGGCAACGCGTCGCGCAGTTCCTCCAGGTTGCGACTGGTCTGTGCACTTAATGGCTTTGGCATGGAACTCCTTGATTGCGTTGCGATTTCCGTCGCTTGCACTTTGACCTGAACGCCGCTACACTCGACGCCTCGTTTGGAAAAACCATCGGCCAGGGTGGTCGCCAGTTGGCGCAACTTGGCTGCAACCGCGCCGTTCGTGGCGTGAATAACAATAATTCCTGACTTGTAATTCGCTATCGTACTTGCCTGGCGCAGGTGTGCCGGTGCGATCTCCTGGTAGAGATTCGCCAATCGGAGAAGCAGTCTTGCATGCGCCAGTACGTTGCCAGCGCCGTCGGCCGCATCGAGGAAGTCTTCGAGGGTGTTGGGCATCGGGAGCTATGAGGAGGAATCGAGTGAATATTATTCTGGTTTCCAGCCGTCTGAAGACGGCCAAGACGCTGCATCTTACACCGCGCTTCCTGCTGGGAGCCGTGCTCGGCTTCATTTTCCTGTCCTTCGTCACCTCGTTCGTCTTTTCGTGGATTGGCATTCGCTTCAATCTACCGTTCGCCTCCGACCTGGTGGCCCTGGTACAGCAGCAACACAATCAGAAGAACGAGGAGTACCTGCGCGACAACGTATCTTCGATGGCGGTCAAGCTCGGGGAAATGCAGGCGCAGGTGCTGCGGCTGGATTCATTGAGCGAACGGATTTCAAAGCTCTCTGGTGTGCCGTTGCCGAAAAACGAACTGGGCAGCAAGCCCGCGAAGGACGGCAAGGACGGCAAAGGGGGGCCGCTGGTTCGTCCGGCGGCGCCGCTTTCCGCCGCCGAACTGCAGCGCGAGATCGATCGGCTGGGGGAACTCGTCGACCAGCGTAGCGACGAACTGACGGCTCTTGAGTCACAGTTGATGGAGCGCAGGATCAAGACGTCATTGCTGCCGACGATTGTGCCGATCGAGGCGGATCATGTCGGATCTTCTTTCGGTCGCCGCATCGATCCGATCGCCGGTATCGGTGCGATGCACGAAGGTATCGATTTCGTCGCCGAAACAGGGACCCGGGTCATCGCCTCGGCCGGAGGCGTAGTGGCATTGGCCGAATATCATCCGCAGTACGGCAAGATGATCGAGATCGATCATGGCAACGAATTCTCTTCACGCTATGCCCATTTGTCGAATATTTCGGTCAAGACCGGGCAGATCGTCCGCCGTGGTCAGACCATCGGCGCCAGCGGCAACACCGGACGTTCGACCGGGCCGCACCTGCATTTCGAAGTGCGGTTCAAGGGTGTGGCCCAGAATCCGGCGCGCTTTCTGCAGATGGGCGTACAGACCGCCCTGGCGACCCCCGCGGTTGCAGCAAAGCAGCCCGGCCTGTCCGGGCAGGACGCCAAACGCAAACGCTGAGCCACTCCCGTATTCGTGCTCCCGCTAGCCGCATTCGGTGCGTGCCGCCCTTGACAGAAGCCGCGTGTTAGAATCGCCATCTTTTAACGCGCTTACGCACATTCCAGAATGATTTCCGGCTTACTCAAGAAGATATTCGGCAGCCGCAATGACCGGCTGATCAAGCAGTATTCGGCGGTCGTCCGCCAGATCAATGCGCTGGAACCCGCCGTCAGCGCGCTTTCGGATGAAGAACTGCGCGGCAAGACCGCGGAGTTCAAGGCCCGCGTGGCCAACGGCGAGACGCTCGAAACCCTGCTGCCGGAGGCCTTTGCCGTCGTCCGCGAAGCCGGCAAGCGTGTGCTCGGCATGCGCCATTTCGACGTCCAGCTGATCGGCGGCATGGTCCTGCACGACGGCAAGATCGCCGAAATGCGTACCGGCGAAGGCAAGACCCTGGTCGCCACGCTTCCGTGCTACCTCAATGCGCTGACCGGCAACGGCGTGCACGTGATCACGGTCAACGACTATCTGGCCAATCGCGACGCGGAATGGATGGGGCGCCTGCACCGCTTCCTCGGCCTGACCGTCGGCGTGAACCTGTCGCAGATGCCGCATGACCAGAAACAGGCGGCCTACGCTTCCGATATCACCTACGGGACCAACAACGAATTCGGCTTCGACTACCTGCGCGACAACATGGTCTATGCGGCGGCCGATCGCGTGCAACGCAAGTTGAGCTATGCCATCGTCGACGAAGTCGACTCCATCCTGATCGACGAGGCGCGGACCCCGCTGATCATTTCCGGGCAGGCCGAGGACCATACCGACCTGTACGTGCGCATGAACCAGGTCGCACCGATGCTCACGCGCTGCCAGGAGGAAGATGGGCCGGGCGACTACTGGGTGGACGAAAAGGGCCACCAGGTGCTGATGAGCGAGGAAGGCCATGAGCACGCCGAGGAGATCCTCACTCGCGTGGGGCTGTTGCCCGAGGGAAGCAGCCTGTACGACGCGGCCAACATCCTGCTGATCCACCACCTGTATGCCGCCCTGCGCGCGCATACCCTGTTCCTCAAGGACCAGCAATACGTGGTGCAGAACGGCGAAGTCATCATCGTCGACGAATTCACCGGCCGGCTGATGGCTGGCCGCCGCTGGTCGGATGGCCTGCACCAGGCCGTCGAAGCCAAGGAAGGCGTGGCCATCCAGAACGAGAACCAGACGTTGGCCTCGATCACCTTCCAGAACTATTTCCGCATGTACGGCAAGCTGGCCGGCATGACCGGCACGGCGGATACGGAAGCCTACGAATTCCAGCAGATCTACGGGCTGGAAACGGTGGTCATCCCGACCAACCTGCCGATGATTCGCAAGGATCTCAACGATCAGATCTTCCGCACTGCCAACGAGAAGTTCGCCGCGATCATCGCCGACATCCGCGCCTGCCGCGAAAAGGGTCAGCCGGTGCTGGTCGGCACCACGTCGATCGAAAACTCCGAACTGCTCTCCAACCTGCTCGACCGGGAAAAACTGCCGCACCAAGTGCTTAACGCCAAGCAGCACGCCCGCGAAGCCGAGATCGTCATGCAGGCCGGGCGTCCGGGCATGATCACCATCGCCACCAACATGGCCGGCCGTGGAACCGACATCGTTCTTGGCGGCAGCATCGAGAAGCAGCTTTCCGCCATCCGCGACGACGAGTCGCTGGATCAGGCCACCAAGGACGCGCGCACGGCGACGCTGCGCGCCGACTGGCAGAAGCTGCACGATCAGGTCGTGGCTTCCGGCGGTCTGCACATCATCGGTTCCGAGCGCCACGAGTCACGCCGCATCGATAACCAGTTGCGTGGCCGTTCCGGGCGCCAGGGCGATCCGGGCTCCTCGCGCTTCTTCTTGGCGCTGGACGATCCGCTCCTGCGCATCTTCGCCGGCGATCGCCTCAAAGCCATCATGGACCGCCTGAAGATGCCGGAAGGCGAAGCCATCGAGCATCCGATGGTCTCCCGCTCGCTCGAATCGGCGCAGCGCAAGGTCGAAGGCCGCAATTTCGATATCCGCAAGCAGCTGCTCGAGTATGACGACGTGGCCAACGACCAGCGCAAGGTCATCTACTCGCAGCGCAACGAACTGCTCGAAACCGAGGATATCAGCGAGACGATCACCGCCATGCGCCACGGAGTCCTCAACGACATTTTCCGCCGCCACGTGCCGGCCGATAGCGTCGAGGAACAATGGGACCTGCCGGCGCTGGAAAAGGAGCTTGCATCCGAGCTGCTGCTCGTCGTGCCCGCCGCCGAATGGGTGAAGAACGAGCCGACGCTGAACGATGACGCGATCCTTAAGCGCATCATCGAAAAAGCCGACGAAGCCTATGCGGCCAAGATCGAACTCGTGGGCGCCAATGCCTTCCACCAGTTCGAACGCAACGTGATGCTGCAGAACATGGACACGCACTGGCGCGAACACCT
>DBMG01000029.1:26197-27343 GCA_002304785.1 Candidatus Accumulibacter sp. UBA704 | reverse complement strand
TCGCAGGCGGCGCGGCGGATGTATTCGGGCGTGTCGAAATCCGGTTCGCCAACCACCATGTTGACGATATCGCGGCCGGCGCGACGCAAGGCCGCGGCACGGTCCTGGGCGGCGCTGCTCGGCGAGGGTTTGACACGCTGCAGGCGTGAGGCGATGCGGGACATGGGAGACTCCTTGTTGGTCGTGAAGTGATCTCCAGATTACGCACAGCATGGTCTTCACGCAAAGATGACTTTCGTCTGGCTGGATAGTGCGTACTTATGAACGCTGGAAGAGGCAAGGACGTGCGCCTAAATTGACAACCTGCCGGTGCGTACGCATGATCGCGCATGGACACAACGAATCGGAAAGAAGCATGAACCTGCGGCGCTTGAAATACTTCGTGAAGATCGTCGACATCGGCAGTCTGACCCAGGCCGCCGACGTGCTGCATATCGCCCAGCCGGCGCTCAGCCAGCAGATCGCCACCCTGGAGGGCGAGTTCCGGCAGCAACTGCTCGTGCGTACCAAGCGCGGCGTGACGCCTACCGAAGCGGGGCAGATCCTCTATCGGCACGCCCAGATCATCCTGCGCCAGTTCGAGCAGGCGCAAAGCGACGTCAACAACACCGGGAAGAGCCTGTCGGGGCAGGTCTCGGTGGGACTGGCGCCGGGGACGGCCGCATCGGCACTGGCGCTGCCGCTGCTGAAAGCCGTGCGTGCCCGCCATCCGGCGATCCTGCTCTATCTGAATGAGAATTTCGGCACCATGCTCAGCGAGCTGGTCATGAACGGGCGCATGGACATGGCTGTTCTCTACGCGGGTAAGAACGTGGTGCATGGCCTGTCCTTCCGTCCTCTGCTCAAGGAGCAACTGTTCTTGGTGGCGCCGCGCGGTACTCCGATGCTCTCGCCAGAGATCGAGCTGGCGCGGCTGAACGACATGGATCTGCTGCTGCCGCGTCCTTACAACTACCTGCGCAAGTACGTCGACGAGGCGTTTGCCACGCTGCAACTGACGGCGCATGTGGTCGCCGAAATCGAATCGGCGGCGACATTGTCCGCAGCGGTGGCCGCGGGACTCGGCGCCACCATCCTGCCGGAATCGGCGGCGCGCGTCATGGCGGAACCGATCCAGGCCACGATGTGCCGGATCGTCTCGCCGGC
>DBMG01000029.1:5360-26178 GCA_002304785.1 Candidatus Accumulibacter sp. UBA704 | reverse complement strand
TGGTCGAGCAGCAGGCTTTCGACTTCGGCGTGGACGACGGCGGGGCCGAGCACTAAGGAAACGCTAGATCCCGGCCTTCGCCGGGATGACGACATCCTCAGACGAGGCGCGAGACCGGCACGATGCGCCCGTTGCCGGACTCGATCTCCCGGCGGATGGCCCGGGCGTTTTCCACGGCTCCCGGCGTGTCGCCATGCAGCAGGATTGACTGCACCCTGATGGGCAGCTTTTTGCCGGTGATGCTGGTGATCACGCCGTCGTCGAGCAGCCGCTTCACGCGCTGCAACACCGCCTCGGGTTCCTTGATGACCGCGCCGGGCAGCTTGCGCGAGACGAGATCGCCTTCATCGGTGTAGGCCCGGTCGGCCAGGAAGGTCGTTGCCACCTTGAGTCCGAACTTGCGTGCGGCGCGTTCGATCTGCGTGTTGGTCGACACTGAGACGATGATGTTCGGATCGAAGGCCGCCACTACCTGCACCAGCGGTTCGGCCAGGGCGTAATCGGCCGCCGCCATATTTCCGAGCGCGCCATGAAAGCTCATGTGCGTAACGCGGTGTCCGGCAACCGAGGAGATGCCGGCCAGCGCGCCGAGCTGGTAGAGCACGTACATGGCGAGTTCACTCGGATCGACCTGCATCTGGCGGCGGCCGAAACCCAGCAGGTCGGGGAACCCCACGTGCGCCCCGAGTTCGACGCCGTTGGCCAGCGCCAAGCGGACGGTCTTATCCATGATCACCGGGTCGCCAGCGTGGTAGCCGCAGGCGACGTTGGCCGAGGAGACGATCTGCATCAGCGCTTCATCCTCCCCCATGCGGTAGGGGCCGAATCCTTCGCCCATGTCGGCGTTCAGGTCAATATCCATGGTATTCCTCGCTCGTCACATTGTTGGGATTCAGAAGAGTCCTCGCGGTCAGCGCTTGGCGAGCCGGTAGAGCCGGGCCAATCTGCGCACCTTTTCGAGGTAGTCGCGAACCGTATCCAGCGCCGATAACGCCTCATCGTACGTCGTCGGCACAAACCGGAGTTGCGTGCACAACTTGGCCTGGGCCAGTCGCCAGATATCGGCCTCGACGACCGTACCGATCTTGGGATAGCCGCCGGACGGCTGGGCATCGCGCAACTGGATGATTGGCTGGCCACTGGGCGGAACCTGAATCACCCCCGGAACGATTCCGTGCGAGCGCTGCTCCAGCGTTTGTCTGGTGGCCAGCGCCTCGCCCTCCAGGCGGTAACCGTAGCGATCGCTTTGTGTGGTGATCATCCAGTCCTTGTTCCAGAAGGATTCGAGCGCAGCCTCCGTGTAACAGTCGTATTCGCCGGCCGGCAGTACGCGCACAAAGGTCCGGGTTCCTTGTGCCACCGCTTCGGTATCGCCCAGAGGCAAGGCAAATTCCGGGGGCTCGACGCCAAAGCCCGCCGCGGGCAGGTAATCGAAAAACTCGCCGCGCTCCCCCGAACGTATCGAGCCGAGCACGTCGCCACGTTGCAGGTTGCGCCCGCAATGGCCGCCGAAACTGCCGCGGAACTGAGTGCTGCGTGACCCCAGTACGACGGGGACATCGATGCCTCCGGCCAGCGCCAGATAGCATCGGGCGCCACGTTTGGTCGGATTCAGTTTGAGAACCGCGCCTTTCCTCGCTTGCAGCGTCCACCATGCCGGGATGGGCTTGCCATCCAGTTCCGCGGCCGCGTCCGCGCCGGTCAGGGCGAAGGCGATATCTTCGAGAAAACGCACCTCGAACGGAAACATCTGGATCTCGATCGATGCGGAGTTTTCCGGGTTTCCCAGAAGGATATTGCCCGCGGCCAGCGCCACGCGATCCATGGCGCCGGACGTGCCCACGCCGATGCGCAGATAGCCGTCGCGCCCGAGATCCTGAACGGAGGACAGCAGTGTTCTCGAAAGAATCTCGATCATTTGATAATCCTTTCAGCCCTGAATCGAATCATGTCGCCGGGAGCCAGCAGGGCGGGAGGAGTGCGCAGCGGATCAAAAAAGACCATGTCCGTATGTCCGATCGTATTCCAGCCGCTGGGTCCTTCCGAAGCCGATACGCCGGTCTGCGCACCACCGATCGACACGGCACCGCCCGGCAGACCTCGCACCGGCACTTTGCGGCGCGGGGTGGCAATGCGCGGATCCATCCCGCCGAGATAGCAGTAGCCGGGATGGCTGCCCAGCGCAAATACGCTGTACAGCGGTTCGGTGTGGATTTTGACGATCTCCTCGAGCGTCAGGCCGGTATGTGCGATGACGTCCGCGATATGCGGTCCGTATTCGCCGCCATAGATGACGGGAAGTTCGACAATCCGGCCTTCGAAGTGCAATTCCTCGGCGCGGTTCCAGATGGCGAGAAGGTCGGCCTTGACTGCATCGACGTTGCGCGGCGGATCGGAGAAGACCAGCATGAGGTTGCTCATGCCGGGAACAGCTTCCTTGGTACATGGCCAGGTTTCAACCTGGCGCGATAGCCACCAGACGCGCCGTTGCGTGTGGATATCCATTTCGCCCGGCGGTTCGAACAGCAGGGCTGTCGTACCGAGCAGGCTGATCCGGGGGGATTGCCCGGATTGAAGTGTGGTGGTCATGCTGTGTGTTGCCTTCATCAAGGTTGCACGAGCCGGCCTGGCTCGCCCGAAGGGGGCAAAAACTGCCATGGCCAGGATTGCTCCGGTTCTTCAGTTCGACGACAAAGCTAACACACGTGCATTGCCAACCTGACACACGAAATTTGAATGGGGTCAATCAAAGATGTGATGGTTGGGAGGGTGAGGCTTTCGTAACGGGCAGGGTGTCGCCAGTCATAAGCTGGCTCTATCCCCTCAAACTCAAACCCTCTTGGTGAACCCTTCCGGCACGACCTAACATGAATGACGCTTCTGTTTCAGGAGCGAAACCATGGGCGGCCGTTGAGTCTTGTTTCCCAGTCGCCCGCGTCCATTTGCGGAGTCATTCAATGCCATTTTCCGACTACAAAACAGCCCTGGTCACCGGCGCCTCTTCCGGAATCGGTGCGGCCATCGTGGAACGCTTCCGCAAGGAGGGAATAGAAGTACATGCCCTGGCGCGTAGCGCCGAACCTCTCCAGGAATTGGCCGGGCGCACCGGATGCATCCCGCATGCCATCGACGTGCGCGATCTGCCTGCACTCACGCAGTTGACCAGCGAGGTGTCGTTCGACATTCTGGTCAACTGCGCCGGTATCAACTTTCCCGGCTCCATTACCACTGCAACGGCAGAACAGGTCGATGCGGAGATCGCTGTCAACCTGCAGTCGGCGCTGCATCTCGTGCGCTTGGTCATGCCGGGCATGTTGCAGCGCGATCGCGGACACATCATCAACATCAGTTCGATCGCGGGCATCTATAACTTCGTCGGCAGCAATACGCTTTACCACACGACCAAGGCGGCGATGCACATGCTTTCGCGCCAGTTGCGCGTGGATGCCCTGGGTAAGCGCGTGCGCGTCACCGAGATCTGTCCCGGCCGTGTCGCCACCGATATCTTTGCCCACGTCGCCGGCATCGATCCGGCCGCCGCGCGTGCGCAGTTCGTTGACGGATTTGAATTGCCGCAGGCGTCGGATATCGCCGATGCGATCGCTTTTGCCGTTGCCGCGCCGATCGCTGTGAACATTTCCAACATGGAAATCCTGCCCACGCTGCAAGTCGCCGCCGGCTTGACGACGGTCAAGCCGGAAAACGGCTGATCGACCAGCATCCAACCCACACTGCCAACACTGAAGGAATACACCATGTCGACTGGCGCACGTAGAAACCCCTCCGCACCGCAGGCCGCTCCGGCCATTATTGACGTATTGCGCACCATCCAGGTCGCGCTGATCAGCGATCAACTGCATCGCTTCATTGGTACCGGCGAACTGAAGAAATACGATCGCAGCACCGGTACGATGGCCGGCACGGCCGTCACTGTGCGCGTCAGTCATGGCGACAATCTGGCCGTCCTGCGCGCCTTCGAGTATTGCCGGCCCGGCGACGTGATGGTGATTGATGGCGGTGGCGACACCGGGCAGGCGATTCTCGGCGGCATCATGTCCTTGTACGCCAGGAGAATCGGTCTTGCCGGACTGGTGGTCGACGGCGCCATTCGCGACGTCGCGGAAATCCGCGAGAGGGATTTCCCGCTCTTTGCGCGCGGGCATGTCCATCGCGGTCCGTACAAGGACGGCCCCGGTGAAATCAACGTTCCGGTTTCCATCGGCGGCATGACCGTGATGCCTGGCGACATCGTCATTGGCGATGAGGACGGATTGCTGGCTTTCGCTCCTGAAGAGGCAGAGGCCCTGATTGCCAAGGCACAAGCGCAACAGGCCAAGGAAGAAGCGACGATTCAGGCCATCCTCGAAGACCGCTGGGATCTGTCTTTCGTCGATGCGCTCGAAGCGCGCTGCAACAACTGAATTCTCCGGGCTGGGTCGTGCCTCCATGCACTGCACGCGTGCATCGGCGGCACCGTAAAGAAGCATTGAATAACCTTATACAACCAGACGAAAAGCGTCTTTTCCATGACGAAGCAACACGCATACGATTTGCTCGTGTCCCCCGGTTGAACCCCTGATCAGGTCAGCCGATGCCGCATTCTTGAATCCAGCAGTTACTTATTAAGGAGCAATACGATGAAGGCAACTCGACGCAACTTCATATCCACCGTTTGTGCCGGCGCCGCGGCGGTCATGATGGCTATGCCGGCATCGGCCGACACGATCCAGATCAACCTGGCTGACGTTCTGCCCGATGGCAATTTCATGGTGCAGAATGCCAAACGCTTCGCTGAGGAAGTCGCCAAGGAAACCAAGGGCGAAGTCGTCATCAATATTCGCCCCGGCGGTTCGCTTGGTTTCAAGGGACCGGAGCAGATGCGCGCGGTGCGTGACGGGATGGTGCCGATGGCGGATATCCTCCTCAGCCAGCAGATCGGCGACGAGGCGTTCCTCGGCGTCGAAGGCGTGCCATTCCTGGTGAGTTCGCAGGATGATCTGCGTGCCCTGCACAAGTTCGTCCGGCCCGAGATCGAGAAACTCGTGTCCACCAAGTACAACCAGAAGATCCTGTACATGGTGCCGTCGCCCGGTCAGTACCTGTTCCTGAAGACCAAGACAGATACCCTCGGAGGGCTGAAGAACATCAAGATTCGCGGCGCGGACAAGATGACGGTCGATACCGTGACTTCCATCGGCATGTCCGGCGTGCTGATTCCATTTGGTGAGTTGATCCCGGCGCTGGCTTCCGGGCGGGTGGACGGCGTGGCGACCTCGGCGACGACCGGCGTTGATGCCAAGTTCTGGGAATTCATGAAGTACGTTTATCCGACCAACCACACCTGGTCGACCAACATGGTCAATATCAACCTGAATACCTGGAAGAAGATTCCGGAGCAGCATCAGAAGACCATCGAGGCGATCGCGGCCAGGCTGGAGCCGGAGTTCTGGGCGGTGTCCGCCAACGCCGACGTGGAAAGTCTGAAAAAACTGACGGCCAACGGCATGGAAGTGGTACCGGTCAGTCCGGCGATGATGGCCGACATGCGCAAGCAAGCTGCTCCGTTACTCGACGAGTATCTGAAGCGTGCGCCGGCGGCGGCACCGTTCATCAAGAGCTACCTCGAAGCCACTGGAAAGAAATAAGAAATGCGCCCGGACCTCGACTCCACACCGGCCGGCAACGGCCTGATTGCAACGCTGCAACGGACCATCGATCGGATATCGCTGGTAGCTGCCTACGTGGCCGCCGGGTGTCTGGGCGGTTTGACCCTGCTGACTCTCGGGCAGGTTGCCCTGGGCGTGCTGTCGAAGTTCAGCCACGCCTTTCCAAGTGACATCGCCGTGGGTTGGGAGTACAGCGCCTACCTGATGGGCACCGCGTTCATGCTTGGCGGTGCGCTGACGATGCGTGCCGGCATGCAGATCCGCGTCCAGATCGTCATGAAGTCTTTCGGCGGGCGCTTCGAGCGTCCGCTGGAAATCATCTCTTCGACAATCGGCGCGGCTTTCGTGTCTTTCCTCGCCGTGAGTCTGGCCCTGTTTGCCGCGGAATCTTTCACCTCCAATCAGGTGTCCGGCGGAAGCCTCACGCCGCTGTGGATTCCGCAAGCCACCCTGGCGCTGGGAACGACGGTTTATGCCCTGCAGAGCATCATGCGGGTCATCGCCGCCGTGCTCGACAAGCCGCTGGTCAACGAATCGTTCAAAGTGGCTTCGGCCTCTGAATAAGCAAGGAAACTCGAATGACTGCCATCTTTGTCACGATGTTCGTCGCCCTGTTCGGGTTTCTCGGTTGCGGGGTGGGGATCGGAATTTCGCTGGCGTCGACCGCCATGGTCGTGCTCGCGGTGTTTACCGACATCCCGACCAGCAAACTGGTCGCCCAGCACTCTTTCAACATTCTCTCAAACGCCGATCTGGTTGCCTTGCCGCTGTTCATCCTGATGGGCGAATTCCTGTTCCGCACCAACCTGTCACGCACCCTGTTCAACGGCCTGGCGCCGTGGGCCGGAATGCTGCCGGGGCGTTTGCTGCATGTGAACGTGCTGGCTTGCTCCATCTTCGCCTCGATCTCGGGTTCGTCGGCGGCAACCACGCAGGTGGTCGGCAAGATGACGCTCGCCGAGTTGAAGCGCCGCGGCTACGGCGACGACGTCGTGATCGGCAGCCTGGCCGGTTCCGGTACGCTCGGCTTCCTGATCCCGCCCAGCACGGTGATGATCATCTACGGCGTTCTCGCGGAAGAGTCGGTGCTGCGCTTGTTCACTGCGGGCTGGATCCCCGGCTTTCTGCTGGCGGGATGCTTCATGGGCATGATCATGTTCGTGACCTGGCGCAAACCCGAGTTGATCCCGGATTCCGAACGCAATCTGCGCAATCTGCCGTTTTCGGCGCGCGTCGCCGCGCTGAAGGAACTGGCGCCGGCGATGTTCCTCATCATCTGCGTAATCGGTTCGATGTATGCCGGCGTGGCGACACCGACCGAGGCGGCCGCGCTCGGCGTTCTTGGCGCCTTTGGCGTCGCAAAGAAGCAGGGCGCCGTCACCTGGGAAACGATCCGCGCGGTTTCGATAGGCACGGTGCAATCGTGCAGCATGATGGGGATGATCATCGTCGGTGCGACGATTCTGGGCAGTGCGACCGCAGTGCTCGGCGTTCCCGGTGCGGTCACCCAGTTCGTGACGGACATCAACCTGCCGCCGTTCGGCCTGATCATCATGCTGATGCTGATGTACGTGATCCTGGGCATGTTCATGGAAGGCTTCTCGATGATCGCCACGACCTTGCCGGTGGTCTTGCCACTGATTACGGCAGCCGGGTTCGACAAGGTCTGGTACGGCATCTTCATGGTGCTGGTCGTCGAAATGGCTCAGATCACGCCACCGGTGGCGTTCAACCTGTCGATCATTCAGGGGATTACCGGTTACCCGATGGGTTATCTGTGCAAGGTGACCTTGCCCTTCCTGTTCATGATGATGGCGTTCACTCTGATGCTGGCGCTCTTCCCGAGCATCGTGCTGTGGTTCCCCGAACTCGTTCTTGGCAGATGACCTTGCCAAAGAAAAACGCCGGCTCATGAGGCCGGCGTGGGAGTCGCAGCAATCGCCAAAGTGATTCCCGCGTTCAGGCGGTCGCCGTCTCCAAAGGCTTCTTCAGGATGAACAGCGCCAGGGCTGTAACGACTGTGCCGACGGCAATTGCGACCGCATAGCCGGCAAGTCCGGATACGGCATTGGGCATCGGCAGCACGAAGATACCGCCATGGGGAACGTGCAACTGGGCGCCGACAGCCATCGAGATGGCGCCGGTCACCGCCGAGCCGAGCATGATCGAGGGAATCACGCGGAACGGGTCCTTGGCGGCGAAGGGGATGGCGCCTTCGGTGATGAAAGAGATGCCCAGTGCGGCGGCGGCTTTGCCGGCTTCACGCTCGTCGGGGGAGAAGCGGTTGCGGAACAGCATCGTGGCCAGCGCGATGCCCAGGGGCGGGGTCATGCCGGCTGCCATGATGGCCGCCATCGGTTCGTAGATCTGACTGGCCAGCAGTCCGGTGCCGAACGTGTAGGCGGCCTTGTTGACCGGGCCGCCCATGTCGAAGGCCATCATGCAGCCGAGCAGCATGCCGAGCACGATGGCGCTGCTGCCCTGCATGCTCTTCAGCCAGGCCGAGATGCCGGCGAGGATCGCCGCTACCGGACCGCCAACCACGTAATACATCAGCAGGCCGGTGATCGTCGCCCCGAGCAGCGGCAGGATCAGTACCGGCTTCAGGCCGTCGAGCGTGCGCGGCAGCTTGATGGTTTTGTTGAGCCAGCGCACGGTGTAGCCGGCCAGGAAGCCGCCGACGATGCCGCCGAGGAATCCGGCGCCGACGCTGTCGGCAATGACCCCGGCAATCATGCCGGGCGTGATGCCGGGACGGTCGGCGATGGAGAAGGCCGCATAACCGGCGAGGATCGGAACCATCAGCTGGAAGCTGGCCTTGCCGATCCAGAACAGGTTCGCGGCCAGCGTGCCCTTGTGGGCGTCGTCATACACGTAGATGCCGCCGAGCGCGAAGCCGATGGCGATGAGCAGGCCGCCGGCCACGACGAACGGGATCATATAGGACACACCGGTCATCAGGTGCTTGTACGCGCCGGAGCGGGATGCGGATTGCGCGGCCTTGGCCGCCAGCGCCTGGTCGGCGAGATTCTTGCCGGCCTCGCCCTTTGCCGCCTTGTCCGGGGCTGCGGCCTGCACCGCCGCCTGCTGCAAGGCTTTCTGCACGACGGCGGCGCCGTCGTTGATGGCCTCCTTGGTGCTGGTTTCATAGATGCGCTTGCCGGCGAAACGACTCTTGTCGATCGAGGTGTCGGCGGCGATCAGGACGATGTCCGCACCCGCAACATCCTCGGCGCTGAGCTGGTTCTGAGCGCCCACCGAACCCTGCGTTTCGACCTTGATCCGGTGCCCGAGCTTGGATGCGCCGTGCTCCAGGCCTTCGGCGGCCATGAAGGTGTGGGCGATTCCCGTCGGGCATGACGTGATCGCCACGATGCTTGCCGCGCCGCCGGCCTTGGCGACGGCGGGCGCCGACGTTTGCGCTTGCTGCAGCGCGGCCTGGACCACGCCGGCGCCGTCCTTGATCGCTTCCTTGGTGCCGGTTTCATAGATGCGCTTGCCGGCGAAGCGGGTCAGATCGACCGATGTGTCGGCGGCAATCAGCACGACATCGGCGGCGGCCACGTCTGCGGCGGTCAGCTGGTTTTGCGCGCCCACGGAGCCCTGGGTCTCGACCTTGATTGTGTGCCCCAGCCTGGCGGCCCCTTGTTCCAGTCCCTCGGCCGCCATGAATGTGTGCGCTATCCCGGTCGGGCAGGACGTTATTGCGACGATGTTTGCCATCAGAATCCCCTCATTAAGAATGACTTCAGTTGCACTTGCAGAAAACTGTCTATGGTGTGTAGTCCGGTCCGCCTGGCCGGTCGAGGCGGACGGTGGCGGCCAGCGCACGCACGATCTCCGGCGCCGGCAGGTGCGGGCCGAGGCGTGTCAGTTTTGCCGCCGCGAACGCGGTGGCGAGCTGCGCGCCGCGGTCGAGCGGCAGGCCGTCGAGTTGCGCGGCGACGATACCTGCCACCATGGCGTCTCCGGCACCGACGGAACTGATCGGTTCGACGTCGAGCGGATGAGCGACGACGACCTGCGACGGCGAAACGAAGACGGCGCCATCGTGGCCCATCGAGATAGCCACCAGGCCCATGCCAGGGCATTCCGTCAGCAACTGGCGACCTGCTTCGATCGTTTCCTCCATGGAACCGAGCGGCCGACCCAGATGCTCGGCCAGCTCATCGCGGTTTGGCTTTACGACGTCCGGTCCTGCCTTGAGCGCCTCGCCGAATGGTTGTCCGCTGGTATCGAGCATCACCTGGCTGCCCAGGGCATGCGCGTGCCGGGTGAGGGTGGCGTAGGTATCCGCCGGCCAGCCCGGCGGCAGGCTGCCGGAAAGGACGACCCAGCGTACCGTGGAGGCCAGCGTGTTCATCACGTCTGCGAGCCGCTCGAGATGCGCGTTGATCTGCGCTTTCGTCTGAGACGGACCGGGCAGGTTGATATCGGTCGTCTCGCCCTTGGCCGGATCGACGATCTTGGTATTGACCCGCGTATGGCCGTCCAGGTAGAGGCAGCGGTTGTCGATGCCCTTGTCGTTGAACAGGGATTCGAACAGCGCTGCGTTGTCCCGTCCAAGCTGGCCGGTTACCGCGACCTTGGCCGCGTAATCGGCCAGGCACGAGGCGACGTTGATGCCCTTGCCACCGGCGTCCTGCTGGGCGCGCTGGGCACGGTTGACTTCGCCGATGCGCAGGTCGCTGACTTCGATGGTCAGGTCGATCGCCGGGTTGAGGGCGACGCAGAGGACGGCGGCATCCGCCGGTGTGTGTTGGATAGTCTTCATAGGGCGCGGACCTCGGCGGCACTACCCGCAGCCAGGGCGCGTTGCGCCAGTTGTTGCATGGTCGAGAGCGTTTCGGCGCGAATCACGGTTTTCACCGCGGCAATGTCTTGCGGGCTCATCGACAGTTCGGTCACGCCGAGGCCGGTGAGGATGCGCGCGCCGAGCGGGTCACCGGCCAGACCGCCGCACACGCCGACGTGGATGCCGGCGGCGTTGGCCGCCCGGGCGGTGGTTCCGATGAGGGCGAGGACGGCCGGATTGAGCGGGTCCGCCTGCGCAGCGAGTTGCGGATGCTGGCGATCCATGGCCAGCACGTATTGCGTCAGGTCGTTCGTGCCGATGGAGAAGAAATCGACGTGTTGGGCAAAGCGGTCGGCCATCACCGCCACGGCCGGGACTTCCACCATGATGCCCAGCGGGACAGCCGGCGCGTTCAGCGCGCTTCTGACCTGCTCGCATTCCGCGCGCAGGGCGGCCACCTCGGCAAGGTCCGTGACCATCGGGAACATGATCGAGACCGGGCCATGGGCAGCGGCCCGGTACAAGGCGCGCAGTTGGCAGCGCAGCAGGTCGGGGCGGGCCAGCAGCAGGCGTGCGCCGCGGACGCCGAGGAAGGGGTTTTCCTCGTGCGGCAGGTCGAGGTAGGGCACCTGCTTGTCGCCGCCGATGTCCAGCGCCCGGATGACCAGCGGGCGTCCGCCGAGCGCGGCGATCGTGTCGCGATAGACGGCGTATTGTTCGTCCTCCGTCGGCGCGCTGTCGCGTTCGAGAAACAGGAATTCGGTGCGCATCAGGCCCACGCCTTCCGCCCCGGCCTCGACGGCTTCGGCCGCCTGCCGGGCGTTGGCCACGTTGGCGAAAACTCCGACAGTGTGTCCGTCACCGGTGGTGGCGGCCTGGTAGCGGTCGGCGCGCATGGCTTCGCGGCGCACGGCTTGGGCATTGATGGCCGTGCGTGCCGACTCGAGGTCGGCGGGCGTGCAGCCGAGATAGAGGCAGCCGGCGGTACCGTCGATCACGGCTTCTTCGCCGCATTCGATTTGCAACAACGACGGACCGGCGGCGACGATCGCCGGCAACCCGAGCGTGCGCGCCAGGATGGCGGTGTGCGAGGTCGGGCCGCCGCTGCTGATGGCCAGTCCGACGACATGGCGCATGTCCAGTTGCAGCGTGTCCGACGGCGTCAGGTCCTCGGCCACGAGGATGCTCGGTTGGCGCAGGACGATGGCGCAGCGTTCCACGCCCAACAAGACCGCGATTACCCGTTCGCCGGCATCCTTCAGGTCGAGGGCGCGCGCGGCGAGCAAGGGGTCGGGCAACTGGCGCTGCTGGTCGACGCGCGCGTCGAGCGCTTTCTTCCACGACCATGCCGCGCCGTGGCCGCGCATGATGTCGCCGATGGCGGCGCGCAATAGGCCGGTGTCGGCCAGGAGTTCGCGCTGGGCGGCGAAAATCGCGGCTTCGGCGGCGCCCAGGCGGCGCAGCGTGTCCACTTCCATAGCGGTGAGTTCGTTCTTGACGGTGTTGATGGCGGCTTCGAGCGCGGCACCGTCCTCCATGGCTTCGGTCGGGGTGTCCTCGACCGCGAGGACGTTGCTTTCGTGGCGCACGATCTTGCCGATCGCCAGTCCCGGACTGGCGGAAACGCCTTGCTGGACGCGCATCGCGGCGGCCGGCTTCCATACCGGCGCGTTGGCCCGGGCCTGCGCGGCGGCAATGCGGGCGCGCTCGGCGTCGGCCATTTCCTCGGCGGAAAGGCGGGCGATCGTCTCGGAGAGGTCCCGCACCGCTGTTTCAGCGCCGGCGCCGCGTGCGGCGAGAACAATGCGCTGCTCGAAGGTGATGCCCAGGCCAAGCAGGCCGGTGAGCGTCTTGGCGTCGGCCGCTTCGCCGTTTTTCAGGACACGCATTTCGCAGGCGTGGCGCCGCGCGGTTTCGACCCACTGCGTGGCCGGCCGCGCATGCAGGCCGTTCGGGTAGTCGAGCACGATTTCCAGCAGTGCATCGGCCGGCCAGGGTTCGGCGGCCACCGGCGGCGGCATGTAGGGGGTATCGGTCAGCGCGGCGATGATGCGTTCCGCATCGGTGCATGTGGCCAGTTCCTCGATGACGTCTTCCTGCTGCATCAGGCGGGTCAGCCGGCGCAGGATGGCGATGTGCTCATCGGATTGCGCGGCGATGGCCACGATCAGGCGCGCGTGCTTGCCGTCCTGCCAATGCACGCCGGCTGGAACCTGAATCACGGCGATGCCGGTGTGGAATACGTGGTGCCGGTCTTCGATCATCCCGTGCGGGATGGCGACGCCGGCGCCGAGAAACGTATTGGATACCGCCTCGCGTTTCAGCAGGCTTTCCACATAGGGCGGGGCAATGTAACCGGCATCGACCAGTTGCCTGCCGGCGAGGCGGATGGCCTCCTCCTTTGTCTGCACCGGCGCCTGAATGATCACGCAGGTTTTTGTAATCGTTTCCATCTGACCCTCCTGAAGTTTCGATGTCGATCTGATAGGCGCAGTTGTAATCGATTACATTTGTGTTGTCAAATCTTTTTTGCTTTGGAATTTGGCAGCGTTCTTCTCCGGTATCAGGAAATCGCTTGTTGTATCTGCGATTCAGCCATTCTTGCAAGGCTTCGTGCCGGATCAGAAAAAAGATGGTGGTGAACGTAAATTTCATTCACGGTCGAATTTTCAGGCATAATTCGGATAAATTTGTTTGTAATCGATTTCATAAGGTGTTTCCGAAATGGCGAGAATCCTTGATGTGGCGAAGCATGCGGGCTTGTCGGTTGCGTCGGTGTCGCGGGTGCTTTCAGGCATGCCCGGGGTCAGCGAGGCCACGCGCCAACGCGTCATGGCCTCGGTGGAGGCGCTGGATTATCGGCCCAACCTGGCGGCCCGGCGCTTGCGCTCGCAACGCACGGACACGCTGGGGCTGATCGTGTCGGATATCCGTAACCCGTACTTCACGGAAATCAGCCGCGCCGTCGAGGATGTGGCCTACGCCAACGGAATGCGCGTCATGCTGTGCAACGCGGATGAAGATCCCGACAAGGAAAGCTTCTACCTGGAGATGATGCGCGACGAAAACGTGGCCGGCGTCATCCTGTCGCCGACCTTGGCTCGCCTGGCGCACTATCGTCAGGCCGATTTTCCGTTCCCCGTCGTGCTGGTCGACCGTTGCGAGAGCGACACGGATGCTGACGCCGTGGTCCTCGACAACATCGATGCTGCCCAGCGTCTCGTTCGCCATCTCGTCGACGCCGGTCACCGCCGCATCGTCTTCTTCTACGGGGCAGCCAGCGCCACGGGGCGCCAGCGGCTGCAAGGGTATCAGGAGGCATTGGCCGGCGCCGGCCTGTCACCCGTCGCGCAGGCACTCAGGCCGACCACGGACGAGGCGCTCGCCGCGATGCGCCAGTTTCTTCAGGGGCGCAGGCAGTTGCCGGATGCGATCGTGGCCAGCAGCGGCCTGATCCTGCTGGGGCTGGTTCAGGCCTTGCGCGAGGCAGATCTGAGCTTTCCGGAGGACGTGGCGCTGGCGGGATTCGACGATATGCCGTGGACGCGGGTGGTTACTCCGGGAATCACCGTCATGGCGCAGCCCACTTACGACATCGGGCGCTCCGCCATCGAACTCTTGCTTGCCCGCATCGCACAACCCGACCAGGCGGTGCGCCGCATTGTGCTGAGAGGAGAGTTGCTGGTGCGCGGGTCGAGCGTGCGCCGGGAGCCTTGCTTTGCCGATCTATCCCGTGAACCTGTGGATAAGCCTGTGGGCTGACGCTGAATGGGCCTTTATCTGCCTTTGCGGACAAGGCCTTAGCGCCAGTGCTCAAAAAACTGGCGTGGCGGCCGAGCTGTTCCCGGAAATGGAGGCCACCGGCTTCGCCCGGTATTGGCGGAATCAGTCGGTTGCGGGCTCCGGGTAGAGCCCGCGGACCCTGGCAAACAATCGCGTAAGTCCCAGCAGGGCGTCGATATTGGGCGTGCTCATGTCGAAATGCCGGCCGATTTCCTGCGCGGCACCGACGATGCTGTCCAGTTCAATGGCTCTCCCGGCTTCGACATCCTGCAGCATGGAGGTCTTGAAAGCGCCCAGCTTGCGCGTGATGGCGTGCCGGTCTTCCGGTTCCTGCATCACCGGGCAGCCGATTTTGGTGCCGACGGCCGCGGCTTCGCGCATCGCCGAGGAACAGAACTCCGTCACCAAGGGGTCATCCAGCAGGCGGTCCAGCGTGGCTCCCGTAAGTGCCGAAACGGGATTCATGGTCAGGTTTCCCCATAATTTGAACCAGATGTCATTGCGAATGCTGTTGGAAAGCCGGATGTCCAGGCCGGCCCGTGCCAGCACGCCGGTAATGTCTTTGGTGCGTTCGGATACGCCCCCGGTCGCATTGCCGATAATCAGTTCGTTGCCCTGAGCATGTTTCACGGCGCCGGGTTCGGGGCAGCTGGCGCCAATATGGACGACGCATCCAAGCGTTTGCGCCGTTGGCAGGCTGTCTGCGATTTGGCCTTGCGGATCGACGCTGCGGAGTGAAAAGGGCTCGAACGGCCCGTCGACCTGGCAGAACCACCAGGGGATGCCATTCATTGCCGGAAGGATGACGGTCTGCGGGCCGATCATTGGGCATAGATGCGGTGCCAGTTCCGGGAGTGACGTTCCTTTGACGGCGATGATCAGCAGATCCTGCTCGCCGAGTTCCATCGGGTTGTCACTGGCAACTACGGGAGTCTCGATCCGATCTCCGCCTTTTTCAAGGCGCCAGCCGCGGTTTCGCAATGCCATCAGCGTCGCGCCGCGTGCCAGGGCGCAGACCTCGGACTCGCCTGTACGTGCCAGGCTGGCGCCCAGAAACCCGCCGATCGCGCCTGCGCCTGCAATACCTATTTTCATATGGTTTCAATGTGTGGCGGCGAAGGAGCCGCCTTTCGTGCGGTCGGGAGATGGTCTACTTTTGCCGCTTCATCATTTCCTGAATCTTGGGATCTTTCATCATCTCATTGACATTGAAGCCACCTGCAGACGGCATGATCACGTCTCCCGGCTTCTGGCCGGCCTTGCACGGACCGAGCCAGCGCGCCAGCTGGGTCGTGTTCGATTCGCTCATGCCTTGCAGCGGCGGATTAAAGCGGGTTTTCATCGTGCCCTTGTAGTTCGAATCGAAAGCGCCTTCGAAAACTCCGTCGGTCGTCGCCGTCGATCCTTCGATCTTGCAGACGGTGTGGATGGTGACCTTGTTGCCCGACGGCTTGATATCCATCACGCTGCACTCGGGCTTCTGCTTGCCTGCCTGTTGCTGCAGCAGGTTGTCGGTCGTCGCGTCGATGCACTGCTGGATGGCGCCCATGTTCGGCATGCCGTCCATCTGCATGGTGATTTCCCACAGCCCCGGTTTGCGCTTGGGCATGTCGGCGGCCGAGACGGCGCTGGCGGCAAGGCCGAGGATGATCAGCGAGAGCGCGGGGAAAGCCGGGAGGCGGGTCTTCTTCATGATGGTTCCTCATGTGGTGGACGACGAGTTTTCTTGTCATGGTAATGCGTGCCGGTCACTTGCGGAGCAGCTTTTTGGCCGAATCGCCAATGCCTTTGGCCGATCCGCTGCCTACGCTTCCCACGCCCTTGGTCAGCGATTCGAGGCTGACGCCGAGTGAACTGGCCAGCGATGAGCCAAGGCGCGTGGTCAAGTGTTCGTTGAGCGAGAATTTCGGGTCGTTGATGTCGCCTTCGAGAACGAATTTGACGGATATGCGGCCTTTCTTGTCCTTCATCAAGCCGACCGCGGCGTTACGCGGAAGGCCCATGAAGGTGCCCGAAGACGAAGCCAGTTCCATGTCGGCCAGCGTCAATGTGCCCGGGGCACGCAGCTTCCCCTTGGCAACGGACGACTTCAGGTCGAGGTCCAGTGTGCCGCGCCGGACGCCGGTTTCCGTCGCCTGGATCAGGTAGGGCTGGAGCACGGTCATGTCTACCCCGCGCAATCTGGTCGACAAACCGGAGTCTTTCGTGGCCAGCTCGATGGATCCGTCGATGGCCAGTTTGCCGTCCTGGCGGTTGCCCTTGAGGACCCCGTCGATCTTGATCGCGGTGTGACCCGTCAAGCCGGGCAGCAGGAGCTTGCCGATACTGGCGTCGATTTGCTCGAGGCGGATCTTGACGGGCGTCGAGCGGATGCTCCCATCGTAGAACTCGATGATTCCTTCGGTCAGGGTGATCTTGCCGATGCTGATCTGCGTGTCCGGCTTGCCTTCGCCTGTTTTTCCGGCCGGGTCCGGCATTGGCTTTCCTGCCGCCTCAGCCTTGGCGCCGAGCAGACTGGGAAGAACCTTCATCTGCCCGTTGCGGGTGCGCAGCATGGCGATGTAGGCGCCTTCGATTTTGACGGTGGCGATGGACAGTCGGGCCGTGAGCAGGTCGAGGAAGTCCGGCGTTACNNGTCGAGGATCTCGATGCCGGTCAGGCCGACGCGGATATCGCGGACTTCGCCTTGTGGTCCGAGGGCGAGTTCGACCTGGCTCTTCAGCGAACGGATGGCGAATTGCCAGGCGGCGAACCCGCCGATTATCAGCGCTGCAACGAGAGTGAGGGCAATGAGCAGGCGGCGCTTCGGCTGGCTCGGCATGATCTGGCTCCGTGAGAAGTGCGTTTTCAATGATTCTGGGTTCTCGGCCTCGGTTTTGCAAACTTCGGGTTGCACAAAAAGTGTGCAATTGGTCTATGATGGCGATGTTGGTGTCGATACACCGCAGGGCAGGAGGATCAAGTCCATGGAAATCAGTTCAACAGGTTCCAACCTTTACTCGACGATCAATACCCAGTTGACGCAGTCGAGAAACCGTCAGCTCGAACAGGATCAGGCGTCGCGACAAGCGACGCAGACTCAGGCCTCCGGTCCGCAACCGCAGCAGGCCAATGAAGCGCAAGCTCGACCGCCGGTGAATGAGACCGGTCAGGCGACCTCGGCGCAGGCTGAGGCGGAACGCAACCGGCCGGTCGTCAACACCAGCGGCCAGCTTGTCGGGACACGGGTCAATACCACGGCATGACCGACTGAATCCCGGGGTCAGGCAGTCCGGCCCAGGGTCCAGTAGATGCCGCCGATCAAGGCGGCCAGCCACGCGATGATCAGCACGATGCGGGTCATCGCGTAGTATTTTGGGCGGCTGGCGCGATCAGCCAGCGCGAAGATGTGCAGGGCGCCCCAGGCCGTAGCCAGCCCGAGCAGCAGTGATACCCCAAGGACTTGAAGTTCGGCGGCGTTCAGCGCGAGCATCCAGCTGTTGCGCCACGGGACGACAACGAACACGCCGAAGGTCCAGAACAATCCCGCGGTGCCGCAGGCGCAGAGCAAGGCGACGATGCGGGTGAGCCAGCGTTCCATGCCGTTCAGTCGTTCTTGCCGGTGGTGTAGGAAGGAAGGAATCGTTCGCGCAGTTCCTCCAGGTTCAGTTCGCGCAGGATGGCGTCGAGCCGTTCCTCGGCGTTCTTGCGTATCTGCCCGGTGTGCCGGGCGACGATCAGTTCATTCTTCATCGAATGCTCCCAGCCCACGAGTTCGGTCACCGTGACCTGGTAACCGTGTGCTTCAAGCATCAGGCAGCGCAGGGCGTTGGTGAGCTGGCTGCCGAATTCGCGGGTGTGGATCGGGTGGCGCCAGAGTTCCGACAGCGGCGTTTTGGCAAACGTGGCATTCTTGTTCTTGCGCAGCACGGCGGCGACTTCGGCTTGGCAACAGGGCACCAGCACGATGAAGCGAGCGTGCTTGTGCAAGGCGAAGCGGATCGCGTCGTCGGTGGCCGTGTCACAGGCGTGCAGGGCGGTGACGATGTCGACGCGCTCCGGCAATTCGGGCGAAAGGATGGATTCCTCGACGCTCAAATTGAGAAAGCGCATTCGTTCAAAACCAAGGTGCTTCGCCAGTTCGCTCGACTTGTCGACCAGTTCGGGCCGCGTTTCGATGCCGTAGATCGAACCCATGGCTCGGTCTTTGAAGAACAGGTCATAGAGAACGAAGCCGAGGTATGACTTGCCGGCGCCGTGGTCCGCCAGGGAGAGTCCGGGGTTCTCCTTAATCGTCTCGGCGAGCAGTGGTTCGATGAAGTTGTAGAGGTGATAGACCTGCTTGAGCTTGCGCCGGCTGTCCTGGTTGAGCTTCCCGTCGCGCGTCAGGATATGCAGTTCCTTGAGCAGTTCGACGGACTGTCCTTGACGGATTTCGGGGATGGGGGCGGATGGCTGTTTCTTCATAGGCCGCTCATTTTAGTCGTTCCGCCGAAAACAAATGGGATAATGGCACTCTTTTCACCGTATCAGGCTCCTATGGCAATCCAGTGGTTCCCCGGACACATGACTTCGGCGCGCAAGAAGGCGGCCGAAACGATGGCGGTCACCGACGTGGTCATCGAGGTGGTCGACGCGCGCCTGCCCGAGGCCAGCACCAATCCGCTGGTGCATGAATTGCGCAGGCATCGCCAGCGCCCGTGCCTCAAGGTGCTGAACAAGTCCGATCTGGCCGATCCCGACGTGACCAAGGCCTGGATCGCCTGGTACAACCAGCAGCCGGGCGTCAAGGCCGTGGCCATTTCCAGCAAGATCGCCGGCGAGGTGGCGCGGTTGCCGAGCCTGTGTCAGAGCCTGGCGCCGCATCGCAACGACAATGTGAAGCCCCTGCGCATGATGATCATGGGCATCCCCAACGTCGGCAAATCGACGCTGATGAATGCGCTGGTCAAACGCAAGATCGCCAAGGTCGGCGACGAGCCAGCGGTGACCAAGTCGCAACAGACGTTCCAGCTCAGCGTGCGGCAGTCGATCACCGATACGCCCGGGTTGATGTGGCCCAAGATCGAGCACGACAGCGATGGCTACATGCTCGCGGCGAGCCACGCCATAGGTCGCAACGCCATTATCGACGAGGAAGTGGCGGTGTTCCTGGCCAGCCTGCTGTTGGCGCGTTACCCGGCGCGGTTGGCCGAACGCTATGGCTTCCCGGTTGACGGGATGGATGCCGTGGCCGTTGTCGAAGGCGTCGCCAGGCGTCGTGCCTTGCGTACCCGCGGCGGCGATGCCGATTTCGAGAAGGCGTCGATGGTGCTGCTGCAGGACTACCGTGACGGCAAGCTCGGCCGGATCAGCCTGGAAACGCCGGAAACGCGGCGCGCGATGCTGGCCGCGGACGTCGCCGCGCGTTCAGGAGCGGGACAGGGGCCGGAGTAATCCTAGCGGCTCTGCTCGGTCTGAGGTTTGCCGAGCAGTTCCTTGGCCATGGGGACGACCGTTCGCCAAAGGTAGGAGCCACCCCAGACCAGCAGGATGGCGATGATCACGACCTGGATGGACGTGCTGATGACATTGCGCTGCTGGCGGCTGATCTTGTGTCCGGGGTCGGTAGCCCCGCATTTCGGGCAGGCGAGGGCCGAGGTATCGACTTGATAGCCGCAGGCGCGGCAGGGAACGAGCGACATGGGCGAGTCCTTGCTGATGACTACGGGATTATAGTCTTCCACTTTGCCCTTATGTTACCTTGCTTTCTTGGAATCGTTTCCTGAGCAGCAGAAAGTACGAACCATGGATGACAGACTGACCGAACTGGAAATCAAGCTGGGCCTGACCGAGCATCTGGTCGAGGAACTCAATCGCACGGTGTTCCGCCAGCAGGAGCAACTTGACCTGATGCAGGAGCAACTCCGACTTCTCTACAAGCAGATGCAGGCCAGCCAGGCCGGTCCTTCCGAACCGCGCAGCCTGCGCGACGAGATTCCGCCGCACTATTGAGCTCGGTTCAGATCTGCCAGTGCTCGCGAAGTACCGAGAGCATGCCGACGATGGATGGGTCGTGCTCGGCGCTCGACTTGTAGATGAACGACAGCTTGCCCTCGATGCGTCCGTGCGGCCACAGGACGACCTCACCCTTTTCCACGGCGCCGAGCGCCACGTCCTCGCGCAACAGCCCAACCCCGAGGCCCGAGCGCACGAGGTCGAGCATCGCGGAAAGTTGGTCGCATTCGACGACCTCATTGGGGCGCGTGCCATGCTGGGCGAAGAGCACGCGCAGGAAGCGGGCGACATGCGACCGCTCCGGCGCCGCGACCCAGGGCATTTCGGCGACCTCCTTCCACCCCGCCCGAGATAACCGGTCAGCGTACGAGGCCGGGCCGACGACCAGGTAGGCGATGGTCCTCAGCGGCAGCATTCCGATGTCCGGGTGGTCGATGTTGCCGATGTGGAACCCGGCGTCGAAGACTTCGTTCAGGATGCCGTCGACCACGTCGTCGGCCAGGACCAGGCGGGTCTTGAACTGTAGCAACGGCAGCGACGTGCGCAAACCGTACAGCAGTTCGCCGAGACGCAGGAAATCGGAGTCGTCGACCGTGGC
>DBMG01000029.1:0-5304 GCA_002304785.1 Candidatus Accumulibacter sp. UBA704 | reverse complement strand
TGGCGCGTCAGCGTGATCTTTCCGGGCGAACGGTCGAACAGGGTGATGCCGAGTTCCTGCTCGATGGCCTTGATGTGCGCGGTCACGGCGGGCTGGGTGAGAAAGAGCCGTTCGGCGGCACGGGTCAGGTGCCCGAGGCGTGCGACCATGACGAAGGAGCGGAGCTTGAGGATGTCCATGCCTGCCTCAGTCTCGCGCGCTGGCCGCGTCGTCGTCCCGCGCCGCTGGGAATATCCGGGTGCGCGATGGGTCGAATCCGACCAGCACTGGCGTGCCCGTTGGCGTGGCGGGCGAACCTAGGAGATGCGGTTGCTTCACGCTGAGGCAGGTATTGCCGATGGCCACCTGGTAGCGGACGACCTCGCCGAGGAACTCGCTGGTAACGATGCCGCCTTCGATCCACGAATAACGACCGTCGCGGAAACTGTCAATCGGGCAGATGTGCAGCGCGTGCGGACGGATGCTGAGTACCGAGGAGCCTTCCGGCGGCCGGTCACGCATCGGCCAGCGCAAAGCTCCGATGTCGGGCGAAAAGAATTCGATCAGTTGGCTTTCGATGTGCTTGAGCGTGCCGGGGATGAAATTTTCCACTCCCACGAAGCGTGCCACCTCGATGGAGTTGGGGAAGTCGTAGATGGCCGTCGGGTTGCCGATCTGCCGGATCGACCCATGCACTACCACGGCCAGTCGGTCGGCGATGCACAAGGCATCCTCGAGGTCGTGCGTGACCAGGATGGTGGTGATTCCCAGCTTGCGTTGCAGGATGCGCAGGTCGTGGCGCATCTGCACGCGGAGCCCGTGCTCGAGGTTGGAGAACGGATCGTCCAGCAGCAGCAGTCGGGGTTCGGTCACCAGTGCCCGTGCCAAGGCAACCCGTTGCTGCTGGCCTGCGGAGAGATGGACGGGGCGTACGTTGCGGGTCTCCGCAATATCGAGGATGGCGAGCAGGCGTTCGACGCGTACGTCGATGGATTCGTCCACGGGCATGCGCTTGGAGACTCCGAAGGCGATGTTCTCGAACACCGTCATGTGCGGCCACAGGGCGAAGTTCTGGAAGACCATGCCGACATTGCGTTGAGCCAGCGGAATGGCATTCACATCGATTCCGTTGATGCGGATGTTGCCCGTCGAAGGTTGTTCGAGTCCGGCGAGAACCCGGAGCAGGGTGGTCTTTCCAGAGCCCGAGGGGCCGACGACGGCGAACAGTTCGCCGGCCTCGATGCTCAGGCTGATATTGCGCAATACGCGGGGTTCGCCGTAGGAAAAGGCAATGTTGTCAGCTTCGATGCGGACGTTGTTCATGAGGTCGCTCTCATCGTGTCGGAGTTCCCGGGAACATGATGCGCCGGAAACTGGAGGCGGGATTCCAGCCGCGTCTGGCCGCGAGAACGAAGGCGGACATGGCCAGGGCGACGAATCCGATCGTCAGGATGGCCAGCGCCGAGCCCGTGCCGCGTCCCGTGGACGTCTGCATGTGCAGGTAGATGCTGTAGCTGACCGGCGCATCGGTTTCGCTGGGAACGAGCAGCATGGCTGACGACAGATCGACGGCGGCGATGCCGAAACAGATCAGAAAAGCCACCGTCAGGCCAAAGGCCATCATCGGCAGGATGACGCGCAGGCCAATCGACAGGCGCGACGCGCCGGACAGCGAGGCGGCTTCGACGTAGGGAGCGGGAAGACTCTGCAGGGCGAAAGCGCAGGCGCGCATGGCGAAGGGAAGACCGCGGACCGAAAAGGCCATGGGGAGCAGGAACCAGGTGGCGTCCAGAGGCTGGCCCAGAAGCGGCAGTTGCGTGCCCTGGAAAAACTGCAGGTAAGCGATCGCCAGCGCCACGCCGGGCACGCTCAAGAGTGCCGCGGCGCCCCAGGACAGGGCTTTGTTCCAGCGAGGCGGCGAGTGTTCGATCGCGCGGGCCATGGCCAGTCCGATGACGACATCGAGAATGGCGGCGAGGCCGCAGTACACCAGCGTGTTGATGAAGCTTCCGGTTTCGCTTTCCAGTGCCGACGCATAATGGGACAGAACATAGGATTCAGGGAGAGGCGTGTGGCTCCAGATTCCCGCCAGCGAGTTCAGGATCATCCCGGAGTAGCAGGTGATATAGAACGCCGAGATTCCGGCGAGGCAAAGCATCCCGATACGACGGTGCGCCGGCTGGATTGCCAGGGTTCTGCCTCCCGACGCGGGATTCCAGTCGATGGCGCCGTGCCGGACGAATCCGGACGAAACGATCCAGACGACGATCGAAATGGCGATCATCGCCACTGCCATCAGAGAGGACAGTGGGTCCTGTGAGCCGTAGGTGGACACCCGGAAGAAGGCTTGCGGCGCGATCAGGTTGGTGATGCCCAGCGAGAGTGGTGTGGCGAGGTCGTCGAGCGTCTTGAGGAAGGTGATGGCCATGCCGAATGCCAGGCCTGGAAAACCGAGCGGCAGGAACACGCGGGTGATGAGGCGGGACCACGAATTGCCGAGACGGGCAGCTTCATGTGCCTGTTGGGCGAACGATGCCGTATTGAGCACCAGCGTCACCAGGACGAGCGGAAAGTAGTGGATGGCCTCGATCACCATCATTCCGGGCAGTCCCCAGAGCGCCGGATCGAGGTCGCCGACGGTTTGCAGAACCATGCCGAGCGCGCCGCCACGCCCCAAAAGAGACTGGAGCGACAGGGAGAGCATGAACGGGGGGACGAACAGGGGAAGGAAGCCGAACAGCTCCAGGATAAGCGGCGGTTGCAGACGGAAGCGCCACAACGTGACGGCAATCGGGACGGCCGCCAGGGCCGCCAGGACGGAGGCTCCCAGCGCCACCATGACGCTGTTCAGCAGGCTTTCGATGTAGAGAGGATTGTCGAGGAAGATGGCGATGGAGCCGCTGGCCAGTTGATGTTCCTCGTTGGCGAATCCCGCGATGAGCATTTTTCCGACAGGAAGCACAAAGAAAGCGAGCAGGTAGGCGGCGAGGAATGCCAGGGGAATCCAGGCTTTTCCGGCAGTCTGGCGATGGCGTTGGTTCATGGTCGTCTGCCCAGCCTGTCGTTGGCCTGCGCCAGCCAGGAGCGCGCCGCAGCGAGATTCCGGTCGGTCTGGCGCGCCCATTCCGCTTCGCGAGCGGCGATCGCAGCGATCCGTTCGCGCGTTTTCAAGGGCTTTCGGGCAAGCAGGTCGTCGTTTTCCGCTATCGGAGCGCGGTAAACCAGGGCACGGGCCTTGTCGAGCAACGCGGCAGCATCCGCATCCGGTTGGGACTGCAACCGTTTTGCCACCTCGTGGATTGTTCTCGTGATGGCCACGAGTTCGCTGTGCCGGAAGGTGACCGACTGGTCGAACAGGGCGCCGACCATCTGGTAGCGGGATTCGGAGACTTCCGGCGCATACGCCGGCAGGTAGCTGCGCGTGATATCGAAAAGGTCCGGATAATCGGCCGGCCGGTCTGCTGTTTCATAGACTTTGGGCAATACCGGCAAGCGGCTGATTTCAGGGCGGAGTAGCAGGCGCTGACCTGCCTCGGAGAGCGTGAACGCGATGAATGCCTTGCCGCCCTCCGGATTGCGCGCTCCGTTGATGAGTCCGATTCCGACCGGGGTAATGACACTGGGCCAGGCATACGTAAAGTCGACGGGAAAACCGGAGTACTTGCCGGACAGGGCCAGGAAGTCAACGACCGGTCCGAGGCCGAAACGTCCGCGCGTGATGCTGTTTGGTACGTCGAAGCTGCGCTCGGTAATCGTCGCGCAGTTACCGGCGATCTGCAGGATCAGCGCCCATCCTGCATCCCATCCGGCGCCTTGGAGAATCGACTCGACGATCAGGTGCGTCGTCGAGGAACGCGATGCCGAGGACATCACGATGTGGCCAAAGTATTCCGGCCGGGCCAGATCGGACCATGCGGCGGGTACGGGGATGCCACGGGCGTCCAGATAGCGCTTGTTCCACATGATGCCGTAGCCGGATAGCGCCTGGCCGCGATGGAAATGCTCGGGATCGTCGATGGCGAGTTTGCCGATGATAGGCGGAATATCCGCGTTGCCGAATCCGTCTAGCGGTTGCAGCAGCCCCAGGCGTTTCAGGGCGCTGAAGGTGTCCGGCGACGAACCCCAGAAAACGTCGGGGCGTGAACCCGGAGTACGGTCCCGCACGTAGGAGATGGCGTTGGTCGCCGGGAAATTGACGAACTCGACTCGATACTCCGCCGATTGTTCGTCAAAGGCTTTCTTGTAGGCGGAGAGGATTTCCTTGGGGAACGATGAGGCAACAAGGACAACCTCGGCCGCCCATCCGCCTGTGGGCGGCAAGGCAAGCGCGAGTGCGCAGAACAGGCAGGCCAGGCTTCTCATCGGCCGGATCCGTAACCGTTGGGGAAATGGGGAGGCTGCCGCACTATATCGCGGATACGGCAGCCTTCCAAGCTACGTGAGCGGTGCCTGATCCGCCGGATACCAGTGCGGTCGCGTGAAGCGCAAGCCGCAGTTGTCGCCGACAGAGGGGCCGGGAGTGCGCCGCGTTTTCTGGATTCGTACTTCCGTGTCGGCGACGCGTACCCGGTAGTCGATGGTTTCACCCAAGTAGACTTTGCGCAACACCTCGCCGCGAATTCCGCCTTCGGAGACGAAGTCGATTTCCGTCGGCCTCGCTGCCAGCAACCCTTTCCCCGCGGCGATAATTTCGCCGGAAGGGACGACGCCTTCCGGCCAGGAGTAACTGTCGCTTCCCAGCCGGATGCCTTGCGGCGTCAGCCCCGCCTCGATGAAGCACGAGAGGCCGATGAACTCGAAGACGAAACGATTGGCCGGATTGCTGTAGACCTCCAGCGGGGTACCGATCTGCTGCACGACGCCGCCGCGCATCACCAGAATGCGGTCGGACAGGGCCATGGCCTCCGACTGGTCGTGGGTGACGTAGAGGATGGAGAAACCGAAGCGCCGCTGCAGATCCTTGATCTCGAAGCGCATCTCCTCGCGGAAATGCGGATCGAGGCTGGACAGCGGTTCGTCGAGGAGCATTACGTCGGGGCGGATGGCCAGTGCCCGGGCCAGCGCCACTCGTTGTTTGCCGCCGCCGGAAAGGTCGTCCGGGCTGCCCTGCGCGACCGAATGGAGATTGGTATGCTTCAGCGCCTCCTCGGTACGGGCGTGGATTTCCGATTTCGGCAGATTGCGGATGCGCAGCGGGAACGCCACGTTTTCATACACGGAGAGGTGCGGCCAGACAGCGAACGCCTGGAAGACCATCCCGAAGTTGCGCTGTTCGGGCGGCAGGTAGTACTTCTTGGCCTTCGACGAGATGATGCGTTCGCCGAC
>DBMG01000028.1 GCA_002304785.1 Candidatus Accumulibacter sp. UBA704 | reverse complement strand
CGTGTGAAGGCAGTGCTCTACCGCTGAGCTAACCGCCCGTTGGAGGGGCAGGATTAAACCATAACAATATCCTACGGTCAAATTTAACATAGGGCGACCCGATACTTGATGTCGTGCCACCTGCGACGGCGTGTTCGATTTTCGCGTGCTGATCCCGGAAAAAAATCGACACAATTCCTTACAAATAGTTGCCTGGAAATCCTTCCCTTCCCCGTGAAAGAGGTCAGAATAACCGTAGCTGGTCGAGCGATATTTGCGCTGACCATGATTTTGAAAGGAAGCTGGGGGAATGCCATGAGCAGACGATTCCTTGCAATTGCAGCATTGCTGATGTTGAGCGTGGCCGGTATCGGCAATGCTTTTGCCGACAGAGGTCACTACCACGGAAGTGTTGGTGTCGGAGTGGTTGTCGGCCCGTATTGGGGGCCGTGGTACTATCCGCCGCCCTATTACTACTATCCGCCCTATTATCCGCCCGTGGTCATCGAGCGCTCAGCACCGCCTGTATACATTGAACAATCCCCGCCCGCGGAGACAGGCGCAAGGACCGACTACTGGTATTACTGCCAGTCGAGAGGCGGTTACTATCCGAATGTCAAGGAATGTCCGGACGGATGGATGAAGGTCCTGCCTCGTCCTTAGCATCAGGTCCGATTCGGAGAAATCGATCATGAAACACACACACATGGCGATCGCGCTCGCCGCCGCACTGATCCTCGGCGGCTGTGCCAGCATGCCGACCGGCCCCAGCTTGATGGCCCTGCCCGGGTCGAGCAAGACTTTCGACCAGTTCCGTTCTGACGACGCTGAATGCCAGCGCTACGCGTTCCAGCAGATTGGCGGCACGACGGCGCAACAAGCCGCAGATGAATCCGCCGCGCGAAGCGCCGCCGTCGCCACGGTAATCGGCGCGGCCGCCGGCGCAGCCATCGACGGCAAGAGCGGTGCAGGCGTTGGCGCCGGAATGGGACTCATCGTCGGCTCCATGGTCGGGGCCGACTCGGCGCAGCGCTCAGGCTACGGCACCCAGCGCCAGTACGACAACGCCTACGTCCAGTGCATGTACGCCCGGGGGCACAAGGTTCCGGTTTCCGCCGAAATGGCCCGTTCGCTGCAGCAGACACCATCAGCCTATTCGCCACCCGCCACAACGGACGGGAAAAATATTCCTCCGCCTCCAAGCGGAAATCCTCCGCCCCCGCCTCCAGGTTACTGAGCAACAAGGACAATATCCCATGCCGGACGGCCGCGAGGCCGTCCGCTCGTTCGTGCCGGATTGAACATCCTTTACAATACGGCCTTTTGCTTCCTGGCCCACGACCATGATCCGCACACGTTTCGCTCCTTCCCCGACCGGCTTCCTGCACATTGGAGGCGCACGCACGGCGCTGTTCTCCTGGGCCTTCGCCCGCCATCACGGAGGCCAGTTCGTGTTGCGTATCGAGGACACGGACGTTGCCCGTTCGACGCCCGCGGCCGTCCAGGCAATCATCGACGGAATGAACTGGCTGGGCCTGGCACACGACGAAGGCCCGTTCTACCAAATGCANNTGCTCGCCGACGGCCATGCCTATTGCTGCTACACGACACAGGAAGAACTCGACGCAATACGTGAGGAGCAACGCGCCAAGGGGTTCAAGCCCCGCTACGACGGCACCTGGCGACCGGAGCCGGGAAAGACGCTGCCGACGCCCCCCTCGGGAGTACTTCCGGTCATTCGCTTCAAGAACCCTACCGAGGGCGTCGTCGCCTGGAACGACCTGGTCAAGGGCCGCATTGAAATCGCCAATGCCGAACTCGACGACCTGATCATCGCCCGCCAGGACGGCACGCCGACGTACAACTTCTGCGTCGTNNGACGACCACGTCAACAACACGCCGCGCCAAATCAACATCCTCAAGGCGCTCGGCGCCGAAGTGCCGCTGTACGCGCACCTGTCGATGATCCTCGGCGATGACGGGCAGAAGCTGTCCAAGCGCCATGGCGCGGTAAGCGTCATGCAGTACCACGAGGACGGCTACCTGCCGGAAGCGGTGCTCAACTACCTCGCCCGCCTCGGCTGGTCGCACGGCGACGACGAAGTCTTCTCGATGGAACAGTTCTGCGCGTGGTTCGACCTCGATCACATCACGCCGTCGGCCGCGCAGTTCAACACCGAAAAACTGAACTGGCTCAATGCCCATTACATCAAGCAGACCGACAACGCCCGCCTGGCCGGGCTGGTCAAGCCGCGCCTGGAAGCGCGCGAAGTCAGCGTCACCGACACACCGTCGCTTGAGGCGATCATCGGACTGTACAAGGAACGCATCAGCAACTTGAACGAGTTGGCCGACGCCGCCGAAGTGTTCTACATCGATCTCACGCCGAATGCCGAGTTGCTTGCGCAGCACCTGACGCCGGAGGCCAAGCCGGCGCTGACTGATTTTATCGCCGGAATCCGCGAGGTTGCCTGGGAAGCGCCGGCCATCGGCGCGCTGATCAAGTCCTGCATCGGGGCCCACGGCCTCAAGATGCCGAAGCTGGCGATGCCGCTGCGGGTACTGCTCACCGGCCAGGCGCAGACGCCATCCGTCGATGCCGTGGTTGCCCTGTTCCCGCGCGAAGTCGTGCTCAAGCGGTTGGCCGAAGCCGCGTAGTCTCTCGCGCCAAACAAGAACCCGGACTCCTTTGCGGGAAGTCCGGAGGCGCCGCAGGTTTCCCCGGGCAATCCACCGCAACGTGGGGCGCAATCGTGCCCCCGGCAACTCTTCCATTATTCCTTCCGATGAAGGCGACCGGGAAATTCTTTTGCCAGCGGAACTGAATTGCCGACCCTGCCTTCGTGAAACAGCAAGGCTACGGCGTCGCTCAGCCTTGATATGACCGGATCCCACTCACCCATGCTCGTCTGCCGAAACAGCCTCACGACGCCGGGATACCACGGTGAATCCTCGCGCTCGGTGAGCCAGCGCCAATCCGTCTGGTAGTACGGAAGCATGATCCAGCAGGGGACCCCGAGCGCGCCGGCAAGGTGGGCAATGGCGGTGTCGACGGTGACCACCAGGTCGAGCTGGCTGACGACCGCTGCCGTATCGGCGAAATCCTTGAATTCCGGACCGAGGTTCGCAAGCCGCAGGCCCGGCGGCGGATGTCGGGCCTCGTCCTCGCCGGCGCCTTTTTGCAGGCTGACAAAATGGATTCCCGGGACATCGCCCAGAGGCGCCAGCGTGTTAAGCGACGGCAGGGAGCGGTCGGCGTCGTTCTCGAAACGCGGGTTGCCTTTCCACGCGAGCCCGACGCGAGGACGTCCTGGCGGCAGGCGCTTCTGCCAGGCCGCAACGCGCTCTGGCGAAGCGACGAGGTACGGAATGCGGGCCGGAATCGTATCCAGCGTCGTCCGGCAGTAATGCGGGATGCTCATCGGCGGTGTCCAGCAATCCCAGGTACCGTTCTGGATCGTCTCGTCGAAGGCGTAGACATGGTCGATGCCGCACTGCCCTTCGAACAGCGCCTTGAGCGGCGGGTGGCAGACGAGGTCGATCCCGCGCGTGCCTTGGCTGCGAAGCACGTCGACATAGCGGACGAACTGGATCATGTCGCCGTGGCCGGCCTCGAAGCCGATCAGCAGTGACTTGCCGGCGAGTGCTTCGCCCTGCCAGCGCGGGCACGGCATGCAGGCAGCGAACGCGGCGTACCAGCGTCGGGCCTCGAGGCATTCCCAGCCTTCCGTGTAGCGCCCCTGGCGGAGCAACACGTAAGCCAGGTTGAAGCGCGAAGTGAGGTGCCCCGGATCGAGCGCCATCGCCGTGCGCTGGCATTGTTCGGCCTCGGCCTCGAGCTTGACGCTCGCAAAAAGAACGCCGAGGTTGGTCCAGGTTTGCGGCGACTCTGGAGCGAGGGCAATCGCCCTCATGCAGACAGCTTCGGCTTCCTTGAAGCGTTTCAGGGTGGTCAGCAGCGCGCCGAGGGTGAGAGTCACCTCGAGGCAGTCGGGATCGAGTTCGATGGCGCGGCGCAGCCAGGTTTCCGCCTCGTCGCGCGCTCCGCGTTTGTCGAGCAGGTAGCCGAGATTGCCAGCCGCCTCGGCGAGATCGGGCACCAGCGCCAGCGCCTCCCGGAAGCATCGTTCGGCGGCGCCGTTCTCGCCCTTTTCCAGCAATTCGACACCCGCGAAGAAATGACGCTCGCCTGCGGCGCGCGGATCGTCGGCAGTTGCCTCACGCGAGCCGTCGATGGTCTCCAATGCCGGAATCCAGAAAATCCAACAAGTTTGACCCCGGCGTTCGCCGGGGTGAGGAATACTTCCGCGCCCCTACCGGCTCGCCCGGATCAGATCGGCCAGACGCCTGACCCCTTCCTCGATGCGCGGCGGCGGCACGGTCACGAACGCGAGGCGCAACGATTCGATCGACGGGTTGGCGGCGAAGAAAGGCATCCCCGGCACGAAAGCGACTTTTTCCTCGACGGCCTTGGCCAGCAAGGCCGTGGCATCCATACCCTTCGGCAATTCCGCCCACAGGAACATGCCACCCTTGGGCGTATTCCAGCGCACGCCTTGCGGCATGTGCTGTGACAGCGCGGACAGCATGGCCTGGCATTGGTCACTGTAGAGTTTGCGGATCGTCGGGATGTGCGCATCGAGGAAGCCATCCTTGACCACTTCGTATGCCGCCATCTGCGACAGCGTCGAGGTGTGCAGGTCGGTCGCCTGCTTGGCCTGCACGAGCTTGGCGCGCAAGGCCTCGGGGGCGATCACGTAGCCGAGGCGGATGCCGGGCGCCAGCACCTTGGAGAAGGATCCCATATAGACGGTGCGCTCCGGCGCCAGCGAACGGATCGAGGGCGGCGTGTCGCCCGCATAGGACAATTCGCCGTAAGGGTCGTCCTCAAGGATCAGCAGGTCGAGTTCGCGAGCCTTCTCGGCGAGACGGTAGCGGCGCTCCTCGGCCAGCAGCCGCCCGGTCGGGTTCTGGAAGTTCGGCAGGCAATACAGAAACTTGGCCCCGCGCAGCGATTCGCCCATCGTTTCCGGCATGACACCGTCTTCATCGGAAGCAATCGATACGTACTTCGGCTCGAACAGCGAGAAGGCTTGCAGCGCACCGAGATAGGTCGGCGTTTCCACCAGCACGGTATCGCCCGGATCGATCAGCACCTTGGCCAGCAGATCCAGCCCTTGCTGCGAACCGGAAACCATCAGCACCTGATCGGGATGCACCGGCGCTTCGGGCGTGCTGTTGCGCGCGGCGATCCATTCACGCAGCGGGGCAAAACCTTCCGTAGTGCTGTACTGCAGCGCTTCACGGCCGCTGGTGGTCAGCACGCGCTCCAGCGCCGCCAGCGTTTCCTTGACGGGAAAGGTTTCCGGAGCCGGCAAGCCGCCGGCAAACGAAATCACTTCCGGCCGCTCGGTCACCTTGAGGATTTCACGGATGGCGGAACTCTGGATCGCGCGCGCCCGTCCGGAAAAAAGCTTGTTGAAATCAGGAGGAACGACCGGTCCGGCGACATTTTTCATCAAGGTATTGGTTTTCATGGGAGTTAATCGCTGATATGGCCGGGAAAACCAGGGATTCCCGGCCGGGAGTGGCTGAAAAAAGCCAGTCTACGCCTTTTTCCCCTGATCGTAAAAAGGTGATGACCGATCCGAGACATACCTCCCGGCCAGCATCTGGCGCTTGCCGGCGAACCCCGGACGTTTTTCCAGCATGAACCCGGCGGCGCTGAGCGACCGACGCACCTGACCGGCGACCGACCAGGTTGCCAGCGTCGTTCCCGGACTCGCCAAGCGCGCCAATGCGTGGCAAACCTCCGGCGACCAGAGCTCGGGGTTCCTTGCCGGGGAGAAGCCGTCGAGATAAATCGCATCGGCTGCCGCATCGAGTCGCAGCAGTTGCTCCATGGCATCGCCGAAAACGAGCCGGAGAATGCAGTGCCCGTCATCCAGTTCGATCCGGTGCTCGCCGGCGATCAGCGAAGGCCAGCGAGTGCATAGCAGCCCTGACAACGAGGCAAATTCGGACCACGCGGCATGGGCAATCGCCAAGTCTCCCGACGAAAACGGGTGCTTTTCGACAGAAATGAATTCCAGGGTTCGACAGCGTTGCGGATCGTTCCGCCAGGCCAGCCACGTCGCCATGAAATTCAGGCCCAGGCCGAAGCCAGTTTCCAGCACACTGAACGAATCCCGACCGCGCCAACGCTCCGGCAGCCCGTTTCCAGCCAGGAACACATGCCGCGCCTGGTCATGGCCACCGGCTGCCGAATGATAGACATCGCCATACGTTTCCGAAACAGGCGTTCCGTCCAGGGCAAAGGTCAGGCGGGCTGGTTCGATCGAGGGCGACATGGCAAATGGGAAATGCTTCCGGAAGGTCTGCGACTATACCGAACATCCCGGAGATGCAACAGCGACGAGCAAACGGCCCCCGGCTGATCCGGGACACAGTGATTGTTTATGAACTCCGCCAAATATCCGCTCCTTCAAGTCACTTGACCATCTTTGCAATTACAATAACAGGCACGCCCCGACACCCTCGCGGCGCAGTCCCAAAGGCTGCATCCATCACTTTTATTTCACGGAAAAACACCATGAACCTACTCAAGAAGATCTTTCTTCCCCTCGGTCTGCTTGCCCTTGTGGCCGCAAACGTCCATGCGCAGACCAAGGAACTCGTGGTCGGCTCCAGCGCCACCTATCGCCCGTTTGCCTACGAAAACCCTGCAAAGGAGATAGTCGGCTACGACGTGGACATCATCAAGGCCGTGGCCCAGAAGGCCGGCCTGCAAATCAAGATCGTCAATACGCCATGGACCGGCATCTTCGCCGCGCTGAACAACGGCGACGTCGACCTGGTCATTTCCGGCGTAACGATCAACGAGAAGCGCAAGCAGTCCTACGACTTCACCGCCCCCTACTTCGAAGCGCGGCAACTCATCGGCGTGCATAAGGACAGCACCGCCAAGGGCCTGAAGGATCTGGCCGGCAAGAAGGTCGGCGTGGTCACCGGCAGCACGGGCGACGACATCGCCTCGCGCGAGTTCGGCAAGACCAGCCCGGACATCAAGCGCTTCGAGAGCACCCCGGTGGCCATATCCGAACTGGCCAACAGCGGCGTCGATGCCGTCATCGGCGACAACGGTGTCATCGCTTTCCGCGTACAGGAGCACAAGCAACTGAAGACGGTGAGCGACCCCAACTTCCCGAAGGAGTATTTCGGCATCGTCGTCAAGCAGGGCAACAAGGCGCTGCTCGACAAGCTCAATGCCGGGCTGGCCGCGATCAAGGCGGACGGCACTTACGCGAAGATCTACAAGACCTGGTTCCAGTCGGACGCCCCGGCACTGCCTGCGCAATAACCGAGAACTGACGCCAATTCATGGAACCGATCCTCTGGTTCGGATGGTTCCGCGCCGACATCATCGCCGAATACGGGGTGATGTTCTGGCGCGGCCTGCAAATGACCATCCTCGTCACTACCATCTGCATCATGCAAGGCACTGCGCTGGGGCTGGCCATCGGCCTGGCGCGCCTGGCCGATGCCCGGCATTCCCCGGCCCGGCAGATCTGCCGCTATCTGTTGCGCTGGCCGTCGACGGTGTATGTCAGCTTCTTCCGCGGCACTCCGCTGTTCGTGCAGATCCTGCTGATTCATTTCGCCGTCCTGCCGCTGTTCATCAATCCCGCGGACGGACTGCTGATCTCGGGTGAAACGGCGCGCAGCCTGAAACAGAACTACGGCGCGTTCATTTCCGGAATCCTCGCGCTGACGCTCAACTCGGGCGCCTATATCTCCGAAATCTTCCGCGCCGGGATCCAGTCGATCGACCGCGGACAGATCGAAGCCTCGCGCTCGCTGGGCCTTTCGTTCGCGCGAACGATGACCCACGTCGTGCTGCCGCAGGCCTTCCGGCGCATGCTGCCGCCGCTCGGCAACAACGCCATCGCGCTGCTCAAGGATTCCTCGCTGATCTCGGCCATCGGCCTGGCCGAACTGGCCTACACAGCCCGTACCGTGGCCGGCGCCTATTCCCGCTACTGGGAACCCTACCTTTCGATTTCATTCATGTACTGGACACTGACGCTGGGCCTCGCCTGGGCGGTAAAGAAACTGGAGGCTCGCTATGGACGAGGTGATACGCGTTGAGGGACTGACCAAGAACTTCGGGCAGTTGCAGGTGCTGCGCGGCATCGACTGCTCGGTCAGATCTTCGGAGGTCGTCTGCGTCATCGGACCCTCGGGGTCCGGGAAAAGCACGTTCCTACGCTGCCTCAACGGCCTGGAGGAAGCGTCCGGCGGGCGCGTGCTGGTCCATGGCGTTTCGGTCCACGACAACAGCACCGACGTCGATGCCCTGCGCTCGGAAATCGGCATGGTTTTCCAGCGCTTCAACCTCTTCCCGCACATGACCGTGCTCGACAACATCACGCTGGCGCCGACCAAGGTCCGCGGCGTTCCGCTCGAACAGGCGCGCGAACAGGCCCGCGCCCTGCTCATCAAGGTCGGGCTGCTGGACAAGATCGACGCCTACCCGAACCAGTTGTCCGGCGGACAGCAGCAGCGGGTGGCGATCGCGCGGGCGCTGGCAATGCAGCCTGCCATCATGCTTTTCGACGAACCAACCTCCGCGCTGGACCCGGAAATGGTCGGCGAAGTGCTCAGCGTCATGCAGACGCTCGCCGAGGAAGGCATGACCATGATGGTCGTCTCGCACGAAATGGGCTTCGCCCGCCGCGTGGCCAATCGCGTGCTGTTCATGGACGAAGGGGTGCTCGTGGAAGAAGGAACGCCCGAGGAGATTTTCGATCGCCCGCGCGAGGAGCGCACCCGGCGCTTCCTGAGCAACATCCTGTAGAAATCCGATCCGAAACAGGGGGCTGGACTGATCTAGAATAACGTCTTTCCGTTTCGCCGAACCTAGGAAAACAACGATTGTGAGATTTGACCCGACGCGGATGTTCGGTATCGCGCTCCTCTGCGTAAGCCTCAGCACTTTCGCGGCAGAGAAGATCACGATCATGGTCAGCGGAATCGACAAGCTGATCTACCTACCCGCCAAACTTGCCGAACAGCTCGGATACCTGAAGGAAACCGGGCTGGACATCGAGCTGCTAAGCGAACCGGCCGGGAGCAACGCGGAAACCGAAATGCTCTCCGGTGTAGCGCAAGGCGTCATCGGGTTTTACGACCACACCATCAGCCTGCAGGCACGCGGGAAACTCGTGCAGTCCGTCGTGCAGTTCTCGCACGCGCCGGGCGAAGCGATTCTCGTGTCCCGAGCGGCTTCGGGCAACATAAAGTCTCCAGCCGATTTCAGGGGACGCACGCTGGGCGTGACCGGGCTCGGCTCATCGACATATCATCTGACACGCTACATCGCCGCCAAGTCAGGCATCAGGGCATCCGAATACAGACTAGTTCCGGTGGGGGCCGGTGCCTCGTTCATATCGGCGATCGCCCGCGGGGAGATCGACGCCGGCATGACGACCGAGCCGACCATCTCGAAGCTGCTATCGACCGGATCGGCAAGTATTCTTGTCGACCTTCGGACAATGTCCGCAACAGAAGCCGCGCTCGGCGGTGCCTATCCGGGTGCATGCCTCTACATGCCGACCACGTGGGTCAACAAGCACCAGGCACAGGTAGGCAAGATCGCCGAAGCGTTCGTCAAGGCACTACGCTACATCAAGTCGCACAGCGCCGAGGAGATTGCCGACAAGATGCCAGGCAGCTTCTACGGACAGGACAAGGAACTGAATGTCAAGGCGATCCAGGAAAGCAAACAGATGTTCACGCCGGATGGAATCATGCCGGAAAGTGGCCCGACAACCGTACTCAAGGTGCTGAGTGCTTCCGACAGGTCGCTTCAGGGAAAATCGATCAATCTGGCGAATACCTTCACGACGCGATTCGTCACTTTGGTCCAGCAATAGGATTTGACGAGGAAGCCCGAACAGCGGGCGCGGAAATCATTGTCGCTCCAGCGGGAAAAGGACTTCTACCTCGAGGCCGCTTCCACCGGCCGGAGTGGATAGCGAAATCGTTGCCCCCAGCGAATCGCAGATCTCCTTGACAATCGCCATTCCCAGCCCCGATCCGTCTGGGCTCGCTTCATCGACACGGAAAAATCGCTCGAACACCTTTTCGCGCAATTCCTTAGGAATGCCGACTCCGTCGTCGATCACGGTAAGCCTGGCGCACGCCCCCTCCAGGCTGACAGACACCGTGACCTGGCCAGTCTTCTTCATGTGCTGGATGGCATTGCCCACTAGGTTGGTCAGCAATTCCTGCAGCAACCGGACCGGAGCGCGCACAACTGCATTCTCGTCCAGCGCCTCGACGCCCAATTCAATGCCTTTTTGCTGCGCCAGCGGAGCCAGTTCCTCGATGACGCTGGTGGCAATCGCGGCAAGGGACGTCTTCTCAGCAGGTGTCGAAGACTTTCTCGGCTGATCGAGAGAAGCCAGCATCAACAGCTGGTTGATCACCCGCGTACATTTGCCGAGGGTCCTCTGGACGGCTCCCAGCACTTCCTGTTGGACGGGATCGGAACTGGCGGCGCGTCTTGCGAAATTCACCTGGGTCGCAATGATGGCGAAGGAATTGCGCAGGTGATGTGCAGTGTTGGCCACGAACTTTTCGTAAGACTTGAGCGTGTGATCCAGCCGCCGGACATAGTCGTTCATGGCATCAATGACAGGATCGAGTTCACTTGGTGCATCCTTCTCGTCGAGCTTTTCCAGCGATCCCGGCTGGCGCGCCGCCAACGCATTGCTGAACTCGACTAATGGCCTGAGCATCCAGCGGAACGCGACGGCCAGGAATACGACTGTCACTGCCATCAGGAACAAATGGCGCCGGATCGTGGAATACAGCAAGTCATCACGAAATTCGTCGTGATTACGCAGGGTTTGCGCGACCTGGGTGACCACCACATCGTCCTTAGGGGAACTCGGAATCACGTACGAATAGGCGACGACCCGGACGGCTTCGCCGCGCAAACGGGTCAGGAAAAACTTCTCGCCGTCCTGTCCGATCTGCCCCTGGAACGCTGGCAACTGCTCGTCGCCGGCGATCAATTGCCCCTGAGGCCCATGTATGGCATATGAAACACGATCCTTGAACCGGTTTTTCAGCAGGTCAAAAGCAGCGGGGGGAATGCTGAACACGTATTCATCCTCATTCACCGTCAATTGCTCCGAGATCATTGCCGCCGCCCCGTGGAGCAACTGCTGCTGGACCAGCGTCGCGATCTGTTCGCTGCTTCGATAGGCCACGGCGAGGTCGAAGGTCATGATCACGATCGCGGGAAAAACCGCCCACGCCGCGAGGCGGCTTTTCAGGCTCCGCGAGTCGAAGACCCTACTCTGCGACATAGGCTGTCAGCATGTAGCCGAGTCCGCGTAGCGTGACGATCTGGGCGCCTGTGTTCTCGATCTTCTTGCGCAATCGCACGATGTAGATTTCCAGTGCCTTTTCGGAAACGGTATCGTCGAGCGTGAACAGGCTGTCCGCCAGACTTTTCTTCGATACCGTCTTACCCGGATAGCGGATCAACGCCTCAAGGACCGCATGCTCGCGCGGAGTCAGCGACAGCGGTTTCCCTTCGCAGGAGAAAAGCTTTGAGTTCGTGTCGTAGCGCAATCCGCCGCAGGCCAGCACGGGATTCGTCTTGCCGGTGGCACGGCGCAGCAGCGAACGCAGCCGCGCCTCCAGTTCGACTATATTGACTGGTTTCACCAGATAGTCGTCGGCACCAAGATCGAGATGCCCGACGATATCCTGCAATGCATCCTGCGCGCTGATGATCAAGACAGGAACCTCGTCGTGCCCGCCCCGTATGTGCTTGAGTACTACCTGGCCCTTCATGTCGGGCAGCATCAAGTCGAGCAGGATCGCATCGTAGCTTTGCGTCATCAGGAACTGCAGCGCATCGCCGCCAGAAAACGCCTGCTCGACCGCATACCCGGACTGTTCCAGAAGCCGGGCCATCCAGAACGACAATTCGCGGTTGTCTTCAACCAGCAGGAGTTTCATGAGTTACGTGCCAAGAATTCTTGAATTGCTGAAAGTATGCCATGCCACATCCCGAGTCATCAGCGCCGTCCGATCATCAGGCGAGCTCCCCAGCGAAATCGCTTTTCAAGCTGAAGGCAAATTGAAGGTATTCGCTCTGTAGATTGACGCTCCGGGAGCACCGGGATCATTCCGACCAAAAAAAGAGATCTCGGGCGATATCGATGTTGTTTATTCCACAACCTGGGAGTAGTCATGAATGATCCTACCACGCTGGCCATCGCCGGCTTTACCATGATTATCGTGTTCATGTACCTGATCATGTCGAAACGCATGTCAGCCATGAACGCGCTTATTCTCATCCCGATCGTCTTTGCCGTCGGCTTGGGGTTCTACGATGCAAAACTGGGCAAGATGATGATCGAAGGGGTCAAGAAAGTGGCGCCGACCGGCATCATGATCTGCTTCGCCATCCTCTTCTTCGGCATCATGATCGACGCCGGGCTTTTTGATCCAATCATCGAGAGAATCCTCAAGGCTGTCCACGGCGACCCCATGAAGGTCTGCGTCGGCACGGCCGTACTGGCAGCCTTCATCTCGCTGGACGGAGACGGTTCGACCACGTATCTGGTGACCTGCTCAGCACTGCTGGCGGTGCACCGCCGGCTCGGGATCAACCCGATCATTCTCCCGGCCCTGGCACTCATGGAAAACAGCGTGATGAATATCATTCCCTGGGGTGGCCCTACGGGACGTGTCCTGGCGTCGCTGAGTGTCGAATCGTCACAGGTTTTCGTGCCGATGATCCCCGGAATGGTCCTCGGAACCCTCTTCGTCTGCTTCATGGCCTATCGCTGGGGTGTGAAGGAACGCGCGCGTCTCGGCGTACTCAATCTAACTCACGACGGCAGCCACGCCCCGGTATCGGAAGACGAGGATGCCGCCCTGCACAAGCGCCCCGAGAATTTCTGGTTCAACGCCACACTGGTTACGGTCCTGATGATCTGCCTGATCATGGAAGTTCTGCCGTTGGCCATCCTGTTCATCATCGGCACGGCACTCGCCCTGCTGATCAACTACAAGAACAAGGAGCAACAGGCCCGCATCTGCGCCAACGGCGCCAATGCCATGCCCGTGGTCGCCATGGTCTTCGCCGCCGGAATTTTCATGGGCATCCTGTCCGGCACGAAGATGATCGACGCCATGGCCAAGATGATCATCGCCGGCGTTCCTGAAACGATGGGACCGCACTTTGCATTCATCACCGCGCTGATCAGCCTTCCGGGCACATTCTTCATGACTAACGATGCGTTCTATTTCGGCGTCCTGCCGGTGTTGGCCAAAGCAGCCGCCACCTACGGCATCGACGCCGCCGAGATGGGACGTGCCGCGCTGATCGGGCAAGGAGCCCACCTGCTCAGCCCGCTGGTTCCGTCCACCTATCTGCTGGTCGGTCTCAACAAGGTGGAATTCGGCGATCTGCAGAAATTCGCCTTGATTCCGGCCGTTGGCATCTCCATGGTTTGGCTGACCACAGCGGTACTGCTAGGCCATATCCACCTCTAACCGGTAGGACGGTCTGGCGCATCCTCGTTGCGCCAGCGGGACAACCCTCGGCTACGGCCGGGGGTTTGCCCTTTCCAGACCCCAACGTCCGGCAGCAAGCGGATCGACAAAGCGCTCTTCGGCGCACACACGCACGGCAGCGCCCTCCCCGCCCGAGGCCGACACCTTGACTCCGGAAAACTGATCAGCCTAGTCCGAACCCGAGAGCGACCCGGTAGGTAACGAACGCCGCCAGATACGCCAAGCCGAACAGGTAAGCTGTCATCACGATCGGCATGCGCCAGCCGCCGGTTTCGCGCTTGACCGCGGCCAGCGTGGCCAGGCAGTGCGGGGCGAAGACGAACCAGGCCAGCATGGCCAATGCCGTCGCCAGGCTCCACGAATCGGAAATGTGTTCGCCCAGCGCCTTTTCGGTCGCCTCTTTATCGTCGGACGACAACGAATATACCGTACCCAATGCGCTCACGACGACTTCACGAGCAGCCATGGCCGGAATCAGCGCCACGCTGAGTTGCCAGTTGAAGCCGATCGGTTCGAAGACGACGGACATGGCCTTGCCCATCTGCCCGGCAAAGCTGTACTCGATGGCGGATTCCTCGGCGCCCTCGGGCGCCGCCGGATAGCTGGCCAGGAACCATAGCAGGACGGTGGAAACGAGGATGACGCCGCCGACCCGCTTGACGAAGATCATCGCACGCTGCCACAGGCCGATCCCGACGTTGCGTACCGTCGGCAGGTGATAGCTCGGCAACTCCATCATCAGCGGACGCACCTGCCGCCCGGCCGCGGTGAATCGCTTGAGCACCCAGGCCACGCCCATCGCCCCGACGATTCCGGCGATGTACAGGACAAACAGCACCACGCCCTGCAACTGGAACAGCCCCCACACTTCCTGCTGCGGGATGAACGCCCCGATCAGCAGGGCGTAGACGGGCAGACGCGCGGAACAGGTCATCAATGGCGCGATCAGGATCGTCACCAGCCGGTCACGGGGATTGCCGATGGTGCGCGCCGCCATGATTCCCGGAATCGCGCAGGCAAAACTCGAGAGCATCGGAATGAACGACCGCCCGGAGAGGCCGACCCAGCCCATCAACCGGTCGAGCAGGAAGGCCGCTCGCGGCAGATAGCCCGACTCCTCGAGCACCAGGATGAAAAAGAAAAGGATGAGAATTTGCGGCAGGAACACCAGCACCCCGCCGGCCCCGGCGATGACGCCATCCACGATCAGACTCTTCAGCCAGCCATCTGGCAGGAGTTCCCCAGCGAGGTTGCCGACCGCGGAAGTGCCTGCCTCGATCCACTCCTTGGGCACTTCTGCCCAGGAGAACACGGCCTGGAACACCAGAAAAAGCACCGCGGCCAGCAGCGCCGGCCCCAGCACGGGATGCAGGACAAAACGGTCGATGCGGTCGCTCGGCGTATGCGGGATGATCTCGTCGAGACCGAGTTTTTGCAGAATCCTGCGCACGGCGATATGGTCGCCATGTTCGGTGGCCTGGCTGTCCGCCTCGGTCGCCGCCGGACCGGCACGCCATACATTCTGGTCCTCCACCAGCGCCAGAAGCGACTCGACACCATTGCTCTGCACGGCCACCGTGCTGACCACCGGCATGCCGAGTTCCGCCGCCAGGGCCTCGGGAACGATCCGGATGCCGCGTTTTTCCGCCAGGTCGGTCATGTTCAGGGCTACCACGCAGGCCAATCCCAGCCGCTTGACGGCCAGCGCCAGCCTCAGGTTGCGGCGCAGATTGGTGGCATCGACGACGCACGCCACCAGATCCGGCCGCTTCTCGCCTGTAGCCCGGCCGAACAGCACATCGCAGGTCACGCGCTCGTCGGGCGAACGCGGGTAGAGGCTATAGGCACCGGGCAAGTCCAGCACGCGGATTGTCTTGCCGGACGCCGTTGTGAATCGACCTTCCTTGCGCTCGACCGTCACGCCGGCGTAGTTGGCGACCTTCTGGCGGCTGCCGGTCAGCAGGTTGAACAGAGCCGTTTTGCCGCAATTCGGATTGCCGACCAGCGCCATCAAAGGTCCGCTCGGATGAACGTGGATCACTGCCTGGTTCATACCCGCCCCCCTTCGATGGCCACACGATCAAGCGACGACGCCGGCGCTAGGGCGTCGACCGGAACCACACTGACGCATGCCGCCTCGGCCCGGCGCAAGGCGAATGTCGACTGGCCGATACGCACGACCATCGGATCGCCACCGGGAATCGCCTTGGCCATCAGGCGCACGTGCTCACCAGTGATGAACCCGATTTCTTCCAGCCAGCGCTCCCATTCCGGGGCCTGCGCCGGGGCACTGACCTTCAATACGGCCAAGGTCGTTCCGATCGCGGCCTGGTCCAGCGTCGAACATGAAATACCACGCTCATTCTTTATCAATTCAGTCTCCTGTCGCAGCAGCGGCCGGGCATCGCCGGCCGCCTCATCGGTCATCAGAAACGCCAGGTCAGCCCGGCGGTAACGCTGTGGGTCTTCGATTTCGGATTCTCGTCGTCAGTTGTGCGGATGTAGCCGAGTGCCAGATCGAGATCCTTGCTCGGCGAATAGATCGCACCGATCTCGCCGAATTTCGAGCGCACCGTCTCTCCATCCGCGCGAGCAGATTCCGTCCCGAGATCCAGCGCCAGCTTCCATTGCTCGGACACTTCCCAGACCGGGGCTACGGAAAAACGCGTGTAGTCGGTCTTGGGGTTGTCGTCGGAATGACGGTACCGGTCACGCCCCACGCCGGCGTTGAAATGAACAGCGCCAAAAGGCACTTCCTGGCTGAGAATGAAGGTCAGGTTGCCGGAGGTCTTGCCCGTGCCCAAGCCATCGCTTTCGCGCTGTGAGCTGACGGGCGCGGCCAGCTCGGGCTTGATGGCCAGGCTGGTGCCGCTCTCTTCGTTCTCGAACAGGCGCCACTTGGCGCCGATCACCGTGTTGTCCAGGCCGCTCGCGTCGCCGCCGGGGAGGTCGTTGCGAATACGGGAATAGGCGATGCTGGCGAAAATATCGACCGTATCGGTCAGTCCGTAGGTATATACCACCGGGACCGTGTGCACCCGTTCCGTCTCCCCCGCAACCTTGGTCCGGTCACGGTTATACGACACCTCCAGCTGGCTGCGTCCCGCCCCCTGCGTCCCCGTGTCGTCGGTTATCAACGGCTGCAAGGCCGA
>DBMG01000048.1 GCA_002304785.1 Candidatus Accumulibacter sp. UBA704 | reverse complement strand
GCCGCGTGATCGATCGCGTGATCCACCAGGCAAAGGCCACGGCGATCACGATCGCGGCGATGGCGATCGAGAGAATGAGAGTCTTGGCATTCTGGGCCTCCCTGTTGGCTTCCTCTCCGGATTTCGTCATGAGGTCGGTCTGGAAGTCGATCAGGCGCGAAGTCGAAGTGATATATGCGTCTTGTGCCTTGCGCATGCTGCTGAGCAGCAATGCCGTGGCTTCGTCGCGACGGCCGGTGGAGATTAGATCGATCAGTTTGTTGAGCTCCACGACATACGCCTTACGCGCCTCGGCCACCTCGTGGAGAATTCTCCTGCCGTCATTCGACGTCGCGGTTTTCTCCAGCTTCTCCATACGATCCGAGATGATCTTGCTGGCGGGCGGGATACGGGCGAGTTCCGCCTGTACAGCTTCGGGCTTGCTGACGAGCAATGTGTTGCGGGTTACGCGCGCAACAAGGTTGACCTGCTCGATGATGTCGTTGGCGTGAACTGTCTTGGGGAACTTGTCATGCACCATGTCGTTGATTTCGTCGTTCAACGCGCCGACGCGAAGATAGGCGAGCATTGCGACGATTATTAAAAGCGCGAGGATCAGGCTGAAGCCGATCCCAAGTCGGACACCGATATTGAGATTCTTGAACATGATCTACCTTCCCGAAGAAACAAACGTTGAGTTGCCTGTGTATGCCAATTGCGGTGACGCGGAATTCCTGTTCGGAAGCAGATGCTCTTCCTCGCTGCGCGTAACGATGTTGACCAAGGCAGCGACATCGAGAATCAGCGCCACTTCGCCGCTGCCGAGGATCGTCGAGCCGCTGATCCCGCGGAGATTGGAGAACAGTCGGCCGAGCGGCTTGATGACGGTCTGGAATTCGCCCATCAGCTGATCGACGACGATGCCCGCGCGCTGTCCTCCGAACTGGACGACGACGATGCTTTCGCGCGCGGGAGGGCTGCCTTCGACCTCGAATAGCTCGCGCAGGCGGATAAAGGGCAGAGCCTCGCCGCGCAGGTTGAGGAAATTGCGGTCGCCTGCCAGATTTTTGTGTTCGATGCATTCGACCACCGCATCGAGCGGAATGACGTAGGACGCCTTGCCGACTCCGACCAGGAAGCCGTCGATGATGGCCAGCGTCAGCGGCAGACGGATGGTGAAGGTCGTGCCCTGTCCTTCGGCAGACGTGACTTCGACGGTGCCGCGCAGCGCCTGGATGTTGCGGCGCACCACATCCATGCCGACGCCGCGCCCGGAGAGCTTGGAGACTTGATCCACGGTGGAGAAGCCCGGCTCGAAAATGAGGTTGATGACCTCCGCATCGCTCAAGGAATCCGTCGGCTGGATGAGTTCGCGCTCGATGGCTTTTGCCCGGATTTTCTCGCGGTTCAGCCCGCCGCCGTCGTCTGATACCTGGATCACGATGCTGCCCGAGTCATGGAATGCGTTCAGCGAGACTCTCCCGCAGGCCGGCTTGCCTCGTGCCAGGCGCTGTTCGACCGGCTCGATGCCGTGGTCGAGCGAGTTGCGCACCAGATGCATCAGCGGATCGCCGATCTTCTCGACGACGCTCTTGTCGAGTTCGGTGTCGGCACCGCTGATGGCCAGTTCGATTTCCTTGCCGAGATCCTTCGAGACATCGCGCACGACCCGGTTGAAGCGCGTGAAAGTATCTCCGATCTGGACCATGCGCAGCTGCAACGCGGAATCGCGGATGCTCTCCACCAGCCGGGAAAGCACTGACGTGGCTTCCACCAGTTCGCCGTTACGGCTCTTCAACGCGAGCAGATTGGCCGAGGCGCCGGCGATGACCAGTTCGCCGATGAGATCGATCAGTTGATCGAGCTTGTCGGCATGTACCCGGACCAGTTGCGCTTCGCGGGCCTTCTTCTCGACGACCTGGGTCTGGCGGGTCACGGCGGCTTCCACGATCTCGGGATGGACCACCTTGTTGCCGACGAGAATTTCTCCGAGCGGAGGCGGCGTTTCCTCACCGGAGACTTCAGTCGTCTGTTTCTGGTCACGCAGCCCCTGGTCGATCTCGGTCTGGGTCAGTGCGCCGCAACGCACCAGCATTTCGCCAAGGCGCAACGTGTCCTCGGGCAGTTCCTGGATCAACCTGACGTAGTCACTAACCTTGCTTTGCGGGGAGAGTATGCGCAGATCGCAATCTTCGCGCACGAAGTCGAAGATGCGTTCGATGTCGCTCTTGCTCGACTTGGTCTGCAGCCGGATCTCGAAACCCAGGTAACAGGATTCGGGATCCATCTCCTCCGCAGAAGGAATGGCGTCGGCGATCGTTTCGATGCCGATGATTTCGCCGAGGCTGCCCAGGAAACGGATGAACGACAAGGGATCGGTGCCGCCCCGCAGGACGTTCGGGCCAAAGCGTATCGAAATATGCCATGCGTCGGTATCCACCACGCCGCCGCCGCTGCTTTCCACCGTTCCCTCGTCCTCCTGAACGGTGAGGTTGGCTGATCCGGCCGCGGTTCCTGCGGTCTGGTCGAGAAAAACCTGCAAACGCCGGGTGAGGGCGTTTCCATGCTCAACGAGTTGAGCTTCGGGTTCCGGCTGCTGCGCGGCAAGGACGTCGATGAGCCGGCCCATGTGGTCGCAGCATTCGAGCAGCAAGGTGGCCAGCGCTCCGCTGACCGAAGCCTCGCCGTTGCGCAACGCGTCGAGAATATTCTCCACCCGGTGGGTAAACTGTTCGATGAAGGCGCATTCAATGACACCGGAGCCTCCCTTGATGGTGTGGGCGGCACGGAAAATGGCGTCGATGTTGTCGCCGTCTTCGGGGTTCTGCTCAAGGCGCAGCAGTCCGGCTTCCATCTCCGCCAGTTGCTCCCGGCTTTCCTGGATATAAACGTTGGTGAGTTCGTCCATGTGGCGTTCCTCCGGATACCGGTCAGTTGGCCTCGGACGCGGGGATAACCAGTGGATCCCCGAGGTCGGCCGCCAGATTGCAAAAATCGATGAGGGAGCGTACCGGCTGGCTGTGGGCCACGATGACTACCCGTTTGCCGGCGCGCTGGGCTTCCTTCTTCATCAGGATCAGCAGCTGAAGGCCCGCAGTATCGATTTCGCCGACCTGCGACAGGTCGAGCTCGACGTCGTCGCTGCTGCTCAGCGCGTCGAGCAGTTCCTGTTTCTGATCCAGTGCGTTGTAAATGGTCATGTCCTTGGCAAGGCAGAGCGTCTGGGTGGTAGTCATGGTGGTGTCTCAGAACAACTCGGTTCGTGAATCGGCGAATGACGGCGCCGCGCGTTTGATCGAGGCGTCGTGGATGGAGCGTTGCTGCTCCGAAATGTAGCTGTCGTAAAGTTCGTCCAGCAGCGTGGACGCAGGTTTCAAGGAATGGGTAATCCCGGACTCCGGATGCATGATGCCGGCTGCAACCTGTGCGGTGTAGGCGTCAAGCCGCTCCAGCGCCTGAATGACATTGGTGATCTGCTGGTTCACCGTGTCCTGAAACTGGATTCGCGTCAGCGCGTCCGCCAGTTGCTCGGAAATCCGGCTGCACGTGTCGTTCGGAAGCGCTGACATGTCGCGTCCTGATCTTGAAAGAGCCTTGTCAATCTCGAGCAGATCCGTGGCCAGGTTGATTGCGGCCTTGTCGCCGGTTTCGGCGCTGTTCTGCAATTGCCGGCACAGAATTTCCAGGAATTGCCGGAGTTGATGGAACTCGCGTTCAATCCCGGTTGGCGCATCGAGACTCAGCGATGCCTTGTCGACGTCGCCATTTTCCGGTTGGCACTGGCTGACTAGGAATTGTCCGGAGAGTACCCGGTACGCCGCGTGCCGAATGGTGAAAGCCAGAAGGATCAGCGTCAGCGTCGCGCCAGCCGTCATCGCCCGGTCGGGGGTGGCGGCGTAATTGAGCATGGGGTGCATCACGTACGCCGACCCGGCCAGAAGGGCCGCGACGAAGATCGAAATGACCTGCGCCTGACGCAGCGACGGCTTGGCGCTCATTGCTCAGCGCAGGACCAGCTTGATGGTATTGAGCAGTTCGTCGGCCGTGGCGGGCTTGACGATCCATCCGGAAGCCCCGGCTGCCTTGGCCTCCATTTTTCTCGCCTGCTGCGATTCGGTGGTCAGAAAAAGTATCGGCATGAACTTGTAGGACGGAAGCGTGCGTACCTCCCGGATGAGTTCGATGCCGTTCATGCCTGGCATGTTGAGGTCGGTGATCAACAGATCGACCCGAGTTCCGTTGTTGAATTTCTTCAAAGCTTCCTCGGCGTTGGGCGCCTTTTCCACGGTGTAGCCAGCCTTGGTCAGGATGCTCGATATGCTCAGCAGAATGGTGGCCGAATCGTCTACCAGCATGATTGTGCTCATGGTGTGCCTTTTTTGAATGCGGTTGTTCAGAACTCTCGAAACCCCGTTTGCGTTGCCTCGGAAAACTGCAAAACGGCGCTGATTTAAAAAGAGAATTCATGATTCCAGAAAACGCGTTTCGTGTGCATCCGTGGAATCCGCAGGAATTGGCGGAAATTACGTAGTGCACCGGGGGGGCTTCAGTGTTTCAGCGCATTGGTCAGCGAAGCCACCTCTTCGGCGGATTCGGCGAGGATATGGCTGAGTGTGTCGCCGTCGACCAGGATTTCGATTTCGACTGGCATTTCCCTTCGGCTCATGCCCATGAGCTCTCCGAGCGGCGATTCGACCGGGGCGAGTTCATCTGCCAGCAGCAAGGTGTCGCCGAGCGAGGCTGGCGGCATGGCGAGGAACCCCGACCATAGCGTTTCGGCGGCTTCCCTTATGCTGTGCGGGATTTCCAGAGCTTGCAGGATGGCTCTGCCGACCTTGGCCTCGCCGTCCCCGCGCCAGCATTCGAGGTTGCTTCGCAGCAGTCCTGGATACACGGACTCCTGTGCAAGGAGATAAAAACTGCCGATTTCGTGGACGATCCCGGCAAGGAAGGCGGCGTCGGGGCTCTGCCGGGTGATGCGCCGGGCGATGACGCGGGCCAGCGCGGCGACGTGGGCCGTGTGTTCCCAGAGCTTTATCGAAATTGCTTTGTGCTCTCCGGAAGGCAATGTCCAGGACATCTGCCGGACGATCACCGAGGCGGTCAGGGCGCGCAGGGCCGAAAATCCGAGCCGGGCGACTGCGCTCTTCAGGTCGGTGATCGCGCGGCCTCCGGGGTTGAATGCAACGGTGTTGGCGACGCCGACGGTTCTTGCGGCGAGAATTGGGTCGCCTGCAATCAGCTTGCACAGTTGCTCGATGGAACAATCCGGGTCGTCGAGTTGTCGCTGGACGCGCACGGCGACCTGGGCATGCGCGGAAAAAGCGATGTCACCGGCAGCGGCTTGCGCGGCAATCCTGTCGAGAACGGTCTGGATATCCATCACGAGGTTCCCCTGTCGTAGCTGACGATGGCCGCGGCAATCTGGTTGAGCGGCAGGATGTGGTCGACGCCCCCCAGCTTGATCGCTTCCATCGGCATGCCGAAAACGATGCTGCTGGCCTTGTCTTGGGCAATGGTGGTTGCCCCGGCGTCATGCATCTCCTTGAGCGCGCGTGCGCCGTCGTTTCCCATTCCGGTCATGAGTATGCCCAAGGCATTGGCGCCGGCGGATTTTGCTACCGAATGGAACAGCACGTCGACGGATGGTTTGTGGCGGTTCACCGGCTCTCCGTCGGAAACGTCAACGGCATAGCCGGCGCCGCTGCGCCGGAGCGTCATGTGCTTGCCGCCGGGAGCAATGAGTGCCAGACCCGCCTCCACCCGATCACCGTTCCGCGCCTCGCGAACCTCCAGTTCGCACAATCCGTTGAGGCGTTCAGCGAACATGGCGGTAAACACGGCGGGCATGTGTTGCACGATCACAATGCCGGAAGTGCTTGCCGGAAGGCGTGTGAGGACGGCTTCGAGGGCCAGGGTTCCGCCGGTGGACGTACCCATGGCGATGATTCGCCGGCGGGAAGCGGGATGGCGCGGGAATTCCGCGGGCGCGGGCCGAATGTCCATAGTCATGGCCCCCGCTTGCTGGTTCGGGCACCTTCGCCTTCCGGAAACGCCAGCCAGACTTCGCCGCTCCACAGGTCGAAATGCAGCTTGCGCCTGCCGCTGCCGCCGACGTGGCTGGACATCACCGTAATGCCGTGCTCGTCCAGGAGTTTTAGGCCGTATTCGATGTTCTGCGCCCCAATGTCGATCCGTCCATCGTCACTGTTGTCGAACATGCGGGCGCCGCCAAACAGCTTCGCCTGGTATTCAGGCGGGATCGTGGCTTCCCGGGCGACGTGCTGCAGGAACAGTTCGAAGGCTTCGTTGGCGTAGCGCCCGTCCGGGGGCATGCCGGGTGGGCGCCGCCTATCAGTGAGCATGTAGTGGCACATGCCGCCGATCCTCCGGCGCGGGTGCCAGAGTGTGATGGATACGCAGGAACCGAGCAGCGTGGAGATCCGGGTGGGGCCATAGCCGAAATGGAAATCGCCGGACTTGAGGACGACGGATTTGATCGCCTGCGGTTGCGGGCAAAAGGCTGTCATGGCTTGCGGTAGATGGTCGGGCGCACGGTCATGACGTTGTCGGTGATGCCGTTGAGCGTTTCCGAGTGTCCGATGATTAGATACCCGCCCGGTTTCATGCGAGGCAGCAGGTTGTGCACTACCCGAGCCTTCGTCGGATGATCGAAATAGATCATCACGTTGCGCAGAAATACGACATCGAATTCCCCGATGCCGGCGTCGACCGGCTGCATCAGGTTGATCTGGCGGAAACTGGTGCGCTGGCGCAGCTCCGGTGCCATGAGGAATGTCCCGGCCTGGTCGCGAACGCCCTTCAGGCAGTACTTGCGCATATATTCGGACGGGATGCCCTCCGTGCGCGCCAGAGCGTAATGTCCGGTGACCGCCCGGGCGAGGACCTTGGTGCAGATGTCCGATCCGACGACTTCCCATGGGGCTTCGCCGAGCGTGTCGGCCAGCAGCATGGCGATCGAATACGGTTCTTCGCCGCTGGAACTGGCGGCACTCCATACGCGAAAGGCTGATGGGCCCTTGTGCCGGGGGATGATTTCGTCGCGCACGAAAGCGAAGTGTCCAGGCTCGCGAAAGAAATATGTTTCGTTGGTGGTCAGCAGATCCACCATGATCTGCAGTTCTTGCGGGTGATCTCCAGTGGCCAGCATGCGGTAGTAGCTGGAAAAACTCGTCAACGAATGGTGACGCAGGCGTTTTGCCAGGCGTCCGACCAGGAGTTCCCGTTTCGTGTCATTGAGGCTGATCCCGGCGATCTTGTAGATCAGGCGCTGGAAGAGCGCGAATTCCTGGGAAGTGATCCGTATCTCTTCCATCGATATTTCGTCCATCAGAACAGTTCGATCTTCTTGTCGGCGGTGGCGGTTTTGCGCAGCAGTGTTTCGGCATAGGCCCGCTCCTCACGGGCGATGACATCGGCGGTGGCCATGTTGGTCACCATGCGTTTGCAGAAAGCTTCGCCGCAGGAGGGGAGAAAGATGATCTTGCGCGACCACGGGCCGAGGAAATCGGAAGAAACCAGCGGAATCCCTTCGCGCGCCAGCCATTCCTTGGCGAACCCGGCGTTTCGCATGCCGATGCTTGGCGCCCCTTCTCCCGAGTCGATGATTGTGCCGCCACCGAATGCCTTGGCCTGCAGCCGGACCTTTTTTGCGCCCTTGCCGAGCAGGGCGTTGAGCAGCGCTTCCATGGCGAAGTTGCCGGACAAAAGCGAATCGACGTCGCTATTCCTGGCGCGTCCCATGTCCGGCAGCATGAAGTGGTTGATGCCGCCGATCTTCAGTTGCGGGTCGAACAGGCAGACTGCCACGCATGAACCGAGCAGCGTCGATAATGGTTGTCGGTCTTCGACTGCCCAAGCACCCGGATGGATGTTTCTGGCGTGGCGTTCGATCTCCCGCGGAGGAAGGCTGGCGTAGTCCACTGCTGGTTTCCAGGGGCGGTCAGCAGTTGCGCAATTGCTCGAGCCGGTCGTTCAGCCTCTGCAGTGTTTCTTGCGTGTGCAATCCGCGATTCAGGAGTTCCGCCATGCGGGTCATGAAATCGCCAACCATGTTTTGCAGGAATTTCTCCTGATTGTCCGTCAGCCCGAGTTTGTAGAATGAATTCAACAATGTGTCCTGTAACGCAGTGATCAGCACAGTGCTGTCCGCGGCGTTGCGCTGGTGAGCGTCTCGCAGTTCCATGAGCGTGTGGCCGACGCTGGCCAGTGCCGAGTGAATTCCGTTTTCAGACTGGAGCGCCTTGAGCCGGGAATCGGCGCCTTGCGCGGCGACCGAGAGATGATCGCGCAGCCGTCCGCAAAAGTCTGGGTCCTCGAGAGGCAGGTTGTTGATCATCAGGGTAACGCGCTCGAAGTTGTGCACGCTGCGCCGGCTGAACTCGAATATCCGGCCCTGATGGCGAACATGCTCGATGATGGACTCCTCGAGCGGCAGGTTGGTGCCGGCGGCGCTGACGGTCAGGGTCTCGCCGCTGCTGCGGGTCTGTACGACGCCTTCGAGCCGGTAGCGGCGGAGCAACTCCAGCAGGCCTTCGCCGATTTCGCCGGCGCTTTCCATGGCGATCAGCTTGCTCATGAACTGCAGGAGGATGCCAGTTTCATCCATGCTGGCCATGACCAGCGAGGAAAGTTGCTCGGCCTCCCTGATCTGCTCGGTCAGCAATCGGCAACTCAGAACCATGTTCTGTGCCACTTTCAGCTTGCGCAGGAGTTCTTCGGGCTCGAACGGTTTGACGATGAAATCGTCGCCGCCGGCGTCGTAACCCTGGATGCGTTCCTCAATGGTGTCGTGGCCCGATACGAAGATCACCGGTGTGGCGCAAAGTTCGGAGTTTTCCTTGATCTTGCGGCAAAGCGTGAAGCCGTTCATCCCGGGCAGGTTGACGTCCAGAAAGAAGAGATCCGGTTTGTCGCTTTCCAGTGCTTCCCAGCACGCTTCCGCACTTTCAAAGGTGTTGATCCGGCAGTCCGGTTCGAGGATGGTCTGGATGATGTCGAGGACGAGCGGGTCGTCATCGACGGCGTATACCTTGAAGGATTGGCTCATGATTCTTTCCAGATTTCCGTTGAGGTGCTTTCCGAATTAACCCTGTTCTCTGTCTGGTGCCCGGCTCAGGCGTCCGGGCGGCCCAACACTGCAGCAATCGCCTGACTCATTTCGGCCACGGTACGTTCGAGTTCTTCCAGCCATATAACCGTGGGTTCATGGTTCTTCAGGCTCAATTCCAGCGATGCCGCAATTGAATGGATTTCGACCATGCCCAGCATTCCGGCTCTTCCCTTGAGCGTGTGAACCAGGCCGAGAGCCGCTTCCTGCGTGCCTTTGGTCAGGGCTTCGCGGACCTGCGCGGTCGCGGTGGGGCCGTGGCTGATGAATTCGGTGAGCCAGTGCCTGTAGCGCTTGCCGTCACCGGCGAACCGGGCGAGCGCCTCCTTGTAGCGAATTCCACGGATCGCCAGTGCGGACGTGCTCTCGTCTGCAATTGTCGTCTCGATGTAATGCTCGGTCATTCCAATTTCCTTATGCGCTTGTTGGCCTTGAGCGGACTTCGGCGCGAAGCGCGACGTACCGGTCATGAACTGGCCAGATGTTCCCAAAGCACAGGCGGTTTGTGCATCCGTAATTTGCGCAACTAATTGCGGGAACTACGGAGTCCTCCTGCGGAGTCTTCGATGATCGCGCCACGGTTCGAGGTCGTTCAGTCCGTTCGCTGGGTGTCTGTGCTACGAAGTTTTCTCGAATTGGCGGTAATGGCTTGCGTAAAAAAACGGTTAAGGAGGGAAATATTTCTCCAAAGAGCGCGGAAGTGAGTGGTTTTTGGCTCAGGTTATCGCAACGATGTGTTCTGTGAGCATAAACTTGCTTTATGTAGTTATTTTGGATAAATTTATGCCTTAAAATATGTTTTACGGGGTATTATTTACCACATCACCTTGCGTTTTGATTCGTTGCCGTCACCTTGTTAAGGAACGTAAATTGACCCTGCACACTCTTCTTTGGCCCGACTTCCTGAAGGCTATCAAGCACGAAGTGGTGCCCGCCTTGGGCTGCACCGAACCGATTTCTCTGGCGCTTGCTTCGGCGATTGCCGCCAAGCACCTTGGCGCGGCTCCGGAGCGCATCGATGCGAAGGTTTCGGCCAATTTGATGAAGAACGGAATGGGGGTTACCGTGCCGGGAACAGGCATGGTCGGGCTGCCGATCGCCGCGGCGGTGGGCGCGCTCGGCGGCGATCCAGAAGGGGGGCTCGAGGTCCTTCGCAACCTTACGCCGGAGATAGTCGCCGCCGGCAAGAAAATGCTCTCCGAGGGGCGCGTTGAAGTCGCAATTGCCGCCGTTCCGGCGGTGCTCTATTCGGAGGCGCGTCTTTCCCGCGGAGATGACTGGGTCAGGGTGTGCATCGTCGATTCGCATACCGGCGTCGTGCTGATTGAAAAGAACGGTGCAACCCTGTTCCAGACTGGTCCGGAATCGGGCGGCAGCACTCCTGAGTTCTCGCTGGAAGGTGTGACGGCTCATGACGTGTTCGAGTTCGCCGTATCGGTACCTTTCGCCGAGATCGCCTTCATCCGCGAAGCGGCCCGGCTCAATTGCAGACTGGCCGAGAAGGGCATGAGCGGCGATTTCGGATTGCACGTCGGCGCGACGATGCAGCGCAACGTCGTCTCGGGACTGCTCTCCGACGATCTGCAAACGCGCATCGTCATGCGTTCCGCCGCCGCCTCCGATGCGCGCATGGGAGGAGCCGTCCTGCCGGCGATGAGCAATTCCGGTTCCGGCAATCAGGGCATCGTGGCAACTCTTCCGGTGGTCGTGGTTGCCGAACACGTGCGCGCCAGCGATGAAAAGCTGGCCCGCGCCCTGGTGCTTTCACACTTGATGGCCATCTACATCCACAGCAAATTGCCCAGGCTTTCGGCCCTGTGCGCCGTGACGACCGCGGCCATGGGTGCGGCGGGTGGCATGGCGTGGCTGCTCGGTGGCGATTATCGGACGGCGGGCATGGCCATTTGCAGCATGATAGGCGATCTGGCCGGGATGATCTGCGACGGCGCGTCCAACAGTTGTGCCATGAAGGTATCGACTTCGGTCAGCTCGGCGTACAAGGCGGTGTTGATGGCGCTGGACAATTCGCGGGTGAGCGGGAACGAAGGCATCGTAGCGGACAGTGTCGACGATTCCATTGCCAATCTCTGTGCCTTGGCCAGCGACAGCATGCGACATACCGATCGACAGATCGTCGAGATCATCGTGGGCAAGTTCTGCTGACGGTCGACCGAAGTGTGACGCTTGCGGAGGTGAACCGGAGAAATCGGCGAAAGCCGCGGTCAGCCTTCCAGTTTCATGTAGTCCAGCGGCAGCGCCGTCGTATGCTTGATTTCTTCCATGGCGAAACTGGAACTGACCTCGAAGATCTCGATGTTGCTGGTCAGCTTCTTGTAGACCGCATCGTAGGCGGCGATGTCGGGAACGGCGATACGCAGCAGATAGTCAATGGTGCCGCTCATGCGGTAGAAGTCGACGACTTCGGGAATGCCGCTGACGATGGAGCGCAACTTCTCGAACCATTCCTGATTGTGCCGGTTGGTGCGCAGCAACACGAATACGGTAACGCCGACGTTCAGTTTGCCCGCGTCGAGCAGGGCTACCTTGCGCCGGATGAATCCTTGTTCCTCCAGTCGCTGAATTCGACGCCAGCAGGGCGTCGAGGAAAGCTTCACGCGCCCCGCGATTTCGGACAGCGGCAAATCGGCGTTCTCCTGCAACAGCGCGAGAATTTCCTTGTCTATGCGATCCATGGTCTGCCCCAACATTTCCAGTGCCCGGATTTTCCCACAGTGTTTGATGTGAGGGGGCGCGAGCAGCGATTGGGTCGGATGTCGGGGAAAGTCAGGGACGAATCACGTCAGCCTGCGCCTGCGCCCTCAGCGCAAGTTCGCAGACCTTGAAGCAATGAGCCTGGCTCATGGCGCTCTCGGTGCGTTCGAAAATGTCCTGGCGAAGGTCGGTGTAATAGGGGAGTGGCGCCGAAGAGCAGTCGAGGTAGCGGGTGCCTTCGTTATTCACCAGGAACAGGTGGTCCTTGCCCGGCCGCCCGGCAATGTCGATGTACTTGCGCAATTCGATGTATCCCTCGGTGCCAAGAATGGTCAGGCGCCCGTCTCCCCAGGTGGCGAGCCCGTCGGGTGTGAACCAGTCCACCCGTATGTAACCGCTGCTGGTTCCGTGAGACAGGGCGATCTCTCCGAAATCCTGAAAACCGGGCGTGTCGGGATGGGCAAGATTGCCGGCACGGGAAAGCACGATGGTGGCGTCGTCGGCGCCGGAAAAATGCAGGAACTGGTCGATCTGGTGCGATGCGATGTCGACGAGGATGCCTCCGTAGGCCTGCGGGTCGAAGAACCATGCCGGACGCAGATCACGGTTCAGACGATGCGGCCCCAGGCCGACGGTCTGCAGGACCCGGCCGATGGCGCCTGCGCGCACCAGTTCAGTTGCCCGGGTCACGGCGCGGACCTCGAAGCGTTCGGTAAAATTGACCGAGAAGATTCGTCCTGTCTCACGCTGGACGCGCCGAACCTCTTCCAGTTGCCCGAATGTCGTCACGCCGGGCTTGTCGGCCATGAAGTCCTTGCCGTGGCGCATTGCTTCGATGGCAAATGCGGCGCGTTGGCAGGGGATGGCGGCGCAGGTGATCAGTTGGACGCTCGCGTCTTCGAGCAAGCGCCGGCGATCATCCACTCTCGGGATCGCGGGAAAACGCTCGACAAACCCTTCCAGCGTGCGCACGTCGCCATCATGAGTCCAGTAGCCGGCGCATTCCGCGCCGATGCCGAGCAGACTGCTGACCTGATCGTAGATATGTCGGTGATCGATGCCGATCACGCCGAACCTCAATTGTGGCCCGCTGCCCATGGTTCTCCCTTCCTAAAGACGACGACTGAAAGGCGGTTTTTGCCTTTGTCGCCAGAGTTCAGAGCCTGATGCGTTTGCCCTCTTCGGCCGACCAGTAGGCCGCATAGGTCGCCTTGATGGTGTCATAGGCCAGGTCGAGGTCGGATAGCGGCGTGTGGCCCAGACCGACGCACTCCATGAATTGCTGGATTTCCTGGTTATAGCCTCGCGTCCATTGTTCTTCGAGGCAGACGAATTGCCAGCCCGTCTTGCGGTCCACCTTCTCGGTGATATAGACGTCCGCGAGTTTTTCCTCGTCGGTCAGATAGGTCATCATCCCGGTGTTCGGGCACATGTTGGCGTTGAGCAGGCCTCCGGTGGTGAAGGTTTCCACCAGGTTTCTCACCCCGCCCAGCACCATGTCTCCGGCGAAGACGGTGCTCTTCGTCCCGTCGGTAAAGGTCATGTTCATCAGCGCCCAGTCTTCGACATCGATGGGGTGCGACAGGATGTAGCGGTGATCGTCAGGCGACAATCTGTCGCCGATGTTGCCGATGTCGGCGGTGACATCCGCGATACCAATGGCCTCGCCGCGCGCGCGGGCTTCGACCTGCTTGAGGTAAAGCACGGCGGACAGGGGATGGCACCCCTGCCTGATCAGGGCTCCGCCTCCCGACATGTCCCACCGGGCGGCATGGTTGGCGTGGGAGCCGCTATGGCTTTCCTCGGCTTTCATGAAGAGGATCTTGTCTTTCGTCTTGCGCAGTATTTCGGCAGTCTTGGCGATGGCCGGGGCGTAAACCCAGTTCTCCGCATACATGAAGAGCCGGCCGCTCGCCGCGATTCTGCGGCGCGTTTCGTCCATCTCCACCATGACCCGCTCGTACATCAGGGCTTTCGACAGGTTGCGTCCGACCGGCGAAGGGTCCGCCGGGGCTCCGAAGTACCCGGTGAAAGGCTTTTCGCAGATCACATGTTTCCCGGATTCCATGGCCTCGACGATCATTGGCGCATGCAATACGGCCGGGGTACAGATGTCGATGACGTCGATTTCCGGGTCGTTCAGCAATTCCCGGATATGGCGGCGGGCCTTGGGAATCTGGTGTCGCCGGGAAAACTCCACGACGCGGTCGCTCGGCGCCGCGACGGCCTCGACCGACACCGGTACCCCGTAAATCCGTTGGTAGGCGTGCATGTGCAGTTCGGACACGAAACCGCATCCCACCAGCCCTACGCGAATGGTTTTCAAGGTGTTTCTCCTTATTCCTTCAGTTCGGCATGCACCAGCGCTTTCTTCAGCCAGCCGAATGCCTTGAGTTGGGAAAGTGCCATCAGGATGATGGCTGTGGCGAAGATTAGGCTGATCGGACGGGTGAAGAACGGCGTCGGGTCGCCCGAAGACAGGATCAGCGCGCGACGCAGGCTGTTGTCGGCCATCGGGCCGAGGATGATGCCGAGCAGGAAGGGGGCCGCTGGATACGACATCTCACGCAAGAGCAATCCAACCACTCCGAAGATGAAGACCAGGTAGATGTCGAAGACGTTGTTGCTGATGACAAACGCACCAACGGTGCATAGCACATAGACGATAGGCATCAGGATTGTGCTCTTGACGGCCAGAACCTTTACCGTGACCTTGGAAACCAGTAGCGCTAGGAAAACCATGGCAATGGCGCTCATGGCCATGTAGACGCTGATATCGATCACAAAGCCGGGCGATTCGCTCATCAGTAATGGCCCGGGGCGCAGGCCATGCAGCCAGAGCGCCGCCAGCAGGACGGCGGCCGGCGCACTGCCCGGTACCGCCAGCGACAGCACCGGAATGAGCGCCCCTCCGACGCAGGCGTTATTGCCGGTTTCCGCAGCGACGACCCCCTCGTAAGCGCCCTTGCCGAACCGCTCCGGCGTCTTGCTGGATTTCTTTTCCGCCCAGTAAGACAGCCAGCCGGCAACGTCTTCGCCAACACCGGGAATGATTCCGACCGCTACGCCAATAGCTGAAGAACGGATGATGTTCAGCTTGTTCTTCAGCAGGATGACGAAGCCTTTCTTGAACTCCATCGCGGATGTCTTGATTTGCGCTCGTGCGGTACTCGATGCCAGTCCGTAAATGATTTCAGGGAATCCAAACAGGCCGATCATCACGGGAATCAGGGGAACTCCCGACATCAGGTTGACTACGCCAAACGTAAAGCGCGGATGGGCATTCATACCGTCCATGCCGATCTGCGAGACGAGCAATCCAAGGATTCCCGATATCCAACCCTTCAACGGATCGGTGCCGGCGGTGAGTTGTCCGCAGATCATGACGCCGAACAGTGCCAGCAGGAAAAACTCGAACGCTCCGAACTTCAAGGCCAGTAGCGCCAGCGGGGGAGTTAGCAGCAGTATGCATAGGGTGCCGGTCAGGGTGCCTATGCACGACGAGGCCGTTGCGACAAAGATGCCGAGGCCCCCTTCGCCTCGCTGGCCAATGGGGAAACCATCAACGGCGGTGGCGGCGGAGGCCGGCGTGCCGGGAATGTTCATCAGGATGGCCGATTGGCATCCGCCGGAAATGGCCCCGACGTAAACCGCAACCAGCGACAGAATCGCCACCTCGTTCGAAAGCTTGTAGGTCAGTCCGGTCAGCAGAGCGACGGCCATGGTCGCCGTAAGCCCGGGAAGCATGCCGACGATCAGTCCGAAGAAAACGGACAAAACCAGGGTCAACAAGCTCATCGGCTGGATGACGAATTGCAGAACACCGTACAGATAGTGCAAATCCATGCTGAATCTCCGCCTACGGCAGTGGAACGTGGAAGATCATCTGGAATACGCCATAGATGCTTCCCACCACGAGAGCGGTGATCATGACGCTCTTGACGATGGACGTGGCTTTTAGTATTCCCATGAGAGCAACCATGAAGATCGCGGTGGATATCCAGAACGGCAGCCTAGGGGCCAATACGAAAGTGTAAAGGGCCAGCATCAGACCGCCCACCATGAACTCCCGGCACATTTTCGATTGCCGGAAACGGTTGAGCCAGGACACGAATTCGCTCATGTTCTTCGTGATTCCGTTGGCCTGAATGCTGCGCTTGAGCAACAAGAAGCTCGTAAACAGAAGCAGCACCGCCAGCACCATGGGCAGTAAGCCTGGAGAAGCATACATGTCGCCGCCGACCTCGAGTCCCATGCGATAGCTACTGATGATCAAAGCCACCGACAGAAGCATGAGGACGATGCTGGTGACAAAGTCGAAGTGGGTTTGCTTATCCACGTTATCCACGCCCTGACTCCTTTACGACAATATCGGCCGCCGACAGAAAAGCACGGTTGCAGTGGTCTGCCGGCGGCTGTCCTATGGTCTCTCGACCCGCTTGTTATGGTTTCGGAATCCCGAGTTTGTCGGGAGATATTTTGGCGGCACCGCCGTCAAACAGTGTCCACGAAACGATCGATGACAGTTTCGCCACATGCGCCTGGGCTTCTTCTCCGCTCAACGCTAACACCACGGAACCCTTCTCGGCGGCAAACTTCTTGACCGTATCGCTCTGGACCGCGATCTTGAAGGCTTCGTCAATCGCCTTGACGGCATTGGCAGGCGTGTCCTTCGGCACCATGATGCCGAAGGATTCGCCCATCGGCAGGTAGGGCTTGACGTCGGGAACCGAGTCCGTGATAGCGGGAATGTCCGGGGCGCCCGACAGCTTGAACGGTTTATCCATGAGGACCGCCAGCGCATTCATCTTGCCCGCGCGGATGTGATCGACCATCTCCATCAGCAATTGGGGAACGATGTCGACTTCACCGGACAGACCGCCGACGATCGCCGGTGCGCCGCCTTGATAGGAAATATGTTTGTAGGGGATCTTCGTTCCCAGTTTCAGGACTTCCGCGCCCATGTGGCCGCCGCTGCCGACGCCCGCCGTGCCGAACGTGATTTCACCCGGTTTGGCTTTCAGCGCGGCAAGCAGATCCGCCATCGTCTTGTACTTCGCTCCGTCTCCGCCGCGGGTCACGATGGCATTTGGCGAGTATGTGGCGATCCAGATGTGCCAGTCTTTCTGATCCTTGTACGCGCCTTCGGTGAAACCGCGGACCGGGTAAGAGGTGAAGGCCAGGATCCCGTTTGCGGAAATGGTGTAGCCGTTATGCGGTTTGTTCCACACGGCGAGCGTTCCCACCGACCCGCTTGCGCCCGGCTGGTTGATGACGGAAATATTGGCTTTCAGCGCCTTGCCCATTTCCTCGGCGAGTGCGCGGGTGGTCAGGTCGGTGCCGCCTCCGGGCGGGTAGGGGACAACGATCGAAATATCCTGCGTCGGCCATTTTGCCGGCGCTTGCGCGCTGCTCAATTGCGGCAGAAGAGAAGCGATTCCAAGGGCTATGACTGTGGGGATACGCCAGCTGGTTTTCTTGCTCATTTTCAACACCTCCAGAGATAAGGGTCGTGCATTAGTAGTGATCCGCTGCTTCATTGCCTTTCTGGTTCAGACTTTCTTGACGAAACTCCTTGGTGCTACATAGAACGATTGCCTTGGGTGAAACGAAATTGCCTAGCGTCGGCGTTGCCGGCGCTACCTTTTAAGAACCGAATCGCCTTCCGAAACGGTGCTGAGAAAGACGTGTTGGGCGGCCGATATATCGGGCTGCTTGATGGCGTCCAGGAGCAATTCGGCTGCTGCCACGGCCATCGCGTGTTCCGGCCGCTGGATGCAGGTGATTCGGGGGAGCAATACACCGGCCCATTCCGGAGTGCCGATCACTACCAGCGAAAGGTCGTCCGGCCAGCGAATCCCCTTGTCCTGGAAATACAGCAAAGCTCCCTTTGCCGTCTCATGATGTCCGAGTACGGCAGCGGTCATTTTCGATTCGAGCAGCTTGGCAGCCATCCGTCGACCGGCGGCTTCGGACATCTCGTCCGTCAACACCAGTTCCTGCTCCGCCGGTACGCCGAACTCGCGCAGGGCCGCCTGGTACCCGTTGACGCGTTCGCATACGTTCGGAATGGGAGAGTCCCAACCTGAGAAAGCAATCCGGCGATGTCCGGCATCCAGCAGATGCCGGGTTGCCAGATAGCCCGACTGGTAGTTGTCCTGGCCGACAAAATTGTGCGCCGTGGTCGACTCGGGAAACGATCGTTCGAGAATTACATACGGAATCCGGTACTTCTTCAGTAACCCCGTGTTTTCCTCGCGGGACATGGCTGGACAGAGGATGCAGCCATCGATGCGCTGGGCCACCAGGCGCTTGAGAATGATCCGCTCCTGGTCCGGGTCCTCGTCGCTGTTGCACAGCGTCACCACATAGCCGGCCTGGCGCGCGATCGAGACGATCTCGACGCACATGCGGGTGAAAAACGTGTTGCCGAACTGGGCAACAACCACGGCCAGTATGCCCCGAGGTTTCCCCTTCATGCTGCTGGCTGCGGCATTTTTCACGTAGCCGATTTCCGTGGCCGCCTGCAATACACGTTGCCGTAGTTCCGGACGAATGTTGCGTTCGGCATTGCTGAACACGTAGGACACCGTGGCAATGGATGTTCCTGCCTTTCTGGCAACGTCCTTGATCGTGACGGATCTTTGCGCCTTGATTGTGTGCGGCATGGGCGATTACCTGATTACACGGCAGTAAACGTTTACATATTGCCACAAAAAAAGAGGAAACGTTTACATTAGTATTCGCAATTGTGGTTTCGTTTGTCAATACGTCTCGATTGCGTGGGTTCGCGCATGTCCAGATAATACCCAAGCGAGCCTCATCAATGATTTGTGGCGATAGGGAGAACAGAATGGATTTGTGGGAGTGTCCGGCTCTGGTAACCGGAGCAGCGTCGGGACTGGGGGCGGAAACGGCTCGCCAGCTCGCGGAAGCGGGAGCCAAAGTGACCGTGGTCGACATCGACGCGGAGGGGGTGCAGAAGGTCGCGAGCGAGATTGGCGCGCTCGCCATTCACTGCGATGTCGCCGACGCCGTTTCGGCCGAAAAGGCTGTTGCAGAGGCGCGCGAAAGGAACGGGGCGGCTCGCGTACTGGTGCACTGCGTCGGGCGCGGCCATTTCGAGCCGATCATTGGTGACAACGGGCCGATGCGACTGGAGGACTTTCGCAGGCTGGTCGACGTCAATCTGATTTCAACGTTCAACATGATGCGCCTGGTGGCTGCCGATATGGCGCATTTGACGCCCATGACCAATGGAGAGCGCGGGGTCATTCTGTTGACGGGGTCTGTCTCCGCCTACGAGGGACAGATCGGGGAGGCGGCGTATGCCGCGTCGAAAGGCGGGGTGATCAGCCTGATCCTCCCGGCTGCCCGCGAACTCGGCCCCTTGGGTATCCGCGTTGTCGGGATCGCTCCAGGACTGTTCGGCACTCAGACGCTGTTTGATATCGAGAAGAATCTCGATTCCCGGTTGGCTCGCCAGATACCGTTTCCCCACCGCTTCGGCGACCCGGCCGAATTTGCCATGCTGGCCATCCACGTGCTGCATAACGTCATGATCAACGGGAGCGTGCTGCGCCTGGATGGCGGCTATCACCGCTGAGACGTCATCAGGCAAGCAAAGAGGAGCTTCCTTGAAAAAGACGATTGTGATGAACCTCGTTTCTCACGCCTCGGGGGAATTGATCGAAATGCTGGCGCGCAACGCCGTCATGCAACTCGAGGGCGTCGAGGTGAAGCGGCGGTTGTGGAAAATGGTTCGCCGCCTGGATCAAGTGCCCGAGATCCTGAGCGAAATTGGCGCTGCGCCGGGGTTTGTCCTGCACAGCATCAGTCACAGTGACGTGCGCGAGGCCCTCGAAGAGGGCTGCCGTCAGTTGAACCTTCCGTACCAGTTTGCGCTTGAGCCGCTGGTCAGCCGGCTCTCGGAATATTCCTGTGCTGCGGTCCAGTACCACAACAGTTCCGGCGACGCTTTCGACGAGGATTACTACCGCCGGGTCGAAGCCATGAAATATACCCTGGCGCACGATGACGGTATCGGAAGCAACGATCTCGAGACGGCGGATGTCGTCGTTGTCGGCGTTTCGCGCGCCACCAAGACTCCCACGTGCATGTATCTCGCCTCGCGTGGCATCAAGGCGGCGAACGTGCCCTTGGTTCCTGGGGCTCCGCCGCCGGCCAACCTCTTGCGTGCAAAAGGGCCGCTGATCGTCGGCCTGACCATCAATCCTGCCCGACTCGCGGTGATTCGCGCGGCACGCCTGAAGAGCCTCAACGACGATGAAAACACTACCTATGCGGATCAGGAAAGCCTGCGTCGGGAAATCACCGAAGCGAAACGCCTTTTCCTGCGCTGCGGTTGGCCGATCATCGATGCCAGCAATCGCTCGATCGAGCAGACCGCGTCGATCATCATCGAAATGCTTCGCAAGCGTGCCGGCGATCGTGCTGAAGTCTGAGTCTGCCTGAACGATGGCGCGATGATCGATGGGCAGGCGCAATTGCTAGCGCCGCGCAGAGCGTTATGTCGTCAGGCGGTGAACGAGAAAGGGCACCCCGGATTCGGGAGTGCCCATTTTTCTTGAAGCGACGAACGACTGTTCGTCAAACGGCTCTCGCGTCAGCCTGCGAAGTTCTTTTCGGCGAAGCTCCAGTTGGCGACGCTGGACAGGAACGTCTCGACGAATTTCGGGCGCAGGTTGCGGTAGTCGATGTAGTACGCATGTTCCCACACGTCAATGCACAGCAGCGCCTTGTCGGCGGTGGTCAACGGAGTGCCGGCGGCGCCCATGTTGACGATGTCGACGGAGCCGTCCGGTTTCTTGACCAGCCAGGTCCAGCCGGAACCGAAGTTGCCGACCGCGGATGCCTGGAAGGCCTTCTTGAACTCGTCGAAGGATCCCCATTTCTTGTTGATCGCCTCCGCCAGCGCGCCCCCGGGGGCGCCGCCGCCATTGGGTTTCAGACTGTTCCAGAAGAAGGTGTGGTTCCACACCTGGGCGGCGTTGTTGTACACCCCGCCGGCCGGAGCTTTCTTGACGATGGCTTCGAGATCGAGGGCTTCGTACTCGGTGCCCTTGATCAGGTTGTTCAGGTTGGTGACGTAGGCCTGGTGGTGCTTGCCGTAGTGGTATTCAAGGGTCTCCTTGGAAATGTGGGGTGCAAGGGCATCCAGGGCAAAAGG
>DBMG01000142.1:27624-27776 GCA_002304785.1 Candidatus Accumulibacter sp. UBA704 | reverse complement strand
GACCCGCGCGAAGTCGTCAAGGCCGGCGACGTGGTCCGCGTCAAGGTCGTCGAAGTCGACCTGCCGCGCCAGCGCATCGCCCTCACCATGCGCCTGACCGACGACCCGGCGCCCAGCCAGAAGAGCGGCGGCGTGCCGATGAGCAACAAGGC
>DBMG01000142.1:0-27559 GCA_002304785.1 Candidatus Accumulibacter sp. UBA704 | reverse complement strand
GGGGAAACCTCGGTCCGTGAGAAAATCCGGGCTTCCTACCTCAAAAATCTGTATCCGCAGGGAGTTCCATCATGGTAATGCTCGAATTCACGATGTTCCCCACCGCCGAGGGCGAGAGCAAGAGCCGTTACGTCGCCCGCATTCTCGACATCATCGACAAAAGCGGCCTGACGTACCAATTGACGCCGATGAGTACGATCATCGAGGGCGAGTGGAACGAGGTGATGGGCGTGGTGACGCGCTGCTTCGAGGCGCTGCAGCCCGATTGCCCGCGCATCAACACCCAGATCAAGGTCGATTACCGCGCTGGAGGGGAAAGCCGGATGAAGTCGAAGATCGCGTCGGTGGAAAACCAGCTCGGCCGCAAGCTCTCGACCTGACCCGCCCGTATGGAATCGCCGATTCTTGGCGCAGTCGCCGCAGTGGTGGCTAGCGCCAGCGCCGGTTGAAGCGCAGGAACAGGAAGCCGCCGACGAGTCCTCCAAGGTGGGCGAAATGTGCAACACCGGACTGCGTGCCGGTGACCCCGAGGTACAGCTCGAGCAGGCCATAGACCATGACGAACACCGGCGCGCGCATCGGGATGGGGGGAAACAGCAGCATCACGGTGCGATACGGGAAGCAGCGTGCGAAAGCGAGCAGCAAGCCGAACAGCGCGCCGGATGCGCCTACGGTGGGGTAATAGGCGCCGGACAGTGTCGAGACGACGAGCTGCAAAATCGCCGCCGCGATGGCGCAGACGAGATAGTAGGTCAGGTAACGGCGGGCGCCCCACACCCGTTCGACATCGCCGCCGAACATGAACAACCCGTACATGTTGAACAGCAGGTGCGTCAGCCCGCCGTGCAGGAAGGCGTAGGTGATGATCTGCCAGGGCATGAAGTGCGGTCCGAGCGGCCACAACGCCAGGAACTGGCTGATCGAACGGCCGGTCAGCGAATCGAGGACGAACACGGCGATGTTGGCCACGATCAGCGCTTGCGTTACGGGGGGAAGCGAAAACATCGACGGAGCTCCGATTCGGGGATAGATGAGGATTTTCGGGAACGGTCCAGATTCAGACGGTAACGGCCGTCCCGAGTTCGCGCAAGTGCCAGCGTCCGCCGCCGAGCAGTTCGAGTTCCCGTGTGTGAAAATCGATCAGCGTGCTGCGGTGACCCACGCTGACCGTGATCGTTTCCGGCAACGATTCGCGCATGATCTGGTACATCGCGTGTTCGAGCCCTTCATCCATGGCCGAACTGGCTTCGTCGAGAAAGACGATGCGCGGGCGGTTGAGCAAAACGCGTCCGATCGCCAGNNTGACCAGATGGCCGAGGTGGCAGCGCCGCAGGACTTCGGTCGCTTGCGCGTGATCGCGCGCCGGCGCCGGATAGTAAAGCGCGGCACGCAAGGTGCCGAGCGGCAGGTAGGGCTTTTGCGGCAAGAACAGCGCCAGCTTTCCCACCGGACGGCGGATGCGGCCGTCCGCATGCGGCCACAGTCCAGCCAGTGCACGCAGCAGGGTGGTCTTGCCGATACCGGATTTGCCGCGGATCAGGATCGACGTCTGACCGGTGACGGTCAGCGTCAGGTCGTCCACCAGCAGCTCGCCGGCCGGCGTGCGCACGGTCAGCGACTCGACGGCGAAAACGCCGTCGTCCGCCTCGACACGTGCGCTCGGCAGTTTCCTCGCCGCATCCATCGATTCGAGGAACCCGGCCAGCCGATTGATGATGGCGCGATAGCCGGCGAAGTTGTCGTAAGAGGTACGGATGAATGACAAGGCGTTCTGCACCTGGCTGAACGATTCGGCCGTCTGCATCACGTCGCCGAGGGTAATCTGCTTGCTGAGCAGGCGCGGCGCCTGGACGATAAACGGAAAGACGACGGCCGCCTGGCTGACGGCAAGATTGAAACCCTGGAACTTTACCGAGCGGAAGATGATCGCCCACAGGTTGGCGATCACATCGCGGAAACGCCGCATCAGGGCGACCCGTTCGACCTTCTCGCCACGATAGAAGGCAATGCTCTCGCCGTATTCGCGCAGGCGCATGAGCGCGTAACGGAAATTGGCCCCTAGTTTCTCGTTGAGAAAGTTGAGTTGGATCAGCGGGCGTCCGATCTTGATGGCGAAGACCGTCGCCACGATCACGTACAGATACACCGCGAAAACCATCGCGCGCGGAATCTCCCAGCCAAAGACTTCCAGTACGCCGGAGAGGTTCCACAGGATGAGGGTGAAGGAAAAGAGCGAAACGACAGCGTCGAGCAGCCCCATTGACAGCGTGAGCGTGCTGGACACAAAACTCTCGACGTCCTGCTGGATGCGCTGGTCCGGGTTATCGGCGCTGGCCGGGACGAACTGGCTGCGGTAATACGCTTGCCGGGACAGCCAGCGTTCGATCAGCACATGGGTCAGCCAGGTGCGCCAGCGAATCTGGAACGACTGTTCCAGGAAATAGTTGAGCAGCGCCCGCGCCACATGCACGGCGGCCAGGATGCCGAAGAGGCCCAGCATGCGCCAGAACGCGCCTGCATCGAGGTTCTGCATCGCGCTGTAGAAGCCGTTGTACCAGAACGAAAACAGTATGTTCATGCGTACCGAGAAAAGCGTCATGAACACGATGGCCGCCAGCCAGACAAGCGGCACCAGGCTGGCGCGGGGATTGAAATAGGTGGCGGTGACGCGCACGAACTGGCGCCCCCACACGGTATACCGGCCGAGCAGCGCCGCCACGCCGGCCATGCCCACCAGACTGACGGCAAACGCCTTGCCGAGCCAGACCAGGCTGGCCATCAATTCGTGTCCCCAATCCACCTCGACTCCTTTTTATCAGGATTTCTGATGACTTTTAAACAACCTGTACCCCACGCGAGCACGACGACCCGGGCAGCATGCTGGCGCAACTGCCCGGGTCGAAACACAAGCGGAAGGCATCAACCAAGATCAACCGGTACGAAGATGCGCGCATTGTCCCGTTCGATCAAGACCGCGACCCGCTTTCCCGCCTTGGCGACCATGGCCCGCAACTGTTCAGCTTGGGTAATCGGCTCGCCGTTTATCGAGAGTACGATATCCCCCTGCTGAATTCCTGCCCGTGCCGCCGCGCCGGACGCTTCCTCGACGAGCAGGCCGCCTTTGACACCGGCCTGGTTCTGCTCTTCCGGCGTCAACGGCCGGACACTCACGCCCAGCCGCCCCTTGTCGGTATCGCTGCCGGCGTTGCTGGCCTGCATCTGTTCGTCGAGCGCGCCAACCTTCACCTCGACGTTTTTCGTGCTTCCCTTGCGCCAGACTTGCAGTTTTGCGGTCTCTCCGGGACGAATGTTCGCCACGATGACCGGCAATTCGCCGGACGATTCGATCTCGTGCCCGTTGATGCTCAGGATGATGTCACCCGACTCCATGCCGGCTTTCGCTGCCGGACCATCCTTTTCGACCTGGCCCACCAGCGCACCCATCGGCTTCTTGAGGCCGAAGGAATCCGCCAGCGGTTGGTTGACCTCCTGGATCATGACGCCGAGTCGTCCGTGTTGCACTTTGCCATGGTCCACGATCTGCTTCTCGACGCTCATCGCCACGTCGATCGGAATGGCGAAAGACAGCCCCTGATACCCGCCGCTACGCGAGTAGATCTGCGAGTTGACGCCGATCACCTCGCCGGCCATGTTGAACAGCGGCCCGCCCGAATTGCCCGGATTCACGGCCACGTCGGTCTGAATGAAGGGCACATAGCCTCCGTCCGGCAAGGAGCGCGACTTGGCGGAAACGATGCCCGCCGTCGCGCTGTTCTCAAAGCCGTAGGGCGAACCGATCGCCAGAACCCATTCGCCGACGCGCACATTGCCCGCATTGCCACTGGTCACCACCGGGAGGTTCTTCGCATCGATCTTCAACACGGCGACATCGCTCGCCTTGTCCATGCCCAGCACCTTGGCCTTGAATTCGCGCTTGTCCGTCAGCTTCACCGTAACTTCGTCGGCGCCGTCGACGACGTGCGCGTTGGTCAGGATGGTCCCATCCGCACTCACGATGAACCCCGATCCCAGACCATGGGTGGGTGTGTCGCCCTGCTGGCGAGGCGGGCCGAAATGACGGAAGAACTCGTAGAACGGGTCATTGGGACTGAGTTGCATATCGGGAATTCCGGCGCTGACCTTGCGCGTTCCCGATACGCTGATATTGACGACGGCCGGGCCGTTGCGCGTCACGATAGCGGCCATATCCGGCAGCGCGGCGGGCGCGGACAGGGCCGGAACAGCGTCCGCCGTCGTCGCCAGAACCGCGGCGTGCGCGTGGCCGAATGCCGGGAACACGTCCCGCGCCCCGAGCGTATAGCCAGCCCCCAGGAGTCCGGCAACGGCAAGCGCGGCAACCGAGAGTTTGAGTTGTTTCACGTTCATGGTGTTCTCCTTTCGTGATCGTTGCACGAGCAGAACGCTCGTTGGTGATCAGGAGAATGCCCCCGCGTGACTTAAAGCTGACTTAAGAGACTGTCACTGAATTGTAAGTCTTCTTTTCCGGGGCAAAACTTACTTCAGATAGCTCCTCAGTACCGACACCACCTGCTCCAGATCCTCCCGGCGCTGCTCTTCCGGAATCACGTGGGTTCCGAGATGGTCGCGCAGGTGGCCTTCCAGCACTTCCAGCATCAGGCCGTTAACCGCGCCGCGAATCGCCGCGATCTGCTGCAGCACTGCCGAGCATTCGCTCCCCTGGTCCAGGCTCTTTTCGAGCGCCTCCGCCTGCCCCTTGATGCGGCGCACACGCACGAGTAATTGTTTCTTGCCCTTGACGGTATGTGGCATCGATTGCTCCAGTTATTTGCGAACCGCTCTCATTGTAAAAATATATACTGGGGTATAGTATATAGCAAGCACTCAACAGAAACGATCAGCATGGAAGCCACCCATTCCGCCGGAAAACTTTGCCATACGGAGGTGTTCGACGCCGGCAACCCGCTCGCCGAACGGAACACGCGCTGGGCGATCATCCTGACCGCCATGACCATGGTCGTCGAAATTGCCGGGGGCTGGATGTTCAACTCGATGGCCTTGCTGGCCGACGGCTGGCACATGAGCTCGCACGCTCTGGCGCTCGGCCTCTCCGCCCTCGCCTATGCGGCGGCACGCCGTTTTTCACGCGACGGGCGTTTTGCCTTTGGCACCTGGAAGATAGAGATCCTGGGCGGCTATACCAGCGCAGTGTGCCTCGTCGGTGTCGCCGGCCTCATGCTGTTCCAGTCCGTCGAGCGCTTGGTTTTCCCGTCGGAGATCCACTACGACGAAGCAATCGTCCTGGCATTCCTCGGCCTGGGGGTCAATCTGGCGTGCGCCTGGCTCCTTCGCGATACGCACCACCACCCTCACGCACACGGCGAACATGAACACCACCATGATCTCAACCAGCGTTCGGCCTACATGCACGTGATCGCCGATGCGGCGACCTCGGCGCTGGCCATCATTGCCCTTACCGGCGGCAAGTTCTGGAACTTCGCCTGGCTCGACCCGGTGATGGGCATCGTCGGCGCAGCACTGGTGACGATCTGGGCCTACGGCCTGTTGCGCGACACCGGGCGGGTCCTGCTCGATGCGGAGATGGACGCTCCGGTGGTGGCGGAAGTGCGCGAGGTCATCGCGGAGATTCCCGAGGCAGCGGAGATCACCGACCTGCACATCTGGCGCGTCGGCAAGGGAAAATACGCATGCATAATTTCGCTCAATGCCGAAGAAACCGTCCAACCCGAGGAAATCCGCAAGCGCTTGAGTATTCACGAAGAATTGGCGCACGTCACAGTGGAAATCAACCGGCATAAGTGATCGGACCTGACTCCGATGCAGGATCGTCTATAAAGAAATAAGCGATTCGCTAAACCTTTTTGAGAAATCGGTGTTCTAAAAGTTGAATCGAGCCCGTTCTTGGAAGGAGGAAGGCCATGTCTATCTTCGCCCGCTACCAAAGCCGTTTCGAGGCGGCGCAGGAAGAGGAAATGTCGGTCCAGGAGTATCTGGACCTGTGCAAGCGTGATCCGTCGGCTTACGCCAGCGTCGCCGAAAGAATGTTGCAGGCGATCGGCGAACCCGAGATGGTGGACACCCGTTCAGACCCGCGCCTGTCGCGCATTTTCGCCAACAAGATGCTGCGCCGTTACCCGGCTTTCCGCGACCTGTACGGCATGGAAGAGGTCATCGAGCACATTGTTTCCTATTTCCGCCATGCCGCGCAGGGACTGGAGGAAAAGAAGCAGATCCTTTACCTGCTCGGACCTGTCGGCGGCGGCAAGTCGACGCTGGCCGAAACGCTCAAGCACCTGATCGAGAAAGTTCCGTTCTACGCGCTGAAGGGCTCGCCGGTGCATGAATCGCCGCTCGGGCTGTTCAACCCGGTCGAGGACGGCCAGTTGCTGGAAGAGGATTACGGAATTCCGCGGCGCTACGTGGATACGATCATGAGCCCGTGGGCCGTCAAGCGCTTGCACGATTACGGAGGCGACATCACGCAATTCCGCGTGGTCAAGCTGCGTCCGTCGGTACTCTCGCAGATCGCCGTATCGAAAACCGAACCGGGCGACGAGAACAACCAGGACATTTCGTCGCTGGTCGGCAAGATCGACATCCGCAAGCTGGAAACTTACTCGCAGAACGATCCCGATGCCTATTCGTATTCGGGCGGGCTGTGCCTGGCCAACCGCGGCGTGCTGGAATTCGTCGAAATGTTCAAGGCGCCGATCAAGGTCCTGCACCCATTGCTGACCGCCACCCAGGAAGGCAACTACAAGGGCACCGAAGGCTTCGGCGCGATCCCGTTCGACGGCATCATCCTGGCCCACTCGAACGAGGCCGAATGGCTGGCGTTCAAGAACAACCGCAACAACGAGGCTTTTCTCGACCGCATCTACATCGTCAAGGTGCCCTACTCGCTGCGCGTCACCGACGAGATCCACATCTACGAGAAACTGCTGGTCAACTCCTCGCTCAGCGAATCGCCTTGCGCACCCGACACGCTACGCATGCTGGCCCAGTTCACCGTGCTGTCGCGCCTGAAGGAGCCTGAAAATTCGAGCATCTTCTCGAAGATGCGCGTCTACGACGGCGAAAATCTCAAGGATACCGACCCGAAGGCGAAGAGCTATCAGGAATACCGCGATTTCGCGGGGGTCGATGAGGGTATGACCGGGTTGTCTACCCGTTTCGCCTTCAAGATCCTCTCGCGCGTGTTCAACTTCGATCACCGCGAGGTGGCCGCCAATCCGGTGCACCTGATGTACGTGCTCGAACAGCAGATCGAACAGGAACAGTTCCCGCCCGAGACCGAGGAACAATACCTGCGCTACATCAAGGAATTCCTTTCGCCGCGCTACGCCGAATTCATCGGCAAGGAGATCCAGACGGCCTATCTGGAAAGCTACTCCGAGTACGGGCAGAACATCTTCGACCGTTATGTGCTGTACGCCGACTTCTGGATCCAGGATCAGGAATTCCGCGATCCGAACACCGGCGAAATGCTCGACCGCATGGCGCTCAACGAGGAACTGGAGAAGATCGAGAAGCCGGCCGGCATCTCCAACCCGAAAGACTTCCGCAACGAGGTGGTCAACTTCGTGCTGCGCGCCCGCGCCAAGAACGGCGGCAAGAACCCCTTGTGGACCTCGTACGAGAAACTGCGTGCGGTAATCGAAAAGAAGATGTTCTCCAACACCGAGGAATTGCTGCCGGTCATTTCGTTCAACACCAAGTCCAGCAGCGAGGAGCAGAAGAAGCACAAGGACTTCGTCGAGCGCATGACCGCCAAGGGCTACACCGAGAAGCAGGTTCGGCTGCTATGCGAGTGGTACCTGCGCGTACGCAAATCGTCGTAGTCCTGTGGAATCACTCCTTGCGCAAGGCAACTGCGCGAGGAGCCAATGCACGAGGGGGAACTTCATGACCGTGCGCATCGTTGATCGCCGGTTCGACAGCAGGAACAAAAGCTCGGTCAACCGCAGCCGGTTCCTGCGCCGTTTCAAGGGGCAGATCCGCAAGGCGGTGGCCGAGTCGATCAATCGCCGCAAGGTGCGCGACCTGGAAAACGGGGAAAAGATCAGCATTCCCGGCGGCGATATTGCCGAGCCGCAATTCGTCTACGGCCAGGGAGGGAAGCGCGAAACGGTGCATCCGGGCAATGACCGCTTCAGCGGCGGCGAAGAAGTCGATCGCCCAGAGGGCGGCGCAGGCGGCCAGGGACGCGGGCAGGCCAGCCAGGATGGCGAGGGACTCGACGACTTCGTCTTCAACCTGTCGCGCGAGGAGTTCCTGGACATCTTTTTCGACGAACTGGCCCTGCCCAACCTGGTCAAGAAGCAACTGGCGCGCATCGAGCAATACCGCAGCGTGCGGGCCGGTTACTCGAGTTCGGGCGTGCCGACCAACATCAACCTGCCGCGCACGATGCGCGGGGCTGCGGGGCGCAGGATCGCCATCGGCGGGCCCTACCACAAGCGCCTGCGCGCGCTGGAAACCGAACTCGAAGCACTGCTCGAAGACCGGCAACCCGGAGATGATGCGGAAATCGAGCGCCTGCGCCGCGAAATCGCCCGCCTCCTGGCGCGTATCGAAAATCTGCCGTTCATCGACCCGTTCGACCTGCGCTACAGCAATCGCGTACGCATTCCGCAGCCGACGACCCAGGCGGTGATGTTCTGCCTGCTCGACGTTTCCGGCTCGATGGACGAGGGACGCAAGAACATCGCCAAACGATTCTTCATGCTGCTGTACCTGTTCCTGACCCGCAACTACGAGCACATCGACGTGGTCTTCATCCGCCACCACACGGTCGCCACCGAAGTCGAGGAGGATGATTTCTTCACTTCGCGGGAGACCGGCGGTACCGTGGTGTCCAGTGCATTGACCCTGATGCGCGACATCGTGAGGACTCGCTACGCCACGGGTGCCTGGAACATCTACGGCGCGCAGGCGTCGGACGGCGACAACTGGCACAACGATTCGCCGATCTGCCGCGAAATCCTCGAGACCTCCCTGCTGGCAGCGTGCCAGTACTTCGCCTACATCGAGATCACCGACGGCCCGCCGCAAAACCTGTGGCAGGAGTATGAAAAGCTGCAGGGAACGCATCCCGGCCATTTCGCCATGCAGCGCATCGCCGACGTGAGCGACATCTATCCCGTCTTCCGCGAATTGTTCAGGCGCAAGGACACGGTGGCCGCATGAGCCGGAAAAAGGAAAACTCGACGCCATCCCTGCCAACCGGTTCGGAATGGACCTTTGCGGCCATCGACGCCTACGACGAGGCGATCGGCCGCGTGGCCCGCGACTATGGGCTCGACTGCTACCCCCACGTGCTGGAAATCATCAGCGCCGAGCAGATGATGGATGCCTACGCCTCGATCGGCATGCCGGTCTATTACCACCACTGGTCGTTCGGCAAGCATTTCCTGGCCACCGCCAACCGCTACAAACGTGGGCAGATGGGCCTGGCCTACGAGATCGTGATCAATTCCGATCCTTGCATTGCCTACCTTATGGACGAAAACACGCTGCCCATGCAGGCGCTGGTCATTGCCCACGCGGCCTACGGGCACAATTCGTTCTTCAAGGGTAACCACCTGTTCAAGCAATGGACGAGCGCCGACGCGATCATCGACTACCTGGTCTTCGCCCGGCACTACATCGCCGAATGCGAAGAACGGCACGGTGTCGACGCCGTGGAAAGGCTGCTCGACGCCTGCCATGCGCTGCTCAACGTTGGCGTCGACCGCTACAAGCGCGCGCCGAAGCAATCGCTGGAGAAGGAAAAACTGCGCCTCAAGGAACGCGAGGAATACATGCAGGCGCAGGTCAATGACCTGTGGCGCACCTTGCCGCAGCACCGTGAGACGGCGGAACTCCTCGCCGAGGAGCGCTTCCCGGAGGAACCTGAGGAGAACCTGCTGTATTTCATCGAAAAAAACGCACCGCTGCTCGAACCCTGGCAGCGCGAAATCGTGCGCATCGTGCGCAAGATCGGCCAGTACTTTTACCCGCAGCGGCAAACTCAGGTGATGAACGAAGGCTGGGCCTGTTTCTGGCACTACACCCTGCTCAACACGCTCTACGACCAGGGCGGGCTGTCCGACGGCTTCATGCTCGAATTCCTGCAGTCGCACACCAACGTCGTCTACCAGCCGCCGTACAACAGCAAGTATTACTCGGGAATCAACCCTTACGCCCTCGGGTTTGCCATGTGGCAGGACATCCGGCGCATTTGCGAGACCCCTACGGAAGAAGACCGGGAATGGTTTCCGGAAATCGCCGGCTCCGATTGGCGTGAAACCTTCGAGTTCGCCATGCAGAACTTCAAGGACGAGAGCTTCGTCGCGCAGTACCTGTCGCCGCGCCTGATGCGCGAGTTCCGATTCTTCTCGGTGCTCGACGACGACACGCGGGAAAAGCTGCGCGTCGAGGCCATCCACGACGATCCCGGATACCGGACCTTGCGCCGCCAGCTTGCACAGCAATACGACCTCGGCAGCCGCGAACCGGACATCCAGGTATGGAACGTCGACCTGCGCGGCGACCGGTCTCTGACCCTGCGCCATTTCGTGCATCAACGCCGAACGCTGCACGAGAGCTACGACACGGTGCTGGAACATGTTGCCCGCCTGTGGGGATTTACCGTGCGCCTCGAGCGGCAGAATACCGACGGATCGATCGATGTGATCAGCGAGAACCGCATCGACCGGCGCCTGCGCGTTTGATCTGGAAGGAATACCGCAAAAGAAGCGCAGCGTTTCCCTTTCATGTTCGGTTTCCGGCTTCCCCTGAACGGCGGAGACTGCTGACTGCGTCGTGAAATTGTAGTAGTCTTGCGGCCCTTTCGACGTCCAATCAGGCTATTTTCATGACAACTGGACTTCGACGCACCCTCTTTCGTCGTTCCGAACTCGTCCGCATCCTGTCTGAAACGCACCCGGATATCCAAGGTCCGAAATACGATCTTGGGGAGCAACTCGGCCAATGGCTTGAGCTTCCGGATGCAATGACGCTGTTTTCCGTCCTCAGTGCCGAAGACGGTCGTCCGAACTCGTCCGCACAACAGGCAAACAGTGACCTGCCCGCCGAATTGATGCGCCTGCGCGGCACACTGAGCGACGCCATCAACAACGACGGAATGTTCCACGCTGCAGTTCCTTCAGGCCAGACTGCACCGCGCATCCCGTTTCCGATGCCATCGCCCAAAGCGACCGCCGGGAGCATGCCCGACTTTACCCCGTTCCACCGTTACTACCTCGCTCACCAACGGGAGATGAAAACGGCCATCGGCAACCTGAGAGCCAACGCGCGCAGGGCTCTGGCCGCTACCTCGGGCGCCGGCAGGCAACTGGCCGGTCTTGACGCCACCTTCGAGAAATCGCTGTCCGCACGCGAACACACGCTGTTGGCCAACATCCCGATCCTGCTCGCCAGCTCCTTCGAAAAGCGCTACGCCGAACACCGCGCCGCGATGGCCGACGACGCGACTGAAAGCGGGGACGATCCGGCGACCTGGCCCCAGCCGGGAAGCTGGCTGGAAGCCTTCTGCAATGACACGAAGCGCGTGCTGCTTGCCGAACTGGAACTGCGCCTGAAGCCCGTCGCCGGGCTTATCGCCGCCTTGACCAGCGCTCCCAGTCACGCAACCGAATAGAACGAACCGAAACCGCATGAACCGAAATCCAAGCCTCTTCGCTTTCCTCCTTGGCCTGGCCGCCGTCACCTGGGTCGCCATCGGCTACGTCGGCGGCAGCACGCTGGCCCTCACTGTTTCCTGCATCATCGCGGCGGTCTACCTCGCCGGCGCGCTCGAGATGCGACGCTTCCACGCCGATACGGTCACGCTGGCCGGGGCGCTCGCCAACATCCCGGACGGCATCGAGCGTCTGGACGAATGGCTGCCGCAGGTGCCGGGCGCGTTGCAGAACACGGTTCGCCTGCGCATCGAAGGCGAACGGGTCGCCTTGCCGGGGCCGAGCATCACGCCCTACCTCGTCGGCCTGCTGGTCCTGCTCGGCATGCTCGGCACCTTCCTTGGCATGGTCGTCACCTTGAACGGGGCGGTGCTGGCGCTGGAAAGCACGACCGACCTGCACACCATCCGTTCCGCCTTGGCCGCACCGGTCAAAGGACTCGGCGTCGCCTTCGGCACGTCGGTCGCCGGCGTTGCCACGTCGGCCATGCTGGGGCTGATCTCGGCGCTCGGCCGGCGTGACCGCCAGCGCGTCGGCCAGTTGCTCGACAGCCGGATTGCCGGCGTACTGCGCAACTTCTCGTTCGGCCACCAGCGCCAGGAGACCTTCAAGGCGCTGCAGACGCAAGCCCAGGCGCTCCCCGACCTGGTCGGCAAGCTCGACGCCATGATGTCCAAGATGGCCGAGCATAACCGCCAGCTTGGCGAACAACTGCTCGCCGGCCAGCAGCGCTTCCATGAAGAAGCCAAATTTCGGTACTCCGATCTCGCTCAATCCGTCGATCAGTCGCTCAAGAGCAGCTTGCGGGAGAGCACGACGGCAGCGGCTGAAGCCGTCCGTCCGATCGTCACCGCGACCATGACGGCCATCGCCGACGAAACGCGCGGGCTGCACGACAAGCTGTTCTCGACCGTCGACGCGCAGCTTGGCGGCATCACCGAAAACTTGGCGCAAACCCTCGCCCGTCACGAACAGGCCACCGAAGCCCAGGGCCTGAGCCTGCAAACTGCGCTCGCTTCCTACGCCGACACCTTCGAGCAACGCTCCAGCGCGCTGCTCGCCTCGGTCGAAGCCAGTCAATCCCGCCTGCAGGCCGACGCCGCGCAACGACTCGCCGCCCTGACGGCAACGACGGCGACCCGCCAGCAGCAACTGGCGGGCGCGCTCGCCGACCAGTTCGACGGCCTGACCTCCCGCCTCGATCTGGCCGTCAGCCAGATCGCCAACACGTTCAGCGAACGCAGCCAGGCCCTGCTCGTTTCGATCGACACCCGCCACGCCACCTTCGCCGAGACGACGCAGGCGCAGCAAACCGCGCTGACCCAACAGGTCGCCACCCAGCTCGACGGCATCGCCCGGAATTTCGACGGCGCTGTGCAGACGGTTGCCAAAACATGGACCCAAGCATTGAGCAAGCACGAGCAAGCCAGCGACCGCCTGACGCAAGCGCTCGACCATACGCAAACCACCTTGGCCGGAACATTCGCCGAGCGTAGCGCGGCATTGCTCGCCGACACGCGAGCAGCCCAAACGGAGTGGCAAAACGAATGGGCCGCTGGCGAACAGCAACGCCAGGCGCGCTTCACCGACGCCTTGAGCGCGATGGCCGGCAAACTCGAAGCACAGTGGCGGCAAGCGGGAGAGAAGACACTGGCGCAGCAGGAACAGATCACGCGGACGCTCGACGCCACGGCCCGCGACCTCGTTGCCGTCCATCAGCGCCAGGCCGAGACGACGATTGCCGAGGTCACCCGCCTGATGCAGACCGCCGCCGAGGCGCCCAAGGCGGCTACCGACGTAATCGGCCAGCTTCGCCACGAACTCTCCGCGAGCATGGCGCGCGACAACAGCCTGCTCGAAGAGCGCAGCCGCATCATGGAGACGCTGGGCGCCCTGCTCGACGCCATCAATCACGCCTCGACAGAACAGCGCAGCGCGATCGACGCCCTGGTCGCCTCGTCCGCCGATTTGCTCGAACGCGTGGGCGACCGGTTCGCCGCCAAGGTGGAAAGCGAAGCCGGCAAGCTTGCCGACATCGGCGCCAGCGTCGCCGGCGGCGCCCTCGAGGTCGCCAGCCTGGGCGACGCCTTCGGCCATGCGGTGCAGTTGTTCAGCGACTCCAACGAGAAGATGATGGCGGCGCTGCAACGCATCGAAGGCGGGCTCGCCAAGTCGCTCACGCGCAGCGACGAACAACTCGCCTACTACGTCGCGCAGGCGCGCGAGGTCATCGAACTCAGCATCCTGTCGCAGAAGAAGATGGTCGACGACCTTCAGCGCGTCAGTCGAATCGAGGCGTAGCCATGGAAGACATCAACGCCGGCTTTGAGCACGGCGCGCACGAAAGCACGCCGGTGTGGGCGGTGTTCGGCGACCTGATGTCCGGGCTGCTCGGCGCCTTCGTCCTCATTCTGGTCGGCGTGCTCGGCGTACAGCTCGAACTTGCCACCACTCTCGAAGCCGAAATCCAGAAGCGCCAGCAGGAAGAACGGCGCCGCGAAGCGCTCGAAAAAGCGCTGGCCGGCCCGCTCGCCTCAGGCCGCGTCACGCTCGACAACGGCAAGATCGGCATCAGCGGCAACGTGCTCTTCGCGCTCAATTCGGATCAGTTGCAGCCGGAGGGAAGACAACTCCTGAAGACGCTCGCCCCGCCGATCACGGCCTATCTCGGCGCCAGCGAACAACTGCTGATGGTCAGCGGCTTCACCGACGACATGCCGGTGCGCGGCAACAACCGGCAGTTCGCCGACAACTGGGAGCTCTCCGCCCAGCGCGCGCTGACCGTCACCCGCACGCTGATCGAGGAAGGCGTGCCGTCCTCCGCCCTCTTCGCTGCCGCCTTCGGATCGCAACAGCCGGTGGCCGACAATGCCAACGCCGACGGGCGCGCCCGCAACCGCCGCGTCGAGATGGCACCGGTGCCGAAAGGCTCCACCAAGGACGTCACGAAGGGTAAAGATGGCAAGGGTTGAGATGGCTGACGTGCAAGCTGTGCTCGATGCACTTCGTTCTGGCGGCGCCGCCGAACGGAATCCGGTCCGCTTCGCCTACCTTGAGGCGCTGGCGCGCCGGGCTGCCGTGCAACCCGAAGCGGTTCGCCAGGCGCTCAAGGGCAAGCTCAACGCGAGGGCCCACCAACTCGCCGCGCCAGCAGCCACTCCGCCGGCGGAAGCTTCCGTGGAATGCGCCACAAGCCCGCTTTCCGCATTGCTCGCCGACATCAACCGGTTTGCCTGCGAGCAAGCGGAAGAGGCTCCCTCCACAACGAACACCACCTCTCTCTCCCGCGTTCACGCGGTACCGGAACTCAGGTCCATAGCCTGTTTCCACGAAACCTGGTCAAGACTCAGCGGCGAACAGCAACTCGCCGAGACACTCGCCTGTGCCCCTGAAAATGCGGGGCCATTGAACTCCCAGCACCTCGTCCTTCGTAGCCTGAAACTCATGCGCGATATCGCGCCAGACTATCTGCAAGGATTCATGTCCCACATCGACACGCTGATCTGGTTGGAGCACGCCAGCCCGGCAAAGCAGCCCCCCAAGGGTAGCGCGAAGAAACGGTAGGTTTCTCGGGGAAGCGTTCATTCTCGATCGTCGTGATCGTAGAATCACACAACCCATTGGCCTCGGAGAATCAGGCAAGAAATGCCACGGATCGGGCTATCGTTCACAGTGCGATCCCCGGAAAAATGTTCTCCTCGAACAATTGTCCATGAATGTCCGGAAATGACTTTACCCGTACGCAGAATATTGATCTGCCTCGCGACTCTTGTTGTGCTTCTGTCGCTGGGTGCGTGCGCCTATCTGCAGCATCCGAAATTCGGTGCTTATCCCGAAGGCGAGCGGCTGGAGCAGATCCAGTGCTCGCCCCACCATGTCGACGGAGAGTTTCGCAACCTCATCGATACGCCAAGGTTCAGCGACGGCAACAGCATGTTCTCCATTTTCGCCGGGGATTTGTTCAAGCGGTTCGAGAATCTGCGCCCGGCGCTGCCGATACCGACGGTGAAGACCGATCTCAAGGCGCTGGACACCCGGCAGGACACCATCGTCTGGCTCGGGCATTCCTCGTACTTCGTCCTGTTCGCGGGAAAGCGCATCCTCATCGACCCGGTATTCAGCCCGTTCGCCGCGCCGGTTTGGTTCTCGACCCAGGCGTTTGACGGAACCAGCCTCTACACGGCCGACGAGATGCCGGAGATCGATATCCTGCTGATCACCCACGATCACTGGGACCATCTGGATCACGCCACAGTCACGGCACTCGAAGGAAAGGTCCGCCAGGTGTTTGCGCCGCTCGGCGTCGGCGCCCATCTGGAGCGATGGGGGTACGCGCACGAAAAGGTGCATGAAGCCGACTGGCACGAGAAGCTGGAATTGCCCTCCGATCTGGCCATCCATCTCGTGCCGGCGCGCCACTACTCCGGGCGCTGGCTGACCCGGAACAAGTCGCTGTGGGGCGGCTTCGTGCTCGAATCGCCGACGCGGCGTATCCTGTTCAGCGGCGATACCGGCTACGGCCCGCATTTCAAGGAGCTGGCACAACGCTTCGGCGGTTTCGATCTGGCCGCGCTCGACATGGGCCAGTACGACCCACGCTGGCCCTACCTCCACATGACACCGGAAGAGGCCGCGCAGGCGGCAGTCGATTTGCAGACCAAGGCGCTGCTGCCCGCGCACATTGGTCGATTCAACATCGCCCGGCACGCCTGGACGGAACCGTTCGAGCGCATCAGCACCGCGAGCGAAGGCAAGAGCTATCGACTGATAACGCCCTTGATCGGCGAACGCTTGAGCGTCGGCGACGACGGGCAGCGATTTGCTCGCTGGTGGCAGAACCCCGAGCGAGTCGCATCTGCTGGCACAGGAGAACGCCAATGAAGCAGTTTTCAGCCTTTCGATTTGCCGCCCCGTTCATCCTGGCCACGGCCCTGATCGGCGCGGCTTCGCCGATCTCGGCGGCTGAGCCATCCCCATCGCAGCCCGAGACCAGACCCATGAAAATCCGACTGACGATCAACGACCAATCGACGACCGCCACGCTGGACGACAACGCCACGGCCCGCGACTTCTTCTCGATGCTGCCGCTGACCTTGACCTTGGAAGACTACGCATCAACCGAGAAGATCGCCTACCCGCCGAGAAAGCTCTCCACCCAGGGCGCACCGGCCGGTGTCGACCCGGACGTCGGCGACATCACTTATTACGCGCCATGGGGCAACCTGGCGCTTTTCTACAAGGATTTCGGCTATTCCAGCGGACTGATCCGGCTTGGGCATTTCGACAACGGCGTTGGCATCATCCAGGCGAGCGGAAAGCTGAAGGTCACGATCGAAGCAGTCAATCGATAACCGCTTGGGCGTCAGCGGGTGAGTGACCGGCGCCGCGCGCAACACGGCGCAACACGGCGCAATTCCGGCGCGGTCAGGCGCGCGCGCCGAGTGGCGCGTCCAGACTGTTCATGAAGGACTTGCTGAAGTCAGCCAGCCTTTCGCCGCTCACGCCCATCGCTTCGAAGAACGCCAGCGGCTTCGCGAAGCGCATGCCGACGTACAGTGCGCAGGCCTTCATCGGCGTGAGCACTTCGTCGATCGTGCTCTTCACCAGACCAACGTCCGAATAGGTGTGCTCCGAGGCACCAGCAGTGACGACGACCTGCATCTCCTTGCCCTTGAGCGCCGTTCCGTCCGGGCCAAACGCCCATCCGTATGCCCAGACCTGGTTCAAGTAGGCCTTCAGCATCGGCGTCAGGTTGAACCAGTGGATCGGAAAAAGATACACGACGCGGTCGACACCTTGGTGCGCTTTCTGTTCTGCCGCGACGTCAAAACTGCCTGGCGCATTGCCGTAAAGCGTTTCCAGATTGCGTACTTCGACGTCGTCGCGCTGCTCCGCTGCAGTCTGCAGCGCTTTGATGGCGTTTGATTGCTCAGGATACGGGTGGGATACGATGACGAGGGTTTTCATGTGTTTGTCCTTGTAGGTCGGGAGGGAATTGGCCGATTGGCGGATTATCAGGCGACCCCTTCGACGAAATAGGCACGGCTTTCCGCCGCCGCCAGACGATGACCGAGAATCGCCTGGTAGGCGGGTGAGTCATGCCAGGCGTGTGCGTGCTCGAGGCTGGGGAACCGCAAGACGACGATGCGTCCCATCGGGGCGTCTCCTTCGAGCGCCTTCGGTATGCCACCGGCAACGATCAGCTCGCCACCGAATGGCTTGTAGGTTTGCTCAACGTTCGCCTGATAGGGCTTCATGCCCTCGGCGTCGGTGATCTTCACATCGATCACGAAATAGGCCGGGCTGCTCATGACGGTTCCTTCATTGACTGGGAAAGCGCCCGCGCGCAACGGCCGGGCGCGTGTTGCTGTTTCAGAGGGCGGCCTCATACACCTTGCGGCTGAGATCCGGCGTAACGTCGCCGTGTTCGCCGAGGCGAACCATGCCGTGCGTTTCGAGCGCCTGGACCAGTGCATCGACCGCCCCAGCCGTAACGCCATAGGCCGAGAGATGTGTCTTGACGCCGAGTTGCTCGAAGAAGTCCTGTGTCTTCCGGATCGCCTGATCAATTCGCTCGTCTTCACTGCCAGTAGTGAGTTGCCAGACGCGCTCGGCATATTGCAGCAGCTTGGCGCGCTTGCTTTCGCGACGAAGACGCAGCATCGGCGGCAGTACGATAGCCAGCGTCTGGGCGTGGTCTATGCCGTGCAACGCGGTGAGTTCGTGGCCGATCAGGTGGGTCGCCCAGTCCTGCGGCACGCCGGCGGCAATGAGGCCATTAAGTGCCATGGCGGCCGTCCACATCAGGTTGGCGCGTGAATCGTAGTCGGCCGGTTCATGGACGACTCTCGGCCCGATCTCGATCAGGGTTTGCAACAGCCCTTCGGCGAGGCGGTCCTGCACGCGCGCATCGACCGGGTAAGTCAGGTATTGCTCGACGACGTGCACGAAGGCGTCGACAACGCCGTTGGCCAGTTGGCGCGCCGGCAGCGTATAGGTCTTGGTTGGGTCGAGGATGGAGAACTGCGGGAAGACATGCGGCGATGAGAAGAAGGCTTTGGTGTGCGTCTCCTTGCGCGTCACCACGGCCCCCGCATTCATCTCGGAGCCCGTGGCAGTGAGGGCGAGCACCACACCCAGCGGCAAGGCGTTTTGCACCGCGCCGCCGAAGCTATCGAGGATCTGCCAGGGATCTCCCTCGAAACCGGCAGCCGCTGCAACAAACTTGGTGCCGTCGATCACCGAACCGCCACCGACGGCGAGCAGGAAGTCGACACGTTCGGCACGTACCAGCGCGACCGCCTTGGCCAGTGTCTCGAAGGTCGGATTCGGTTCGATGCCGCCGAACTCGAAGCGCGTGCGACTGCCCAGTGCCGCGCGCACTTCGTTCAGGGTGCCAGTGCGCTCGGCACTCTGGCCACCGTAGAGGATCAGGACGCGGGCATCGGCAGGAACGAGATCGTCCAGCGACGAAACGGTGTCCTTGCCGAAAACGATTCGGGTTGGATTCTGGAATTCGAAATTGAGCATGCTTGGTATCCGTTGGCAGTTGAAGTGATAGCATTGTGCCGAACGCGATTCGCTACCGGAACACCATATTCGGTTTATGATTCATCAACCTCAGGTTACCAATAGCACCCTCCGCGATACGAGCCACCCTCATGGATTCCTCCCAACGCGTTCGCGCCATTCTTTCCTTCGTTCATTCGGCGGACGCCGGCAGCTTTGCGGGCGCTGCACGGGCACTTGGCATTTCGTCGGCCGCCGTCAGCAAGAACATTGCCGGCCTGGAAAAGGCGCTCGGTGTGCGGCTGATGAACCGCACGACCCGGACCCTGAATCTGACCGAAGAAGGTGCCGCCTTCCTGCGCCAGGCCCGCATTGCGCTGGAGGCGCTGGATGCCGCCACGGACGCGGTCATTGCCCATCGGGCCACACCGGCGGGCAAGGTTCGAATCTCGACGAGCGTGGGGTTCGGCCGTGAGCAGCTCGCCCCGGCTCTGCCGGGTTTGCTGGAGAAGTATCCGGAACTCGCGGTGGAGGTCGATTTCGACGATCGCGTTATCGATCTCGTGCAAGATGGTTACGACATGGCGCTGCGCGGCGGTCGCATCGCCGACTCGTCGCTGGTGGCGCGCCCCATCTGTCAGTTCAACATGGTGCTCGTGGCGTCGCCCGAATACCTCGCTCGTTACGGCGTCCCGAAAGCTCCGGATGAGTTGGCGCAACACCGTTTGCTGATGCGGCGTTTTCTTGGCGGGCGCATATCACAGTGGAATTTCAGGGCAGCCGACGGCAGCATCACGACACTCGACTGCGAGAACGCGGTGATGACCCTCTCGTCGCCGGAAACGCTGGCGCAATCCGCGCTCGCCGGCGCCGGCATCGCGGAAGTCGGTGTGCATCACGCGTGGAGCCATCTACGCACGGGACGACTCAAGGTGCTCCTGCTCGATTCACACCATCCCGGCAGTTTTGAAATGACGCTCCAGTACCCGCATCGCGCGCTGATTGCCCCGCGCGTTCGCGTCACCGTCGAATACCTTCTGGAGACGTTCGCCCGGCTTGAGGAACTGCACGTTCCACTTTCGGCGCTCAAGGAATACGAAGCCTGAGGTCAGAGGGAAACCGACAAGCGTTCACAATGATTACGAGCGACCTTGCCTCAGTGTCCCAGGCTCGTTGAAAAGACGTTCATCACGACGACACCCGACGCGATCAGGCCGATGCCCAGCACGGCGGGCAGATCGAGTTTCTGGTCGAACAGAAACCAACCCGCCAGCGTGATCAGCACGATGCCGACGCCCGACCAGATGGCATAGACCACGCCCATCGGGATGACGCGCAAAGTGAGCGCCAGGCAGTAAAAAGCGATGCCGTAGCCGACCACCACGATGACGGACGGCCAGAAGCGCGAAAACCCTTCGCTCGATTTGAGCGCGGACGTGGCGATGACTTCGCTGACGATGGCGACGAACAGAAAGAGCCAGTTCCTGAACATGATTCCAACCCCCGGGAAACCACCTGAAAGCGCATAGTCTCAGCTTCCAGGTGGCCTGCGCATTATTTACTTCAGATTCTTTCCGAAGAAATCCGCCATCTTGTCGAACGGGATCTTGCCCGCCTTGTCGTCATACAGATCAATGTGATTGGCGCCCTTGACGATCAGCAGCTCTTTGGGCTCGGCAGCGGCCGCATAGGCGGTCTCGCTGAAGTAGCGCGAATGCGCATTCTCGCCATGAATCAACAACAGCGGGCGCGGCGAGATTTCCTTGATATAGGTGAGGATAGGCATGTTCATGAACGACAGCGGCGTGGTCTGCGTCCAGGAATTGCCGGAGTTGACCGCACGCGGGTGGTAGCCGCGCGGCGTCATGTAGTAGTCGTGGTAGTCGACCATGAACTGCGCTTCGCCGCCCTTCAGTTTGTTGTAGGCCGGCTGGTAGGCCGGCGCGCCCTTTTCCGCGTCCTGCCAGCGTTGCTGACCCAGTTGTTCCAGGAACTTGGTGCGTTGCTCCGGGGTCACGCTATCGTTGTAGCCCTTGGACATGACGCGAGTCATGTCGTACATCGTGGCGGCGACGACGGCCTTGATGCGCTTATCTACGGCCGTGGCATTGAGGGCCATGCCGCCCCAGCCACAAATGCCGATGATGCCGATGCGCTCGCGGTCGACCGATGCGTGCAGGCCGAGGAAATCCACGGCCGCGCTGAAGTCTTCGGTGTTGATGTCCGGCGAGGCGACATTGCGCGGTTCGCCACCGCTCTCGCCGGTGTAGGACGCGTCGAAGGCTAGCGTGGCAAAACCGCGCTCGGCCATCGTCTGCGCGTACAGGCCGGAAGACTGTTCCTTCACGGCACCGAAGGGACCACCCACGGCCAGCGCGGCGAGGCGCTGACTGCCACGGTTCTTGGGCAGGTACAGGTCGCCCGCCAAGGTGATGCCGTAGCGGTTCTTGAACGTCACTTTCTGGTGGTCGACCTTGTCACTCTTGGGGAAGGTCTTGTCCCATTCCTGGGTCAGGTTCAGGGTATTGACCCCGCTTGAAGCAGGACTGGTCTGTGCCAGAACGGCGGGAGCACCGACGAACATCGCAGTACAGGCGACGATGGCGCCTTGGATGAATTTCTTGCGGAAAATCAGCGTACTCATTTGGGTGTTCTCCTGAGTGTGGATAGAAAACGAGTGGTTACAGTGCATTCTTCAGAATGGCCGTCACCACCTCGGGGGTGTAGGTGTCTGCGATGCCGAAGACACGCACATTGCCCCGTGCGTTTTCGACGATGGCCGGCAGATCGGATTCGTTGATTCCCAGTTGCGACAAACGCGTCGGCGTGCCGATCTTGTCGTACCAAGCCTGCAGCGCCGCAATGCCAGCTTCGCCGGTATCGACTCCGAACACGTTCTTCGCGAATCGCTCGAATTGAAGCGGATTGCGGTCCCGATACCACTTCATCCAGGCCGGGACCACGACCGACAGCCCGGCGCCGTGCGGCACGTTGAACAGGGCGGAGAGCGCGTGCTCGATGGCGTGGTTGGGATAGCTGAAGCCGGCGACGCCGGAAAAGGTCAGGCCGTTCAAGGCCAGGGTCGCGGCCCAGGCAAACTCGGCGCGGGCACCGTAGTCGGCAGGATCGGCCAGCAGCGCCTCGGTCGTCTCGATGACCGTGTTGATCAGGGATTCGACTAGGCGCGACTGCAGCTTCGGATGCACGGTTGCCGTGAAATACGCCTCGATCAGATGAGCGATGACGTCCGAAGCCGAATAGACGAGATAGTCGCGCGACACGCCCTGCATCAGCGCCGGATTGACGATCGATACCTTGGGGAACAACGGTGGCGCCATGATGAAGAATTTTTCCCTGGTTTCGTCATTGGTGACCACCGCCCCAGCGTTCATTTCACTGCCCGTTGCGGCCAGTGTCAGGATGGCGAACAGGGGCAGTGCAGATTCGACCGGTGCCTTTCCGACAAACAGATCCCAGACGTCGCCGTCGTAGCGGACGCCCGCGGCAATTGCCTTGGAACTGTCGAGCACCGACCCACCGCCCACGCTCAGGATGGCGCTGACCTGGTGCGCCCGTGCCAGGGCGATGCCTTCGCGCACCTTGGAGATGACGGGGTTGCTGACGATGCCGCCGAGTTCGACGATGACAATACCTTTGTCGGCAAGACTCTGGTTGACGATGTCGAAAAGCCCCTCGCGCTTGATGCGCTCGCTGCCGTAGCAAAGCAGAACTTTCTTGATGCCATGCTCGGCCAGATGCCGACCGATCAACAGCTCCTTGCCGGTGCCGAATTCGATTTTGGTGGGATTGAAGAAGGTGAAGTTTTCCATATGCGGTCCTCGGTGAAGTCTGAGAAGCATTTTTCGCCATCCAGCCCGTTCATCGATATACCAATCCGGGACATTTCTTGCCTGATCCTCCACACCATGGGATTACTGGTTGGAATCAGAACTTCAAGCGGATATTCTTGGGCAAACGTTGCAAGGAGAGTTGCCATGTCGAAACAGGCACAGGTTGAACACCATGAAGCCGGGACGCTCGACGCCCTCCGCAAGGCCATGGTTGACGCCATCGGGCGCCGGACTGTCGGCAACTCGGACAGCCCGAGCTTGATCCCAAACATTTTGTTCTTCCGGCGCGAGAAGCCGATGCCGCCGGCGGTTTGCCTAGTGGAGGCCAGCATCGTTTTCGTCGTCCAGGGCGAAAAGCAAATGCTGGTGGGCGGCGAAGCCTACCCTTACGACATCCATCGCTTCCTGATCACGTCGCTCGATGTTCCCGCCACTTCCCAGATAGTGTCGGCCAGCCCCGAGAAACCATGCCTGGGGCTGGTTCTCAAGCTCGATCTGCGCATCATCGCCGAACTGATCGCGCAGGGAGGTTTGCCTTTGCCGATGGAGAGTGCAAATGAAAGAAGCGTCGGTATCGGCACGGTTACACCGGTTCTGCTCGAGCCATTCAAGCGCCTGCTGGATTTGCTCGATGAGCCCGAAACAATTCCCGTATTGGCGCCGCTCATCGAGCGGGAAATCCACTACCGCCTGCTCAGAAGCGATCAGGCTGCGCGCCTGTGGCAGATCGCTTCAGTGGGCAGTCAGGGGCATCGCATCGCCAAGGCCATCGATTGGCTGAAAGCGAATTACGCGGCCGCGCTGCGCATCGATGATCTCGCCACCCGCGTGCAGATGAGCCCATCGAGTCTGCACCAGCATTTCCGTCAACTTACTGCCATGAGCCCCTTGCAGTACCAGAAGTGGTTGCGTCTGAATGAAGCGCGTCGCCTGATGCTGAACGAGGATCTGGACGCGGCGAGCGCCGCGTTCGAGGTCGGCTACGAGAGTCCGTCGCAATTCAGTCGCGAGTACGCCCGGCTTTTTGGTATGCCCCCAAAAAGGGACATCGAAGGGCTGCGCCGCAGCGCAGATCGAGTTGGGAACTCTCAAAGCACAGCTTCTGCCCGACTTTCCGCCCGACTCTCACCAAATGCGAAAGTCCACCCCGGTTAAGCCGCAAATCTGGACGTTTCTTCGAATCGGCTCCCGGTCCGACATTGAAGGGCTACGCCAGCCAGCCGCCAGCCAGCCACCTCTGGCCAGGCAAAGCCCAATTATCGATATCACCGACCATCAGCGCCTTTCGGCATCGCGGCTAGATCCTTCGCCAGCGCAGTGCTCATCCGCAACAGTGCACGGCGCAGGGCCGTGACCACCGCCTCGTGACTATTTCCCGCGGTCGATTCGACGATCGCCGCGCGGCCAACCGTCGCCGTGTCGCTCCCCGCGCGGCGGATCGTCCACGCGGCGTCGAGTTGAACACTCTCGCCAGCCACCGCGTCGATCCTCTCGATCATCACCTGCACGCGCAATTCCGGCTTGGCTCCGGCAAAGTCCTCGCGCAGCCAGATGGTCTGATTGTCCAGAATTCGCGAGAGGTTGCGCGCCACGACCCGCGGAATTTCGGACCGCAGAGGGGCGGCCCAACGGTGAAATTCGCTCACGCTGACTTCGTTCGCCGATTTTGTGAGGACAAGCTGCGGCCGATCCCAGAGTTCAGGAATGCGCACAGCCACGATTTCGATGCGCCGCTTTTCCGCCGCGACCCTGTCGCTCTCGCCGGCATCGGCGCCAAGCGTGTAGAGCCTCGACGAGGGAGTCGTGCCGCAGCCGGCGACGAGAATGGTGGCGAACATCAGAGCCCGAAAAACGATCTTCATGAATTATTCCTCCTTGGCCTTGCCCTGGATCAGGGCTTCCGGGTGTCTCGACTGGTACTCGAGGAGCGCGCGCGCTTCCGCCGCCGCCTTCGACACTTCGCGGAGGGTGTCGCGCAGATCCTGCTGCAGCATCGAATCGTCGGCAAGCTGCCGGTCCACCGTCTTCAACGTGCTGTCGACCGTCTTCAGCGTGTTGTCGAGCGACTTGACTGTGGTCCGCACATCTTCGGAGATCTGTTCAAGCGGCAGCGACTCGAGTTTCTTGACCAGTTCGCCCACCAACTGGATCAGATCGGCGGCCTGCTGTTCAAATTTCACGAGAGATCCGGGAATGGTCGGCAGTATCGGAGGATCGCTATCCCATTTCACGGCCGCCTTCGGCGCCCCCTTGAAATAGTCCAGCGACACCAGGAGTTGTCCGGAAACGAAGTTTCCAGTACGCAATTGCCCCCGCAATCCGCCAGAGACCAACAAATCCATGCCTTCGCGCACGGACCGCTCTTTCCCTGGCCGCTTGATATCGATCGAACGCAACCGGTTCGGGAAGAGGTCGATATCGACAATCATCGAGATCTGGCCGTTCTTCTGATCGACCGTGGCGCCAATCGAGCTCACGCGCCCGACCTCGATGCCACGGAAGTCGACCGGCGCCCCCTCCGACAGTCCGCGCACAGACTCGTTGAACACCAGGCGCATGGATACCACTTCTACATCCTCGACCTTCATCGCCTCGGCCCGCTTCTGATAGAGCCGGAAGCTGGTATCCGGCCCCACCGGTTTCGCTTTGCTCGGATTGCCGCGCGTCTCGAACGCGATGCCGCCGGACAGAATCGAGTTCAGGGACTGCGATTCGACGCGGAAACCTTGGGCACTCAGCTCGACATCAACGCCGCTGGCTTCCCAGAAACGCGTCTCGGAATTGACGAATTTGTCGTACGGCGCTCTGATGAAAATCTCGAAATTCAGCCCGTTGCCGTCCTTGTCCATCTCGTAGCGCACGACCTGGCCGACGGAAACACGCCGGTAATAGATCTGCGACCCGGAATCCAGCGAGCCGAGTTGTTCGGCACGCAACTGGAACGTGCGGCCGGGTTCGGTGAACGTCACCAGCGGGGGGCGATCCAGCCCTTCGAAGCTTTGCCGCGCCTTGGCCGACTTGCCGATATCCATGCCGATGAAGGCGCCGGACAACAAGGTTCCCAATCCCTCGATGTTGGTGCCGCTCACCCGTGGCCGTTCAACCCAAAAGCGCGCATCCTCGACCAGCAACGGCTTCGCCGACTTGCTCATGCGAATGACCGCCTTGACCTTCTGCATATCGTCCGCCAGTTCCACGCGCTCGACCGCGCCGATCTCCACGTTCTTGTAGCGCACCTTGGTCTTGCCCGGTTCGATTCCGTCCGCGGTCTTGAAGGTGATGGCGATCTCGGGGCCGCGCTCAAGCACGGTTCGCACGACCAAGCCCACGCCGACCAAGATGGCGATGATCGGCACCAGCCAGACCAGTGACCATCCTTTCTTTTTCGGTTCGGCGATTGCGTCGGGATATTCGTCCTGCGGGGACTCGGATAGTTCAGCCACGTTTCTCTCCTGAATTACGGTTATTCTCCAACGGATCCCAGATCAGCCTCGAATCGAACGACATGGCGGCGAACATCGTCACCACAACCACGGAGGCGAAGGCGATCGCGCCCGGCCCCGCCTCGATCGCCGCCAGCGACGAAAACTGCACCAGTTGCGCCAGCATGGCCACCACAAAAATATCGAGCATGGACCACTTGCCGACGAATTCCACCATGCGGTACAGGCGCGTGCGCTGCAGGGGTTCCCATCGCATGCGTTTCTGTGCGCTATAGGTGAGATAGGTCAGCGACAGCAGTTTTGCCAAGGGAACAAAGATGCTGGCGGTAAAGATGACAATCGCCAGGTCGTAGGCGCCCTCGTTCCAGAAATAGGCCACCCCGCTCATGATCGTGTCGGACTGCACCCCGAAAAGGGAGCTGGTAATGGTGATCGGCAACAGGTTGGCCGGGATGAAAAGGACATAACCGGCAATCAGAAGAGCCCAGGTACGCGTCAGGCTGTCTGCCTTGCGCAGATGGAGGGATGCTCCGCAACGGGGGCAATGCGAACCGCCCGGGCCGTGGTGCCAGTGGCTTAGCAGTCCGCACGCATGGCAGCAGACCAAGCCCCGTGACAAGGCAGTTCGTCGAGTCTGCGGAACAAACGATTTGTGCTCGGCAGGCGCTTCGGACGCCCTGAAACCTGCTTTTTTCCTGGACAGTTGGGAATAACGTTGCCAGACGGAATGGGTGTCATAGGAAGTGATCGATACGATCGACGCCAACATCAGACCGAGAAACGCCCACAACCCTTCTCCGGGGGAAACCTGGGCCAGATGCGAAAGCTTCACGACGGCGACGATGATGGCCAGCATGAACACATCGAACATCAACCAGTGATTGAGACTCGAAAGAACGCGCATGAACTGCACGAAATGCGGGACCAGCCTGCCTTGGCGCAGAGGATGCAGGATGGCGATCTGGAGCAGGAAGAGAAGCGCCGGCGCCACGATCAGAACTCCGATCACCAAGGCCGCCACGCCGAACTGCCCGGCACGCGAGAGGGCGATCGCGCCCGAAAAGAGCGAGGT
>DBMG01000099.1:14490-15260 GCA_002304785.1 Candidatus Accumulibacter sp. UBA704 | reverse complement strand
CTGCCGATCGAGCACCAGATCGAGAAACTGCACGGCAAGCACATCCCCGGCGACAAGGTGCGCGAACTATGCCGCGCCTTCGCCAACGAGCAGGTCGAGCGCCAGAAGAAGGATTTCATCCGCCTCGGCGTGCTCGGCGAGTGGGACGACCCCTACCTGACGCTGGCGTTCAAGACCGAAGCCGACGAGATTCGCGCGCTCGGCAAGATTCTCGAAAAGGGCTACCTGTACCAAGGCCTGAAACCGGTCAACTGGTGCCTCGACTGCGGCTCGGCGCTGGCCGAGGCCGAGGTCGAGTACGAGGACAAGACTTCGCCGGCGATCGACGTCGCCTTCGAAGTGCATCCCAACCACGCCGACAAGGTGGCCAGGGCATTCGGCCTCACGCACCTGCGCGCGCCGGCCTTCGCCGTGATCTGGACGACCACGCCGTGGACCCTGCCGGCCAACGAGGCCGTCAGCGCCCACCCCGATTTCACCTACGACCTGATCGAAACGCCAAAGGGCGCCCTGATCCTGGTGCGCGAACTGGCCGAAACCTGCCTCAAGCGCTACGGACTCGAAGGCAACGTCGTCGGCTCGGCCAAGGGCGCCGCGCTCAAGCATGTGTTGCTCAAACACCCGTTCCAGGACCGCGATGTGGCAATCATCTGCGGCACGCACGTCACGCTCGAAGCCGGTACCGGCCTGGTACACACCGCCCCGGCGCACGGCGCCGACGACTACCAGATCGGCAGGACTTATGGGTTGCCGGTCAACAACCCAGTCGG
>DBMG01000099.1:14173-14458 GCA_002304785.1 Candidatus Accumulibacter sp. UBA704 | reverse complement strand
AAAATCTCGCACAGCTACCCGCACTGCTGGCGGCACAAGACACCGATCATCTTCCGCGCCACGACGCAATGGTTCATCGGCATGGATCACCGCGCGGCGATGCTCGGCGACACCGAGCACAAGGACAAGGAAGAGCCGGCAACGCTGCGCTGGATCGCCGAGCGTGCCGTTGACGAAACGCAGTTCTTCCCGGCCTGGGGCCGCGCCCGCCTTGAATCGATGATGAAGACCCGCCCGGACTGGTGCGTTTCGCGCCAGCGCAACTGGGGCGTGCCGATCCCCTTC
>DBMG01000099.1:13001-14146 GCA_002304785.1 Candidatus Accumulibacter sp. UBA704 | reverse complement strand
TGGTTCTCGCTCGACGCGAAGGAACTCCTGGGCGAAGAAGCCGACCAGTACCGCAAGATGAGGGATACGCTCGACGTGTGGTTTGATTCCGGCGTCACCCACCTTTCGGTCATGCGCGGCTCGCACGCCACCGATTGCGAATTCCCCGCCGACCTGTATCTTGAAGGCTCCGACCAGCATCGCGGCTGGTTCCAGAGTTCGCTGCTCACCGGCTGCGCCATCGACGGCCGCGCGCCTTACAAGGCGCTGCTAACGCACGGCTTCGTCGTCGACGGCAAGGGCCTCAAGATGTCAAAATCCAAGGGCAACGTGATTGCCCCGCAAAAGGTTTCCGACACGCTCGGCGCCGACATCCTGCGCCTGTGGACGGCGGCCACCGACTATTCGGGCGAACTGTCGATCTCGGACGAAATCCTCAAGCGCGTCGTCGAGGCCTATCGCCGCATCCGCAACACCCTGCGCTTCCTGCTGGCCAACACCTCCGACTTCGATCCGTCACAGCACATGGTGCCGTTCGATCAATGGCTGGAAATCGACCGCTACGCGCTGGCCATGACGCGCCAGATGCAAATCCAGTGCGAGGAAGACTACGGCAAGTACGAGTTTCACCGCGTTGTCCAATCGCTGCAGACCTTCTGTTCGGAAGACCTCGGCGGATTCTACCTGGACATCCTCAAGGACCGCCTGTACACCACCGAAACCACATCAGCGGCCCGTCGCTCGGCGCAAAGCGCCCTGTGGCACATTACGCAGACGTTCGTGAAACTGATGGCACCGATCCTCTCCTTCACCGCCGAGGAGGTCTGGCACGCCATCACCGAAAACGCCGATGATTCGGTCATGCTGCACACTTGGCAACCGCTACCCGTCCTCGCCGACGAAGCCGCGCTGATCGACAAGTGGAGCAAGATTCGCGGCTACCGCGCCGACGTTACCCGCGCGCTGGAAGAACTGCGCATCGCCGGCCAGATCGGCTCTTCGCTGCAGGCCGCGGTCACGATGTACGCCGACGGCGAAAAATTCGACCTGCTGACATCGCTGGCCGACGACCTGCGCTTCGTCTTCATCTGCTCGAAGACGACCGTCGTGCGCAGTGCTGAGGAGAAGGTCGAATGCGCCCCGCTGACGCACGCCAAGTGCGAACG
>DBMG01000099.1:10695-12970 GCA_002304785.1 Candidatus Accumulibacter sp. UBA704 | reverse complement strand
CGCGTAACATCAAGCCCTGGCTGTGGCTGGCCGGGATCGTCATCCTGCTCGACCAGATCAGCAAGTGGATCGCCTTGGGCTCGCTTCGCCCCGGCGAAACACGCTACGTCGCCCCGTTCTGGAACTGGGTGCTGACCTTCAACCCCGGCGCCGCCTTCAGTTTCCTGTCCGACGCCGGCGGTTGGCAGCGCTGGTTCTTCACTGTCGTATCGCTGGCCGTCTCGGCCTGGATCGTCNNTGGTGCTCGGCGGCGCGCTCGGCAACGTCATCGACCGCGTCCGCTTCGGCGCCGTCGTCGACTTCATCCAGTGGCACGCGGCAGGCTATTACTGGCCGGCATTCAACCTGGCCGACTCGGCGATCACCCTCGGCGCAGTGTTGCTGGTGTGGGATCAGTTGCGCACGAAACCGACGGACCGCTGAGCGGTCGAATAGCTGTTCCGTACTCCAGAAAATCGAATCAATGGAAATCATTCTTGCCAACCCGCGCGGCTTCTGCGCCGGCGTCGAACGCGCCATCGCCATCGTCGAACGCGCCATCGAGAAATTCGGCGCCCCGATCTACGTCCGGCATGAGGTGGTACATAACAAGTTCGTCTGCGACAACCTGCGCGAAAAAGGCGCCATATTCGTCGATGATCTCGCCGACGTCCCGCAAGGCAGTACGGTCATCTTCAGCGCACACGGGGTTCCGAAATCCGTGCGCGAGGAAGCGGAACAGCGTGGCTTGCGGGTCTTCGACGCCACCTGCCCGCTCGTCACCAAGGTACACAACCAGGTCGCCCGCATGCGCAAGGAAGGCCGCGAAATCATCATGATCGGCCACAAGGGGCACCCCGAGGTCGAAGGGACGATGGGGCAGAGTGCGGGCGGGATGTACCTGGTGGAAACGGTGGAGGACGCACAACACCTTGAGATCGGCGAAGACAAGTCTCTCGCCTACGTCACGCAAACAACCTTGTCGGTCGACGACGCCGCACAAGTAGTTTCGGCGCTGAAACAGCGTTTCCCGAACATCGTCGGACCGAAAAGCGACGACATTTGTTACGCTACTCAGAACAGGCAGGATGCGGTCAAAGCACTTACCCACCGTACAGACGTAATTTTCGTAGTTGGCAGTCGATCCAGCTCCAACTCCAACCGTCTGCGCGAAGTCGCCGAACTCAGGGGCGCCAAGGCTTATCTGGTCGATGAAGCAGAACAAATAGATCCGGACTGGCTAAACAATGCCGAGAGGATTGGCATTACCGCCGGCGCATCTGCGCCGGAGATTCTGGTACAGCGCGTAATAGACAGGTTGGCCGGCAACCGCCCGGACTTGGTCACACAGTTGAACGGGGTAGAGGAGAACGTGACGTTCGCACTGCCAAAGGAACTCAACGAGAATCCTGCAGGATAACCTCGCTAACCCAAGTTCACTCTACGCACCGGAACTGAAGGTCACTTCAATTCGCATCTGGCTTTTGACTTGCACACCGTCGATCTGCCCCGGAGCAAAACGCGCCTGCGTAAAACGCACAACGGTTTCATCCTGAAAAGCCGCAGGCAAATTGGAGGATTCGACGAGCACCTGATCCACGACGCCTGTCTCGGCGATCAACAGACGAAGGACGATCGATCCGCTTCGTTCGATATCCTGCAAGAGACCCAGCGCCGGGTAAGATAGCTCGATAGATTCGATCGGTTGAGGCCTCTGCGTCAGTTCAGAACCTTTGTAGTAGTGGTCGCCGGACGACGGCGACACTGGCGACTCGCGCACGATCGCTGCAACATCAGGCACAATTTCCTCTTCAGGTAGCCTGTCACTTGCCGCCTGACTGTTGCGGCCCTGTTCAGCCCGCGCCAGTGGCAGAGCAGCCAGTTCGCTCCGCCGCTTTACGCGAGTAGAGTCACTTACGAGTTCTGACACAGCGACACTATTCAGCGTCGACATGACGACGTTTGCCTGGATACCGTCTCCACCCTCCACGGGCAAAAGCATGCGATGCCCGAGGAGCAAGAAAACTGCGTGCAGCAAAGCAGAGACAATGATCGCCAGCGCAAATCCTGATGGTATGCGAGAGTCACCGGATACTTCTGCAGGGCACCGGACCACTTCGCGAGCCAATCTCGCCGGCAAATGAGACAGGACATCTTCCTCGTTTGCCGGATTGCCAGAACGAATTGCACAAAACGCTGTGCTCACAGACAGATCCACTCCACCCCGCTCACCAAGCTGACGTCAATCGAACAGGATTTCTCGCCACGACACACGCCTGGTATTCGCCAGAGCACC
>DBMG01000099.1:0-10677 GCA_002304785.1 Candidatus Accumulibacter sp. UBA704 | reverse complement strand
GGGCGGCTGGCCAATACATCGCCAAGCGACCACGAGGACGGCGACAGTCCATCCAGAAGACCTCCTGTCTTGTAGTCGAGGATATTCAGCCAGCTGCTTCCTCCAGGGGTGCATACGTCACTGTTAGGGATATTGCTGGTGAAGACGAGAGCCCCTACAGCCAGCACGGGTTGCGTGACGACACGCTCTCCCGTCACCGGCAGGTCGACATACCATCCTTTCTTCGTTGCGTAATCGACGGAGTTCCCGGAAGCAGTGCGCTGGGTTCCCGAGGTCGTCAAGGTCTGCTGCACCAGGCTGGAACGCAATGGGGTTATGACGGCAGTAGCTCCCGAAGGGTTCGACAAGTCATCAACCAAGCCATATGTGGTCTGTGTCTGTGAGGCATGGGTGTTGGCACCCGAGGCTCCGGGGATGTCGGTGTCCCCGAAATACTGCCCTGTTCCAACAAAGACAAACCGTTTCCCAACCCCTCCGATAAGGATGGTCGCTAGCTCCGGCGCAGTCGTCACAGGCTGGCGAACGGACGAAGCATCAACGAGTTGCGTGAGTTTTTTCAGTTTCCACTGCGAGGAGTCGGCGTTATTGAGATCGAACCGCCAAACATAGCCGAGCAAATCCCCACCATAAACGTATTCAACAGTGCTGTCGTATGTCGCGTTGCCTACAAAGGCACTGATATAGGTCAGGCCGCTCGGCCCATTTGTGGCACCCGAATCGCCAACACCCGTATCGAACGCATGCAACAACGCGCCCGTCCGAGCGTTCAAAACAAATAGATAACCGTGCCCGTCACCTCCGGTATCGGTCCCGTTGTTATAGCCGGAGGTCACCAAAGCGACCCACCCGTGAGCTTTAGTTTTGACGATCAATGGTTTCCCATACGAATAGCCGATCTTGTTGACAGCCATCGTAAAGCCGTTCGCGGACGTCCCCGATGTCGTGGTTAGAGCGACCACGCTTCCGGCCGTATCGGAGTGGGGAAACTCCCAGAGCACCTTGCTGGCGGCATTGACTTCACTGCTCGCTGTAGGCGTCGTCACATCGAGCGCATAGTAACCACGCCCTCCCTTGCCAAGCCCGCCGATCAATACAGTGCGCCAGTCGGGTGCCGGCAATGTCGCCGGCCTCGGACATCCTGCGTCTGGACAGGTATTGCTGAAATCGACATCTCCTGCAACCGGTGTGGCATCCACATAATACTGATGCGAGAACCCGGTCTTCTTGCTCAGATCACGAAGTTTGCTCGGGCCGTTGAACAACAGACTGGGAACATAGGCCCAACTTTCCAAGCCATCGCTGGCTCGGAAGGCGTGCAACATCCCGTCGTTGGCGCCCTGGAATACCGTTTTGACACGAGTTGCACCGACCGCCGTCGTCAATTGGCTAGCCTTGAACGTGCTGTACCCGTCATCGTTGTAACTCATCATGGGCGAACCCACGACCACCGGTTCGGCGTTGATGATATCGCCCAATCGGGACGCGCGCGTACGATATGAAGCGCCTTCTTCGCTGCGGTCGCCGCGGAGGAAAGCAAGAACACTCTCTCCATCCGAAGGTCCAGGTGGCGACGTCGCTGAATTCAACTGGCTTTGCTGGGTCGTCGACAGCTTGCTTTGGATATCCCCGGAAATGGTCGCTGACGCCGGACGAAACTGGATACCCTGTCCGGTTCCCGCCACACCAGAATAAGTGACGATCTTCCGGTTATCGGCCGTGACGGACGCAGCATCGAGCGCTGCCTGCGCCGACCAGTCCGGGGTCGAAGACACCGCACCAGTCGAGGCATTCACCGGATAGCTGAGCAAGTCCCCGCTCCAGTTACCCGAATTGTATTTGGACGCATACGAGGTATTGTCGATCGTCAAGTCGGCATTGGCCACGGCCACCGCCGCCGCCGCTCCGGTGCGAGATACGATATCATCGAGTACTTTGCGCAATGATTCGCGGAGAACTGTCGGACTCTTTGCCGAAAAATACTGCCCATGGCCATTGACTGCGGCGTGCCACAAATCATCAATCGCCTTCGTCGTATCCGCCGCAGGGACCGGCCAGTTGTCGGTACCGTTCAGCAGGTCATAGTAAAACCCGGAAGTCGCCGTCAGATAGTCCTGGCGATAAGGCTTTGACCCGTCGATACCCAAGCCGATCGTAAATGTGGTCATGTGCTGCCAGGATGCCTTGTCCGCATCACTTACCGGCACATTGTTCGTCATGCTCGGCCGCAGGTCATTAACCCAGTAGTAGGCCGCCACGTCGGCCAGCGAATTACTGGACGCCGTCGCTCCCTCGTAATAGGGACGCGGCCAGAGCGCTCCGGCGGTCAACCCGGTCACAGGCACGGGGTCAAGATTCGAAGTGGGCAACGAAGCCGGCACATTCTTATCCGCATTCCCGACAGCCACCGGATTCGTATCCAGGCTGTTCCAGAACCCATCCGTTGAAAGAATCGCATAGTTGGCTTGGCAAGAGTATTGGACGGGGTCATCCGTTCCCCCGGAGCTGTACCCCATGCCATTACCCTTGTAGTATTCGCCAACTCGCTGCAGCGCCTTCTGAAGCGGCGTTCCGTTAGCCGGATCAATCGCGTAGAGCTTGGTATACCAGGCGAGTTTTTTCGCGTCGTCGAAATCGCCGATCGACAGGAAATTCGCTCCAGTACCGTTGCCCGTACCGGCACTGTTGTTGATCGTCGAGAAGCCAAGTCGATACTTCGACGTGAGGCTGGCGAACGCCTGTCCCATCGTTGTTTTCATCGTCAGAATGCGCGTCCGGTAGTAGCTGAACCAGTTGGCGAAATTCTGAATTTCCTGCGCATAGGTGCAGGTCGCCACGCCGCTGGAAACGGAGCAGTCGGTACGGTTGGCATTGCGAGTAAACGGGGCATTGCCGGGCAATATGTCGCGCCGAACGTAGGAAGTGCTGCTCCCCGGCGTCGGCGTGCCGGTGCCGGTGTATTCGTAGTAATAAGCCGTAAACGCTATGGGTCCATACTGATACGTTGAATCGCTCGTGGTCTTGCAGTAGGAAGCCGAAGTGGTAGTACTGGATGGAACCAACGGTGGCGCCACGGTTTTGTAATAGCAGGATTTTGTCAGATCCGTTTTGGTTCCGGTCGGCGCGAGGTACGGGTCGTTGAGCGCACCGGTACTGGTCGTGTTGGCGTTGGCCATCGAGACGCCATCCGGGGTAGTGCTGGAAAAACCGGATTTGTCGATCCCGGGCGTATAGCGCGTATTGGGGTCGTAGTACAACTGATTGACCTGGCTGGAATAGAAGTCAACAGTCGTCGTGCTGTATTCGGCAAGCGCATCGGTACCCGTGATCGAACGCCACTCCATACTGCCCGAGTTATCCAGAATGAACATGATGTTCGGCTTGGCAGCGTTCTTCACAGCCATCGGCACGTCGGAAATGTCCGTTGACACGGCACGACTACCCGTTGCCATCAACAGCGATATCGTTCCAAGGCATACCGCCACCGCGCTGCGAACCCGAAATAGTTGATTTGATCTCATGTTACGCACTCCTTGCCCAAGCGGCAGATTGACTGTCATCGCAGCATCAACGTCTGCACGAACGAAACCGTATTGCGCGGGCCGCGCGTCCGGACGGTGACCCGATAGTGGATCGGGGTGATCTTCGATACGCTTCCGCCTCCGTAGGCACTTCCGCCGCTGGCCGATTTCCCTTCATCAAGAACGCTGCTCGTGCAAATGTTCTTGGCATCAACGTATTTGGCTGCCTGCCCCAGGTTAACGGTCACCGTGGTATCCGGATTGCACAGGCGCTCGACGACAAACTGATAGGTCACGCCATTAGTCGTGGTTTGCGGTATTGTTCCAGTACTAGTCCAATCGACTAACGGAATACCGCGATCGTCTTCCGGTAACACTCTCGCCGCGTAGCGGCACGTTCCGAGAGTGGGCGGCGTCGATGTTGCGGAGGCAACAACACACCCTCCGGGAAGGTTGGCATCCGGCGATGGAGCCACCGTCGCATTCACATAGGTCGCCGCCGCCTCGATCCCTAGGTCTGCCGCATGAACGGTAACTTCCCGAAACGCCATGTTGCCGGCGATGACGTTACCGGTATCGACCGAGCGCATCAGCGAAAAACCCGCAATGGTCATTAGCACCAGAGCGATCAGGGCGATCAGCAAGGACGCGCCGCGCTGCGTCCTGATGCATGCGGCCTCGTGCGTGTGCCTGAAGGCACAACGGAAGAAATGGGTCGTCGAGTTCATGACATTAAAGATCCGGCCACAGGAGGTTACGCATCGGAATGACAGTCTGATAAACCCGGTAGCGGTAATGCTGCCACTCCGTATCACCGGACGCCGTACGCAGATCGATAGCCGGCGCCGGATTGGCGGCCGAATCGTCCGTCCAAGAGCACGGGCCATAGTTGGTGGCATTGTTGTTCGCACAAGCCGCAGTTACCACATCCGTATCGCGCTTGCTGCTGCGCGCCACAACGGCAACTCGGACGGCCTTGATCCGTTGCAGGTTCTGAACGGAAGCCGCCGTGTTCGCCTGCAACGCAGCCGCTCCCCAGGTTGCCCCCGAAGGATTTACCCAAGCCGCGATGTCCTTGTCTTGCGGGGTATTTGACACCCCATACTGAGCCTGCAAGGCAACTATCTCACTGGCAACGACGGAGTTTTCCGCTACAGCTCCGGTGACTGCGACAGAAGCAGCCAAATTGCTGTTCGCATCGACCGTATAAGTGGCTCTCCGCATGCCGCCCAACTCCACTGAGCCGACTCTGAACACCAACGCTCCCTGGTAATTATTCTGGCCCGCGCGCGTCCCAAACCCTGGCCAGTTGTTGGTGCTCATATATGCGATTGGCGCATTGTATTCGTTGGTCTTTCCGGCCGGCCCGTTCGTGATGGAAAGCATATTGCCCGCCTTGGAACTCACTCGCATCAGGGTGCAATTGCCAAAATCGGGATTAACCACCACGACCAGATCTGCCGGAGGATCACCCACGTTGGGTGGCTCGCCGTTCAAATCGTACACTCGGTCGACATCGAGTTCGAGGTGGTCCGGCACACCTGTCGGCATCATTCGCATATCCGAAGACAACTGCGTTGGTGCTGCACCGGTGATGCGCATTCCGCTTTGAATCGAAATGGTGTCGGCCTTAACGCCATCAGTTATCAGCACCGGTATCGTCGAAAACGAACTGACCGCCGTTGGAGCACCCGAGCCACTGACTGTTTGATAGTACGAAAAAAAATTCCTACATGTGAACAAGGCCGGATGGTTGGAGCCCGCGGCCGCCTTGCGAATATCGGCTTCGATGGCCATCAGGGCCAACAATCCATTTTCCTGGGCATCCACAGCCGCCGTAGTCGTCCGTTTATGGGACTCGAAGACGGAAAGGGACTGGGTGACAATGAGTACAGCGATGAAACCGATCGTGAGACCGACCATCAGTTCAACAAGGCTGAAGCCTTGGCTAGGGCGTCGCGGCGTTTTCGAAAACGAAGTCATGTCGGTACTCGCTACTGGTTCTTGTTGATCTGTGCCGTGACGACATGGTTGTGATATCCGCCCGCGGCCCGGTCCTGCCAGCAAACCCGGACCGTCACCTGCCCCGTTGCGGCATCGACCGTGATTTGCTGCCGATTGTTATCAGCCCCCGGCAGCATTGCGCTTACCGCGGCAAGCCACCCCGTTGCCGCCGCCGCGGTAGCTGTTCCACCTCCGGAGGGGCAAGTCGCCGCGTTGGCGGCAGTGGTGGCCACCCCATTGGCAAAACTGTTCAAGCTTGCGCTTGAGACTCCCCACATCTGCCCGATGATCTGGTTGGCCAGGAAAGAAGCATCCGCCCGATACTTGGCATCCGTCGTGCTGCGTACCGCAGCGGATTGCATGCTGATCAACGCCAGCAACCCGAACGAAAAGATGACCACCGCCACCATCGCTTCGATCAGAACCGAGCCGTTTTGCCTTTGGACACTTCTGGACTGTTTGATCATTGCTGGCACCTTCTCGGGTCTCCCGCTGTCGTGACTCCCGGATCGCACATCCGGATAAGCCCACCGGGCGCTTGAATTTCAACCTGAACGGTCAGGGTTGTTGCGGCCGATCCAAACACAATCGTGCTCAGGCCGCCGGCTCCGACCACTCGGCCAAACCCGTTGAAAATCAGATTGGTGGCCGCAGCTGGTGTGGTAGTGGCCGTGACCCCGGCAGAGCCCTCGCCACCGCTTCTTGATTCCTGAATCTTAGTGCCGGCAGAATCTTCCACTTTCCAGGAAGTGGCCCCCGCACCGCTCCCGAGAGTAAAGGTTATATGCTCGTTTCGACGGACCGCCTCGCCCCTGGCCAGTTGCAACGCATTAAGGACTGACTCGGCCGAACTGCGCACATTGCTCCGATCGATAAGTTCCCTGAAAGACGGCAACGCAATCGTCGCCAGGATGCCGACGATAACGACCGTGATCATCAGTTCCAGCAACGTAAAGCCGGCGGATTTCTGCTTTAACATGTGTCGCTCCGTCGGGTCATCCAGCAGTTCTGAGTTCCTGACACTCCAGGAAACGCTGTTGTTCGCCGCAGGTTGTCTTGATTCACATCAAAGGAGAACCCGCTCATGCCGCGCGCAGCAAGCCCGGTTGCCTGGATTCTGAACGTATCCGCGGCAACGCTCGCACAGGCATATGAAAACGAGTCACTCGGTGGCGTCGCCGCACCGCAATTGGCGCCGTTCAGATAAGTCCGGTTATCCTGATAATACCGTTCCATGCGAATCCGCCAATCGGAGAGACTGGCCGTCGCTTCGGCGATGCGGCCTCTCTGAACGTACTCGGTATACGACGGATAGCCTACCGAAGCCAGAATTCCGATAACCACGATCACGACCATTAATTCGATCAAGGTAAAACCAGAGCAGCGGCAGATATCCCTTCGCATCATCGTAACCCCATAAAGAATGAACGTAATTTAGTTGAAAGCGCTTCAGCGAGACACCAATAGGCGACAAGCGGACTATTACAAAGAACAAACGGAAAAACAGAACATCGAATCAGCGGCTTACTCTTCAGCACCTCGGCCAATTCAACCGATCCCCGGCACTGACAATACGGAGAGTATTCGCCGGGGTTTCAATTGCTCGTCTCGGTTGATATAATGCGCGCCTCTTGTTTGTCCGGTTGCTCGGCAGTGCCGCTGTAGCTCAGTCGGTAGAGCAGCGCATTCGTAATGCGAAGGTCGGCAGTTCGATTCCGCCCAGCGGCACCAATTAACCAGACAGCACAAGCAGTTGAAAAAGCCGCCCACAAGCGGCTTTTTTGTTGTTTGCCCTCCTGCAACCGTATTCCGCGAGTTGGCGGCACCTTGCCCCGGCTTGCCACCCCGCCGGTTTTGCCCGAACATGCCGTCTTGATCCGACCATCACCGTAGCGAATACGCCATGTCGCCCCTGCTTCGCCGCATCCTGATTTCCCTGCTCGTCTTCGCCGCTCTGGCAGCCGCTTTCTGGTGGTTTACCCGCCCGAAGCCGCTTGCCGTCATCACACGCGAGATTGATCGCGGCAAGGTCGAATCGAGTATCGCCAATACCCGCGCCGGAACGGTCGAAGCCTGCCAGCGAACGAAGCTGTCCACGATCATCGGCGGACGCATTGAGGTGTTGAACGTCAAGGAAGGCGACCGGGTCAAGAAGGGCCAGTTGCTGATGAAGCTGTGGAACGACGACCAGCAGGCGCAGAGCACGCTGGCACTGACGCAGGTCGCCACGGCGCGGCAGCGCGTTGCCGAAGCGTGCGCCCAGGCTGCCAATGCCGAACGCGAGGCCGCGCGACAGACNNACCGAGGCCGAAGCCCGGCGCGCCAGTTGCGACGCGGCCAAGGCCGACGTCGCCCAGTTCATGGCCAAGGTCGATGCCACCCGCGTCGAACAAGGCAGAACCGTTCTATATGCGCCGTTCGACGGCACCGTCGCCAAGATCGTCGGCGAAGTGGGCGAATACTCCACGCCGTCGCCGCCCGGTGTGCAGACGCCCCCGGCCATCGACCTGATCGACGATTCCTGCCTGTACATCAAGGCGCCGATGGACGAAGTCGATGCGCCGAAAATCACTGCCGGCCAGCCGGTACGCATCAGCCTGGACGCACTTCCCAAGAAGTCATTCCCCGGCACCGTGAAACGTGTCGCCCCCTATGTCTCGGCGGTCGAGAAGCAGGCGCGCACCGTCGACATCGAAGCCACCTTCGACAAGCCGGATGAACCCGGAAAGCTGCTCGTCGGCTACAGCGCAGACGTGGAAGTCATCCTCGCCGTGCGCGACAACGTGGTGCGCGTACCGACCGCCGCGTTGCTCGAAGGCGGACGCGTCCTCGTCGCCGCCAAGGACGGCAAGCTGCGCGAACGCAAGATCCGAACGGGCCTGGCCAACTGGGAATTCACCGAAGTGCTGGAGGGACTGGAAGCCGGCGAACGCGTCGTCACCTCACTCGAGNNGATGATGGATGAACCGCTGATCGCGCTCTCCGGCGTCGAGCGCGTGTTCCAGTTGGGCGACAGCGAAGTGCATGCCCTGCACCAGCTCGATCTGCAGATCGATTCCGGCGAATACGTGGCGGTGATGGGTCCGTCGGGCTCCGGCAAATCGACCTTGCTCAACCTGCTTGGTTTGCTCGACCGCCCAAACGCGGGAACTTATCGCTTGGAAGGCCGCGATGTCACGACACTGTCGCCGGAAGAACAGGCGCGCGTGCGCAGCGAACGAATCGGTTTCGTCTTCCAGAGCTTTCACCTGGTGCCGCGCCTCACGGCGGCCGAAAACATCGCCCTGCCCATGGTTCTGGCCGGCACGGCCCCGTCCGAGCGCAGGAAGCGTGTCGATCAGGCACTCAAGGATTATGGGCTGACCAACCGCGCCGGTCACCGGCCGAACGAACTTTCCGGCGGGCAGCGCCAGCGCGTGGCCATTGCCCGCGCCACCATCATGCAGCCGGCCGTTATCCTGGCCGATGAGCCCACCGGCAACCTCGACCGCGCCACGGGCGAAGAGGTCATGCGCCTGCTCGAGGAACTCAACGGAAAAGGCGTCACATTGATCGTCGTCACCCACGACGCTGCGCTCGGCGCCCGTGCCCAACGGCAACTGCGCATGGAAGACGGCGAGTTGCGTCAGGACAGCCGCCAATGCGCGCCCCAGACCTGATCCGCTTCGCCCGCGACGCGGCGGCCGGCAATCCGCTGCGTACCGTATTGCTGGTCCTGGCCATGTCCATCGGAGTCGCGTCAGTCGTTGTACTCACAGCACTCGGCGACGGCGCCCGGCGCTACGTGGTCAACGAGTTTTCCTCGCTCGGCACCAACCTGGTCATCGTTCTGCCGGGGAAATCGCAAACAGGCGGCTTCAATCCCGGCAATGCCATCACCAACACGCCGCGCGATCTGACCATCGACGACGCCCAGGCTTTGTTGCGCGCCAGCGCCGTGCGCCGCGTGGCGCCACTGGCCGTGGGAACATCGGAAATCAGTGTCGGCGGCAAGTTGCGCGAAGTGATGGTCGCCGGCACCACTGCGCAATATATCGACGTGCGCCGTCTGCCACTGGCTCAGGGGCGATTCCTTGCCGAAGGCGACTGGCGGCGAGGCGCTTCGGAAGCGGTGATCGGCGCCAAGATCCGCGACGAGCTGTTCGGTGCCAAACCTGCGCTTGGCCAGTTGGTGCGCATCGGCGATCGGCGCTTCCGCATCATCGGCATCATGGCCTCGACGGGCCAGGGGCTGGGCATGAACACCGACGAACTGGTGCTCGTCCCGGTCTCGCTGGCGCAAGCCATGTTCAACAGCAACACCCTGTTCCGGGTACTCGTCGAAGCCAACAGCCGGGAATCCATCGAACTGGCGAAATCGCAGGCCACCGCCATCCTCAAGGCACGCCACGAGGGTGAGGAGGACGTAACGGTCATTACGCAGGATGCCGTGCTGGCGACGTTCGACAAACTGCTCGGTACGCTGACGCTCGCCGTCGCCGGCATTGCCGCAATCAGCCTTGCCGTCGCCGGCATTTTGGTGATGAACGTGATGCTGGTATCGGTGACCCAACGCACATCCGAGATCGGCCTGCTCAAGGCGCTCGGCGCGACTGGCGGCACCATCCGCACGGCCTTCCTGACTGAAGCGGCCATGCTCTCGCTGGCCGGTGCCGTGCTCGGCTTTCTTCTCGGCCACGCTGGTGCCGCCATCATTCGCCAGTTGTACCCGGTCTATCCGGCCTACCCTCCGGACTGGGCGGCAATCGCCGGGCTGGGCACGGCACTGGTCACCGGCATTTTGTTCGGCGTGCTGCCGGCCCGCCGCGCGGCGCGGCTCGATCCGGTCGAGTCACTGGCCAAGCGGTAACCTGCAATGATCCGCTTTTCCGACTCCATTCACCTTGCCTGGCGCGCCATCACCGCGCACCGGCTGCGCAGCTTCCTGACGTTGCTCGGGATTGCCGTGGGCATCGCCGCCGTCATACTGCTCACCTCGATCGGCGAGGGCATCCATCGATTCGTGCTGTCGGAATTCACCCAGTTCGGTACCAACCTGATCAACGTAGCTCCGGGCAAGGTCAAGACCTCCGGCCCCAACCCGACCGGCATCCCCAGCTCCGTGCGCCCGTTGACGCTCGATGACGCCCGCACGCTGGGCCGCCTGCCGCACGTC
>DBMG01000165.1 GCA_002304785.1 Candidatus Accumulibacter sp. UBA704 | reverse complement strand
GCAAGGGCATCCAGGGCAAAAGGAAGTTGCGGCAGTTGGTGTTCCATCGTTTCTCCTTGATTGAGTTAGAGCGGCGTTGGTCTTGGTTTTCGTTCTGAATTCAGTGCTGCACCGAAGTAATCAGAGCCTTCGCGCGGCCTGCGTGGAAACAGACAGTGATGCAATCATTTGGTTCCAGTGTGCTGCTGCTCCGGAGGATCGTGCCCGAGGCGTCGGTGACGATGCTGTAGCCGCGCGCCAGCACGCCAATCGGATTGAGATGGGCCAGGCTGGCGTCGAGGCGGGAGAGTTGCGCGCCGCGCTGCCCGTGGGCGGCGAACCAGGCGTTGTGCATTCTTTCCTCCAGCATTTCCAGTCGTCCGCGCTGTTTCGCTGTGTCCGGCCGAACAAGGCGCAGGCGTTGGCTCAGTCGCGCCAGTTGGAGACTGCCGCGGCCGGTGGACTGACTGAGGGCGGCCGTCAGGCGCCGCTGATAGGCCGTCAGGAGTTCGCGTTGCTGCGCCAGGCGCTGCCCGGGATGGATCAGACGCCGTGACAGCATGTCGACCCGCTGGCCTTGCCTTTCCAATCCGCGTTCGCACAGGCGTTTCAGCGCGCGTCTCAGGTCGGAAAGACGATTCTCCAGTACCGAACGCTCGGGTGCCGCGAGCTCTGCCGCTGCGGTGGGTGTGGCTGCCCGTTGGTCCGCGGCGAAATCGGCGATGGAAAAATCGGTTTCGTGGCCGATCCCCGTGATGACCGGGATCCGGCACGCGCGAATAGCCCTGGCCACGGATTCGGCATTGAAAGCCCAAAGGTCTTCCAGGCTGCCGCCACCCCGGCAGAGGATCAGGGCATCGCATTCGTGCCGTTCGCTGGCAACGCCGATCGCCGAGGCTATCTGGCCGGGAGCCGTATCCCCCTGGACGAGCGTCGGGTAGATCACGATACTGACCTGTGGTGCCCGGCGCGTCAGCGTCGTCAGCACGTCGCGCAATGCAGCCCCTTGTGGCGACGTGACGATGCCTATCCGGCGCGGGAAGTACGGCAGGGGGCGCTTGATTTCCCCGGCGAAAAGGCCTTCGCGCTCCAGTTTGTCCTTGAGGCGCAGATACTGCTCGTAGAGATTGCCGACGCCGGCTTGGCGCGCCGTTTCCACGTTGAGCTGGAAATCGCCGCGGGCCTCGTAAAGAGTGACCAGGACACGCGCTTCGACGTGCTGGCCATTTTCCAGGCGCCACCCTAACGTTTGGGCTCGGTTGCGGAACATCACGCAGCGTACCTGTGCGCTGCCGTCCTTCAGCGAGAAGTAGGCGTGTCCGGAGGCAGCGACTGTCAAGTTGGAAATCTCGCCGGCAACCCAGCACAGCGGGAATGCCGATTCGAGCCGTTCGCGTGCCAGACGGTTGAGCAGCGAAACGGTGAGGACCGGTGCAGGCGTGGCAAGGCTTGCGTCAAAGGGAGAGGGGTCTGTCATGCATCAATTCTACATTCTTGTCAAATGATGCACATCCTTGCTGGGTTTAAAGGGAGACTTCTGCCTGAAAGCCTTGAGCCGTAAGAGTTTTATTGTAACAGTATGATTTTAAACGTTAAATAAGAATTGCTGATTTTTTCTGCAAAGTGTGAAAAAGCCTTTCAGGAAGGGGGTTTAGGTACTGTTCCCAAATTTGATCCACAAAGTTATCCACAGATTTTGTGGATAAGGATTTTAGTATTGCCGGAGCTCGGGACTTGCCGCTGGCGACGGCTCAGGCTAAAGTTCTATGCTTGAATCATCCTGAAGGGGATAGTGTGTTCTCGATCATTCTGGCCGCCGGTTGGCCGATCTGGCCTTTGTTGTTCGCGTCGATTGTTGCCGTCGCTCTGATTATCGAACGCGTCGGCGCCTTGCGTCGGCACAGGGTGTTGCCTCCGGGGCTGCTCCAGCGCGTGATTGGCGAGTACCGGCAGCAGGGCGTAAACGAATCAACCATCACTGTGCTTGAAGCCCAGTCGCCCTTGGGGCGTGTTTTGGCTGCCGGCTTGCGCAATGTCGGCAGCACACGCGAAGTCATGCGTGAGGCGATCGAGGAAACCGGCAGCGTGGTAGCTCACGAGCTCGAACGCTATCTGACGACGCTCGGAACCATTGCCTCGATCAGCCCCTTGATGGGTCTGTTCGGTACGGTGGTCGGGATGATTGAAATTTTCGGTTCGCAGGCACCGACCGGCAGCAATCCGGTGCAACTGGCGCACGGTATTTCGGTGGCCTTGTACAACACCGGCTTTGGCCTGCTGATCGCCATTCCGAGCATGATCTTCTGGAGGCATTTTCGGGCGCTGGTGAATAGTTTCGTGATCGACATGCAGCAGCAGGCGGTGCGCCTCGTCGAAGTCCTGCACGGTGAGCGCAAGGCATGAGGATGCGGCCATGAACTTCCAGCGCGGCCGCGGTTACGACGAGCCGGAAATCAACCTGATCCCGCTGATCGATGTGCTGCTGGTGATCATCATTTTCCTGATGCTCACCACGACCTATGCGAAATTCTCCGGGCTGGAGATCAATCTGCCGACTGCGGATGCAAGCAAACAGGCCGAACAGCCCAATGAAGTGAGCGTTGCCGTGACGGCGACCGGGCAGGTGCTGGTCAACAAGACGCCTTTGGCCGCGATGGATGTCCGCTCAATCAGCGAAGCCTTGCGGCGCGCTGCCGGTGACCGGCAGGATCCGGTCATTGTGATCAATGCCGATGCCAAGGCAACGCACCAGAGCGTTGTCGATATCATGCAGGCTGCCCAGGCGGCCGGGTATCCACACATCTCCTTCGCCACGCAATCGCCGCGTTGATCCGGGCGAGCCATGAGCCGCGACGGTCTTGCCCAATGCCTGCCGCGCTTGTGGAACCAGCGGCCGCTGGCGCCAATCCTGCTGTTCCTGTTGCCGCTGTCCTGGCTGTTCGGCAGTATTGTCGCGCTTCGCCGCGCCTTCTATCGTCTCGGAGTCAGTCCATCGCTGCGGCTATCAGTCCCGGTGGTGGTCGTCGGCAACCTGACGGTTGGCGGCAGCGGCAAGACGCCGCTGGTGCTCTGGCTGGTGGAACGCCTGCGTGAGCAGGGCTGGCGTCCTGGAATCATCAGTCGCGGATATGGCAGAAGAGCGGAAGACGAAATCCTGTGCGTGACCGCGGCGTCCGACGCGGCAACGGTCGGAGACGAGCCCTTGTTGCTGGCCCGGCGCAGCGATGTTCCGGTATTCGTCGGGCGGGACCGCATAGCGGCCGGGCGAGCGCTGCTGGCGGAGCATCCTGAGTGCGATATCGTGGTTTCCGATGACGGCCTGCAGCACTACCGGCTCGAAAGGTCGGCCGAAATCGTGGTGTTCGACGGACGTGGCGCGGGGAATGGCTGTCTGCTGCCGGCGGGGCCGCTGCGCGAGCCTCTGTCTCGCTTGGCCCAGGCGACGGCGGTGGTGTGGAATGGCGGAGTCGGCCAGTTGGGCGGGAAAGAGTGCGGCAAACCCCAGTTTCCGATGCGTCTCGCCGGCGAATGTTTCGTCGCCCTCAACGACAGGAAACTAACGTGCTCAGCCGGGCAACTGCGCGGTAAGCCGTTGCATGCGGTCGCCGGGATCGGCGATCCCTCCCGGTTCTTTGCCCAACTCGCGGCGATGGGGCTCGATTTCTCGCCGCATCCGTTCCCGGATCATCATGCATATGGTGCGCAGGATTTTTCGTTCGCCGACGGTGGCGTGCTGCTGATGACCGAAAAAGATGCGGTAAAATGCTCAGGTTTGGCCTTGCCGGAGGCATGGGTATTGCCGGTCGAGGCGCGGATCGAAGACCCACCGTTCGGGCGCTCCCTGCTGGACACAATTCTGGAGAAGTTGAATGGACGCACGCTTGCTTGATATCCTCGTTTGCCCGATTTGCAAGGCCAACCTCGAGTATCGCAAGGCCGAGCTGGAACTGGTGTGCAAACCCTGCAAACTGGCGTTTCCGGTGCGTGACGACATTCCGATCATGCTTGAGGACCAGGCGCGTCGTCTTTCCGAGGAGGATATCTGATGTCGCTGCCTAACCCGAAATTCAAGGCCGTGGTTCCTGCACGCTACGCTTCGACACGCCTGCCGGCCAAGCCTCTGCTCGATCTGGGAGGCAAACCGATGGTGGCCAGGGTGGCGGAATGCGCCGTCCGTTCAGGAGCCGAGGAGGTCTGGGTGGCTACCGACCATACCGATGTGGTCAGTGCGGCTCAAAAGCATGGTTTGTGCGTCTTGCTCACCCGTGCCGATCATCCGACCGGGACCGATCGCTTGGCCGAAGTCGTTGAGCAGCGTGGATGGAGCGACGATACGATCGTTGTCAACGTGCAGGGAGACGAGCCGCTGATTGATCCCGAACTGATCGCACAGACGGCGCGCCAACTCGCCGAGAGTGGCGCGGATATCGCCACCGTGGCGCACCCGATCGATAATCCGGCCGATTTCTTCGCGCCGAACGTGGTCAAGGTGGTGTGCAAGGCAAATGGCGATGCGATGTATTTCTCCCGGGCGCCAATCCCCTTTGCGCGCGACCATTTCGCCAAACAGAAAGACTCGTTACCTCCCGGATTGCCGGCATATCGTCATATCGGGCTCTACGCCTATCGCGCCAGTTTCCTGCGCGCGTACGCCAAACTGGCGCCATCGCCCGTGGAAAGCGTCGAGGCCCTGGAACAGCTCCGTGCCCTGTGGCACGGCTACCGCATCAGCGTTGTTGTATCCGATCATTTGCCCATGCCCGGCGTAGATACTCCCGAAGACGCCGCGCGCATGCAGGAGTGGTTCAGCCGGAACTCCTGATCGGCGTGCTTTTTCCAGTCGTCCGGCGAGCACGGGTGACGCGATCTTTCCGCCCATAATCCAATCCATAACCACGAGGAAAAAATGAGACTGATACTGCTCGGGCCGCCGGGCGCCGGCAAGGGGACGCAAGCCAAGTTCATCTGCGAGAAATACGGTATTCCGCAGATTTCCACGGGGGACATGCTGCGTAAGGCAATCAAGGCGGGTACGCCGCTGGGTGTCGAAGCCAAGAAGCTGATCGATCAGGGACGTCTGATTTCCGACGACGTCATCGTCACCCTGGTCAAGGAGCGTTTGGCTCAGGACGATTGCCAGGCTGGTTTTCTGTTCGACGGTTTTCCGCGCACCATTCCGCAGGCCGAGGCCATCAAGTCGGCAGGTGTTGCGGTTGATTTTGTCCTGCAGATCGACGTGCCCGATGCCGAGATCGTCGAGCGCATGGGCGGCCGCCGCGTTCATCTCTGTTCCGGGCGAACGTATCACATCGTCTTCAACCCGCCCAAGGTCGAAGGCAAGGACGACGTGACCGGGGAGCCGCTGGTTCAACGCGACGACGATTGTCGCGAGACGGTGCTCAAGCGGTTGCAGATCTACCACGCGCAGACGCGGCCGCTGATCGATTACTATGCGCAATGGTCGGATACCGGAGATCCTGATGCACCAAGAGTCCTGACTATCTCCGGGTCGGGCAGTGTCGAGGAAATTACCCGGGCCGCGTTAGCTGCGCTCGATTGTCCTGCATAATCAGCACGAGGCTGCTCGATTATTGCGTCGCCTGCGCAGGAAGCAAACGGGGTCAGCATGGCTGGCCCCGTAGGTTTTGGCGGTCGGGCAGTGCCCGTCTCTACAGGGTGATTGCAGGATTCAGCGAATAAGTTCCGGTCAGGCTGGCCTGCGCAAGTATGTGGCCCTGCATTGCCTCACGGACCTGCTGGCCGCCAAACTTTCCTTCTATCGGCAGTTTTTCCACATCCAGGGCGAAGACTGTGAACACGTAGCGATGGTGGATCTCGTCGTTCCAGGGCGGGCAGGGGCCATCGTAGCCGAAGTAATCCCCGCGCATGTCGCCGTCGCCGGCGAACCATCCTGTGTAGTCGTTGATGCCGTGCCTGGCGCCATGCAGGGTCGCCGGCCCGGATTTGCCACGTGGGGTGACCTCGGCGGAGAACTCCCCGGCATCAATCTGGCGGACGCTGACTGGAAGGTCGATCAGCACCCAGTGAAAAAAATCCACGCGCGGCAGCCCAGCCGGCACGGTCCGGTCTTCCTGGTTAACGTCGTCACCCCGGCTCGGAACATCCGGGTCGTGGCATATCAGGGCAAACGATCTTGTTTCCGCGGGCGCGTCGGCCCACGCCAGTTGCGGATTCAGGTTCTTGCCGAGGCAGACGTGATGTGCCGGATCGGGAATGCAGAAGGAAAAATCGCCCGGGATTTTTTGTCCGTCCGCGAAGCTGCTGCTGTTAAGTTTCATGGTGGATTCTCCTGAGGGGTCATTCGGCGGCGCGACGTCTGAAGTTCCTGAGACGAAAGCCGATAATCCATAGTGTAGCGAAATAGACGCCAGCCCCGGCGGCGACGACCAGCGAAAGTCGCAACAGACGAGCGGACAGGTTCCAGTGTAGCCATTGGTCGTAATTGCCGCTGGTGAACCAGAGTGTTCCGCCCATCACTGTGAGCGCCACGAGCAATTTCAGCGAGAACGCCAACCAACCGGGTTGCGGCGTATAGATCCCGTGCCGGCGCAGGCCGCGGTAAAGCATCATGGCATTCAGGCAGGCAGCGAGTCCGATGGACAGTGCCAGCCCAGCATGCTTCATCCAGCCTATCAGGGCAAGATTGAGCACCTGCGTGACGAGCAGCGTGACCAGCCCGATTTTTACCGGCGTACGCACGTTTTGCCGGGCGTAGAAGCCGGGGGCCAGCACCTTGACGAGAATCAGGCCTAGCAGTCCGAGGCTGTAGGCGACCAGCGCATCGCGGGTCTTGAACACGTCGACGGTCGTGAAGGCGCCGTGGTGGAACAGGGTGGCGATCAACGGCACGGCGATGATCGCCAGCGCAACCGCAGCCGGGGCGGCCAGCAGCAGAGTCAGGCGCAGACCCCAGTCGAGCAGTCTTGAATACTCGTCGTATTCTTGTCCTGCGTGGTACTTGGCCAGCGACGGCAGCAGAATCGTGCCGAGCGCGGCACCGAGCATGCCTGACGGGAACTCCATCAACCGGTCGGCGTAATACAGCCAGGACACGCTGCCGGTGTCGAGAAAGGAAGCGAATATAGTGTTGATCAGCAGGCTGACCTGCGATACTGATACGCCGAGGACGGCGGGCGCCATCAGCGTCAGGATGCGGCGCACGCCGGCGTCGCGCCAGTCCAGCGCGAAGCGCGGTAGCATGTTGATGCGTTTCAAACTGGGCAGTTGAAAGGCGAGTTGCAGCGCGCCACCGATGAACACCGACCAGCCCAGGGCGATAACGGGGCGGTCGAACCAGGGCGCAGCGAACAGGGCCATGGCGATGAAGGTGACGTTGAGCAGCACCGGGGTGAAGGCCGGCACGGCAAAACGGTTCCAGGTGTTGAGAATGCCGCCGGACAGTGCCACGAGCGACATGAACAGGATGTAAGGGAAGGTGATGCGAGTGAGTTCCACAGTCAGGGCGAACTTGTCCGGCTCGCTGGCAAACCCGGGCGCGGAGATGTATACGAGGAGTGGTGCTCCCGCCATGCCGAGCAGCGTGACGAAGACAAGGACGAGCGCCAGGAGCGAGGCGACATGGTCGACGAGGCGTTTTGCCTCGGGCTCGCCTAGCTTGTTCTTGTACTCCCCGAGGATCGGCACGAACGCTTGCGAGAATGCTCCTTCCGCGAACAGCCGGCGCAACAGGTTGGGCAGCTTGAAGGCAACGAAGAAAGCGTCGGTCATCAGTCCGGCGCCGAAAATCCGGGCAATCACGAAATCGCGCACGAAGCCCAGGATGCGCGAGAGGAGGGTCATGCTACTGACGGTGGCCAGGGCTTTCAGCAGATTCATCGGAGTTTGCTGGCAAGTGGGGAAGCCGCCATCTTAGCTGCATACAGGGGCGAGTGAAACAGAATGAAAGCGGCTAAATCAACTGTCGAATCAACTATCGCTTGCCATCGCCGGGACGAATCTGTAAAATCCCGCGTTTTCGATTAACTCAACAGCTTTTTTGGGGATCAATTCATGGCCAACAGCGCACAAGCCCGCAAGCGTGCCCGCCAAGCCGTCAAGCAACGCGCCCACAACGCAAGCCTGCGCTCCACCTTGCGCACGGCCGTAAAGCGTGTGCAAAAGGCGATTGTCGCTGGCGACAAGGCTGCCGCTCAGAGCATTTTCCAGGAATCCGTCTCGGTGCTCGATCGCATCGCCGACAAGAAGATCATTCACAAGAACAAGGCTTCCCGCCACAAGAGCCGTCTCTCGGCACAGATCAAGGCGCTGGCTGCCTGATCGTCGGAGTATCTGCTTGTGTGACGACGGCGCCCGCGGGCGCCGTTTGTCTTTGGTTTCGGCTATACAAGCTACCTGTTTTCTCTTAGAATTTCCGCTCTTGCATGTTCGGTTCATTGTCAGTTGCAGACAGTGCCCGCAGGTACCGGCAGGTACCGGTTTATTCCGGCGGCGGCGTAGGCCGCCGTTTCAGTTTTATGCACCTCAGTTAGGGATCGAAGATGTCTCACGTGATGAATACCTATGCGCGGTTGCCTGTGGCTTTCAGTCATGGAAGCGGAAGCCGGGTCACCGATACCGAGGGCAAAACCTATCTTGACGGGCTTTCGGGAATTGCCGTCAGCACGCTGGGGCACAACCATCCGGCCCTTGTTGCAGCAATTGCCGCACAGGCCGGCCGATTGCTGCATACGTCGAATCTCTATCGCATGCCGCAGCAGGAACAACTGGCGGACAAACTGGCCGAGTTGTCAGGCATGGAAGAGGTGTTCTTCTGCAATTCCGGGTGCGAAGCCAACGAGGCTGCGATCAAACTGGCGCGCTTCTACGGTCATCAGCGCGGTGTCGATAATCCGGCCATCATCGTCATGGAGCATTCGTTCCATGGCCGTACCCTGGCAACCCTTTCCGCGACCGGCAGCCGGAAGGTCCAGGCGGGGTTCGAGCCGCTTGTCTCCGGGTTCGTGCGTGTGCCGTTCAACGATCTGGAAGCGGTGCGCGCCATCTCCGAGCACAACAAGAATGTCGTTGCCGTGATGCTCGAGATTGTTCAGGGCGAAGGCGGCATCTATGTCGCAGATCTCGAATATCAGCGCGGACTGCGTAAACTGTGCGACGAAAACGGCTGGCTCCTGATCTGCGACGAAGTACAGTGTGGCATGGGGCGGACAGGAACCTGGTTCGGTTTTCAGCATGCCGGCATTCTTCCCGATGTGGTCAGTCTGGCCAAGGGGCTGGCCAGTGGCGTCCCGATTGGCGCCTGTCTTGCCGCTGGAAAGGCGGCTGGGCTGTTCAAGCCGGGTAATCACGGCTCGACCTTCGGTGGCAACCAACTGGCCACTACGGCGGCATTGACGACGATCGACGTGATCGAGAAGGAAAACCTGCTGGCAAACGCGGATGCGATCGGAAAACTCGTCAGGGATGGGCTTGGCTTGGCGCTGTCGGGCGTCAAGGGTGTCGTCGGGATTCGCGGCCAGGGGTTGATGATCGGCATCGAACTTGACCGGCCTTGCGGGGATCTGGTCAAACTGGGACTCGAGGCAGGGGTGCTGATCAATGTCACTGCGGACAAGGTCGTTCGCTTGTTGCCCTCGCTGAATTTCTCTGCCGACGACGGCCGCGAACTGGTTGAGCGGTTGGCGGCGCTGATTCGTGGTTTTCTTTCTTCCTGATCGGGTGCGGACATGACAATCGTTAAGCCAGTTGTCAGGCACTACCTCCAGTTCAATGATTTTTCCAGCGACGAATACGCCTATGTGTTCGATCGCACACGCTGGATCAAGGCACAATTCAAGGCGTACCAGCGCTACTGGCCCATGAGCGACCGCACGCTGGTGATGATCTTCGAGAAAGCCAGCACGCGCACGCGCCTGTCCTTCGAAGCCGGGATCCAGCAACTTGGCGGGACGGCCATCTACCTGAACACCCGCGATTCGCAACTGGGGCGTGGCGAGTCGGTGGAGGACGCGGCGCAGGTGATCTCGCGCATGAGCGACCTGGTGATGATCCGCACGTTCGAACAGACCATCGTCGAGCGTTTCGCGGCGAACTCGCGCGTGCCGGTCATCAACGGCCTGACCAACGAATATCATCCGTGCCAGATCATGGCCGACATCTTTACGTATATCGAGCATCGGGGATCCATCAAAGGCAAGACGGTGGCCTGGATCGGCGATTCCAACAACATGTGCCATACCTGGCTGCAGGCCGGTGAGGTGCTGGGGTTCAACGTCCATGTGTCGACGCCTCCGGGTTATGAGGTCGATCCGGCCAAAGCCGGGCTGCGCGGAACCGGGCACGTCCGCCAGTTCGCCGATCCGATGGAGGCGGTGCGTGGCGCCGACATCGTGACCACGGACGTGTGGACCTCGATGGGGTTCGAGGCAGAGAACGAGGAACGCTTGAAAGCCTTTGCCGATTGGCAGGTCGATGGCGAAATGATGCGCTTGGCCAACCCCGATGCCATCTTCCTGCATTGCCTGCCGGCGCATCGCGGCGAGGAAGTGACCGCCGAGGTGATCGACGGGGCGCAGAGCTTTGTTTGGGACGAGGCGGAAAATCGCCTGCACGTGCAGAAGGCGCTGATGGAGTTTCTGCTCCTTGGCCGCGTGAATTCATAGTGTCTGCAGTGAATTGGCGGGAAGCTTGGCCGCACGGTCGATGATTGGCTTTACTGAAGAGCAGGTGTCCAGCTTCGGCATGACTTTCGGCGTCGGTGCCTTCATGCTGTTCATGTTGTTCATCATCGGCGAACTCGCCTGGAAGACGAAGGCCGGGAAGACCGGGACCTTCGTCCTGTTTTTTGTGCTGTCCTTCGGCATGCTTGGCTTCGTTGCCAAGTCGGTGATCCAGAAGGTTTTGGGAGGGGTGTGAAAGTGTCTCAGTTCGATAATGTGAGCGTCGTCAAGCAGGCCAATGTCTACTTCGACGGCAAATGCGTAAGTCATACCGTCCAGTTCACCGACGGCACCAAAAAAACCGTGGGCGTCATTCTTCCGTCGTCGCTGGTCTTCAACACCAGCGCGCCGGAAATCATGGAAGGCGTCGGCGGTTCCTGCAAGGTGCGACTGAGAGGCGAGAGCGAGTGGACGACCTACTCGGCCGGACAGTCGTTCAACGTGCCCGGCAATTCGTCGTTTGAAATTGCTTGCGAAGAGCCGTACCACTACGTTTGCCACTTTGGTTGAGTGCAGGAGAGAGCGTCATGCCATCGTTCGATTTTTCCTCGGAAGCCGATATCGTCGCGCTGAAAAACGCGATTGACGTTACCAGTCGCCAGATCGACGCACGTTACGATTTCAAGGGGACCTCGGCCAAGGTCGAACTCAACGAGAAGGACAAGATCATCACGTTGTACGGGGATTCCGACTTTCAGCTTGAGCAGATCAAGGACATCCTGTTTCCGGCCATGGAAAAGAAGGAAAAGGAGAGCGTGAAGCGGTTGGATCACCAGTCGGTCCAGAAAATCTCCGGCAACAAGGTCAAGCAGGAATTGAAGATCAAGATCGGCATCGAGACCGAACTGGCCAAGAAGATCGTCAAGCTTGTCAAGGATTCCAAGTTGAAAGTCCAGGCCTCGATTCAGGGCGATACGGTCCGAGTGAGCGGCGCCAAGCGCGACGAATTGCAGGCGTGCATCGCCACGGTGACCAAGGCCATCACCGATTTCCCGATCAAGTACGGGAATTTCCGCGACTGATACAACAAACCAATCCTTGTTGTGTTGAGGTAATGTCGATTTCGCCTCAACTACCGTCCCGAATCGAATAAACTATGCGGTTGCGCTTTCCGGTCGGCGAAGCCGGTGCGCGCTCTTTTCGTGGGTGGAACGGTGCTGTTAGTCCAGACAGTCATTCCGCGCTCTGTCGAGTATTTCGCCCGGTGAATTCTGTTATTGATGTCGTCCAAGACTGCTGAAGATCTGCAAGAAAAGGAAAGTACTACTCCGGCAGGACTTTCCTGGGCGGAAGAATTGCGACGCGTGTCACTGGCCGTCAGCCAGAGCGGAAGCAAGCCGTCCGCCAGCCGCAATCAGCTTTTCTACCTTTTGCACTGGACTCAGGATGCAAGCGGGTTCGGCATAACGGTGCATCGCGGACGTGATCTGGAGGACGCTGAGGCGTGGTGGGAAATCGATCGGGCATTCGCCAAGCCGCCGCCCTTTGTCAGTGAACAGGATGTGGACATCCTGCGCCTGCTGTGGGATGAGCGACTCGATGATTGCGGATTGCGCGCATTCTCCCTGGGCAAGCGAAATGGCGCCGAACTTCTGCAGCGTTTGATCCGGACCGGACGGTTTGCGCTGGCGACGGATCTCTCTCCCCTGCTTCAGGGTGAGGCGCGTCCGGGAAAATTTGGCTGGCGAATCGATCCTCAGGGTTATCAACGCCCCTGCTTTCGGGCGCTTGCCGAAGCCACGCTGGCGATCCCGCTGTTGCCGCCCTGGTACGTCGATCTCGACAGGGGAGTCGTGGGACCGCTCGAGGTACCCGGAGACCGCGAGATCATCGGGCGGCTGTTTGCAATGCCGCCACTGGGCGACCTGCAGGCGGCCCTGGTTGCAGACATGCTGTCCGAGCTCGCGCCGGAGCTACCACCTCCCGACGAGAATGCCCAGGCCTCCGTACGTTGTATTGATGCCTGTGTGCAACCTGTGCTTCGTTTGCAAACACTGGATATCAGTGGTCATGGATGCTGGAGAGGGTACGCCGAGAAGCCGGAGGCTGGCGGCTTCGATGTGGCCCTGCCCGTGTTTCGTTATCAGGATGCCGAGGTCGATGCGCACGACGAACGACAATTCATCGCGCTCGCCGATGGCGAAACGGTTCGTGTCCAACGGCAGCGCGAGCAGGAAAGCAGATATCTGGACGTTCTCGCCGCAAACGGGTTGGAGCGCGTTCCGGAGTCCGTGCTGAGTGCCTGCGGCTGTCTGCCCGGGAATGCGTACGGACTGGAATGCGAAGCGGTGTGGCCGGATTTCATGCAGACGGTGCTTCCTGTCCTGCGCGAGGCAGGCTGGCAGATCGAATTCGATGAAGAGTTTCGTCACCATGCGTTGCAGGTCGACGCTTGGGAAGCCGACCTGCTGCCCTCTGAAAACGGTTGGTTCGATCTCGACATGGGGGTCATCGTTGACGGCGAACGTCTGCCCTTGGCGCCGTTGCTGGCCTCGCTGTTCAAGCGGGATGCGCGCTGGCTGGAGACAGTCGAGCTGCTCAGGATCGCCGACGATGAACTGATCGAGCTGAGAACGCCCAATAACCTGAGGTTGCGAGTACCTGCCGGCCGCCTGAAGCCTCTCGCGGCAACGCTCATCGATCTGTTCGATAGCTTCGACGGCAGACGGCTGAAGATTTCCCGCTTCGATGCGCAACGGCTGAAGGTGTTGAGCGATACCAGTCGCTGGCAATTCCGCGGACAGGAGGAAATCATGGCCCTCGCCGACCGGCTGATGGAGGCGCAAGGTGTGCGCCGCATCGATCCGCCGGCCGGGCTTGGGCTGGAATTGCGCGAGTACCAGAAGGAAGGTGTGTCCTGGCTGCAGTTCCTGCGCGAGCATGGTTTGTCAGGGATACTGGCCGACGATATGGGTCTCGGCAAGACGGCGCAGGCACTGGCACACCTGCTGCTGGAAAAGGAATCCGGACGCCTGGACCGCCCGGCGCTCGTCGTCCTGCCGACTTCTCTTGTCTTCAACTGGATGAACGAGGCCGCGCGTTTCGCCCCGTCGCTGTCGCTGTTGTCTCTTCAGGGCGTCGACCGGAAATCGCGCTTCGACGAAATCTCGCAACATGACGTCGTGCTGACGACCTATCCGCTGCTGTGGCGGGACGCGGCTGAATTGACCCGCTTTGCTTATCACATGCTGATTCTGGATGAAGCGCAAACGGTCAAGAATTCGCGCAGCCAGGGCGCCGAGGTGGTGCGCCGGATCGAGGCGCGGCATCGCTTGTGTCTTACCGGAACACCGCTGGAGAACCACCTGGGCGAATTGTGGAGTCAGTTCGATTTCCTGCTCCCGGGGTTCCTCGGTGACAGCAATACCTTTGCCAAATACTGGCGCACCCCCATCGAGAAACAGGGCGATACGCAGCGGCGCGACTTGCTGGCACAACGCATTCGTCCGTTCATCCTGCGTCGGCGCAAGGAAGAAGTGGCTCCCGAACTGCCTCCCAAAACCATCATCCTGCGCAAGGTGGAACTTGCGGGAAGCCAACGCGATCTCTACGAGGCCGTGCGGGCGGCGATGGACGTGATGGTGCGCGAGGAAATCGCCAGCAAGGGATTCGGACGCAGCCAGATTGTTATCTTGGACGCCTTGCTCAAGTTACGGCAGGTCTGCTGCGATCCTCGCCTGGTCAAGGCCCTGGCCGCGCAGCGGGTCAAGGAAAGGGCGAAGCTGGATCTGTTGATGACCATGCTGCCGGAACTCGTCGACGAAGGACGGCGGATACTGGTCTTTTCGCAATTCACCGCCATGCTGGCGCTGATCGAAAACGAAGTGAAACGAGCCGGTCTCGATTACGTCGTGCTGACCGGGGATACGGTCGACCGCGAGTTGCCGGTCAGTCGCTTCCAATCCGGCGAGGTTCCCGTCTTCCTGATCAGCCTTAAGGCGGGCGGCGTGGGGCTGAACCTCACGGCGGCCGATACGGTGATCCATTATGACCCGTGGTGGAATCCGGCCGTGGAAAACCAGGCCACTGACCGTGCGCATCGCCTCGGCCAGGACAAGCCCGTGTTTGTGTACAAACTGATCGTGGCTGGCAGCATCGAGGAAAAAATACTGGCATTGCAGGAGCGCAAGGCCGAACTGGCCGAGGGAATTCTCTCGGCGGATAGCAGTGCCGTGCTCAAATTCGGAGAGGACGACATTGCGGCCCTGTTCGCACCGCTGCCGTCGTGACGGGCCGGTGACGCCCCTGCAGGGACTGACTCCTGATAGACGCGCTTTGCGTGACGTACCGAAACCGTGGTGGATTGTGGAAGCGGTGCGTGTCGCCGCCGCAAGTGCCATGAAATAAAAGGGATTTGTCTTGTCTCCATCAGCTTTCGATGTTTGACCGTGTCGCCAAGGTTGGAGGATAATCCCTCCTTTTTGCTTCTCGGTCCGCCCATCCCACAGTGCCGCGCAGGCGATTCGTGGGCTACTTACTACGGTAGCTCGAGAAATTTGCATAGATAGGATAGAAAATGACCAAGAACCACCCGTCACTCGCCATGGATCCCTATTACGAGGGCGTTCCGGCCTACATGACCGAAGTGTACGACTGGGCGTACGTCGATCCCAAGTGGGTGCGGGCACTGGATCACAACTGGGTCGTGCGGGTGCTTCTGTTCCTGAATGATCAACGCCTGATGCGCGCGTACCTGAACGAGATCAAGGAAGGAATGCGCGTGTGGCAGCTGGCTCATGTCTATGGCGACCTAGTGACCCGCGCGGCGCGGAAGGTCGGACCCAAGGGCGCGTTTCACCTGACCGATGTGACGCCGATACAGATCGAGCATGGTACGCGCAAGCTGGCGGGCATGGAGTGGACACGCGTCATTCGCAGCGATGCCGCCAGTTATGCCATTGGCGAGGACGATCGCTACGATCTCATCTGCAGCTTTTTCCTGTTGCACGAAGTGCCCGAAGAGAAGAAGTTCGAAATCGTCAACCACATGCTGGAAAAACTGCCCAAGGGAAGCAAGGCTGTTTTCGTCGATTACCACAATCCGGCCAAATGGCAGCCGATCCGCTACATCCTGAAGGTCGTGAATCACTATCTGGAGCCGTTTGCCGAGACGATGTGGAAGAATGAAATCCAGCACTACGCCAGCAAGGCCGAGCGGTTTACATGGCGCAAGAAGACATTCTTCGGCGGTGTTTACCAGTGTGTCGTTGTGGAACACAAGCAATAAACCGACCGGCTGCTCCCGAGACGGGAGTGTTCGGGAAAACGACGCGGCGTATGCCGCGTTTTTGTTTTGCGGGTCAATTCCGCGATAACCCGCTGATCCACACCGAGTACAGTTGCTCTGCCAATCGACGCATGGCGGGCAGTCTTTGGAGAGTTTCCCGGGATATCTGCTCAGGCGTCTGGATACTGGGCGGAAGAACTTGGAGTCCCCGGGTTTCGCCTGACCAGCCATTGCTCCAGGAGTCGATCATCTCGGGGGTCATTTCAACGTGGCACTGCATCCCGAGGTGCGGGCCGAGAACGAACATCTGAGTGGCGCAGAACGGGTTGGTCAGAATGCGTGTGGCACCCGGCGGAACGCTGAAAGTCTCTCCATGCCACTGGAAGACTGTCACCAGTCCGTTCTCGTCAGCGCTGTCGCCGAACCATCGGGCTGCTTGCTCGTTGCGATCCATCCTTGCCTGGCCCCAGCCGATTTCCTTGAAGGGGTTCTTCGTAACCTGTCCGCCCAGAGCCTTGCTCATCAACTGTCCACCCAGGCAGTGGCCGAGGACCGGTATATTCCTGGCAACGGCTTCGCGTATCAGATGGCAACTCTGCCCGATCCACGGCAGCGGATCGTTAACGCTGACGGTGCCGCCCATCAGGCACATACCGGAGAACGCGTCCGGGGACGCGGGCACGCTTTCGCCACTATCAATGGCGATCAATTGCCATGGAATCGAGTGCTGCGCGAGGAATGTGGCAAAATACCCGGGCCCTTCGGTTCTGGTGTGACGAAATATGGCGACTGGTTTCATGATTCGACTCTTCAGCAAGAGAGGTGCAGGCGATAGTGCCGGATTCGATTTTACGCGAAGCGTCCTGTGCTGCCTGTGCTTGTCCGGGGCCGGGTTATGGGCGCCCGCGGTTCTTGGGGCCGACGTTGGGCTGGCGGGGTTGTTTCCCGGCAAGGCCTTGCTGACCATCAATGGCGGCGCGCCGCGTATCGTCGGCGTGGGCAATAGAACCGAAGAAGGAGTCAAGGTGCTGGCCATTGAGGGCGATACCGCGACCCTCGAAATCGACGGCAAGAAGCGCGTATTGCGCGTCGGCCAGAACGTGGCAGCGCAGCCGTCGGGTGGCGGACCGTCCAGTGTCGTGCTGACGGCCGATGCGCGGGGACATTTTTTTACGACCGGGAATATCAACGGGGCGACGGTCCGCTTTCTCGTCGATACGGGAGCGTCGATGGTCTCCATCGGGGCGGGCGATGCCCGGCGTATCGGGATCGACCCGAGCAAGGGGGAGCCGGGAGTTGTCAATACCGCCAACGGTCAGGCCATGGTGTCGAGAGTCAAGGTGAATTCGGTGCGCGTCGGCGACATCGTGCTGAACAATGTGGACGCGCTGGTGCATCAGCATGATCTGCCCGTGACACTGCTTGGAATGAGTTTTTTGAACCGCATGGAAATGCAGCGGAATGGCGATACCATGACGTTGATCAAACGCTACTAGGAGAAAACTATATGCCGCACCGCGATCAGGAAATAGCCATGTTGCGCCGTGAACTCGAAATGCTGATGGGCGAACGGCAAAGCCTGCTGCGTGTCGTGGGAGCGAGCGCCGTGCTGATTGCCAGTTTGGACAGCAAGCGATTGCCGGTGGGCGCTGTGGAGGCCGCAGATCAAGTCGCCACATCGATCAACATGTTGCCGGAAGAGACCCTTCAGGACGCGCTTGGATCCGTCCATGCCGAAATTGAGGAAGAGGATACTGTCCAAGGAAACTGATTGCGCCGGGCTGCCGGAACAGCTGGCCGCGCCACGCCACGTGGATCTTGAGTTGCTGCGTTCGGTGCTGTTGCAGCGGCCGGCCAGCGCCGACCCGGTCATCGAGGCTGGTGTCGAGCGTCAGGATCTGGTTGCGGCGTCGGTACTGTTTCCGATCGTATTGCGCGAGCAGGGGCCGACCGTGTTGCTGACGCAGCGTACGGAGCACCTGCGCGATCATGCCGGGCAGATCAGTTTCCCCGGCGGGCGAGCCGAGGAGGACGATCTTTCGCCGCAGCATACGGCGCTGCGCGAGGCAAAAGAAGAAATCGGACTGTTGCCCCGGCACGTCGAGGTTGTCGGATTTTTGCCGGAATACCGTACGGTGACTGGATACCGGATTACTCCCGTAGTGGCTTTCCTGACACCCCCTTTCGAGCTAAGGCCTGATCCGTCCGAGGTCGCGGAAGTATTCGAAGTACCGCTGGCGTTCCTGATGAATCCAGCCAACCACCAGCGTCATTCCCGGGAGTACCAGGGACGTACGCGCCATTTCTTCGCCATGCCCTATGGACGGCATTTCATCTGGGGCGCCACGGCAGGAATCATCGTTACCCTGGCGCGGTTGCTTGCCGTTTGAACTGTGCTATCGTGCGCCCTTCGCCCCTAACGGTGGGAAGCGCATTTCCAGAGTGATCTCGCCATGGCTCTTCTCTCTTTGATTGCCGTCCTGTTGATCGAACAGGTTCGGCCGCTACCCTATCGTGCCGTGGTCTATACGCCGCTCGCGTACCTCGCGCGATTCCTAGAAGAGCGTCTTAACGCTGGGGAACACAGTCATGGCATCATCGCCTGGCTGGCCGGCGTCGGTAGTCTGGTAATCATCGCTGGCGGTACCCATGCGGCCTTGCATTCCTTCAGCCCGGCCCTGGCTTGGGCCTGGAACGTCCTTGTCCTCTACCTGACGATGGGGTTTCGCCAGTTCAGCCATTTTTTCACCGATATCCAGCTTGCCTTGCGTATGGATGATCTTCCGCATGCGAGGGAACTTCTCGCTGAATGGCGAGGAATCCAGTCAGACGAGCTTTCGTCTTCGGATATTGCCCGGCTGTCCATTCAGGAAGCACTCAAGGCTTCGCATCTGCACGTGTTTGGCGTGCTGGTCTGCTTCATGCTGTTTCCTGGGCCATCTGGGGCCATGCTGTATCGTGCCACCGAATTCTTTGCGAGCAGGTGGGGGCGTCATGGCGCGGATGAGTCCGGCATTTTCGGTCGGTTTTCCCGCCAAGCATTCAGCGTGCTCGACTGGTTCCCTTCGCGGATGACGGCTGCGGGATTCGCTGTCGTAGGAAACTTTGAAACGGCGATGTATCGCTGGAAAACAAAAGCCAAGAATGTGTCGGAGTCGCCTTTGGGGAATGGGCCGGATATTGTGCTGGCTGCGGGATACGGAGCCTTGGGATTGAACATGGATCCGTCGGGCACGGGAAATGAATCTCTTGCAGAGACAGGGTCGCTCGGTGTGGGCGACGAAGCCGACCTGGACTTCATGCAGAGCGCGGTTGGCCTGGTCTGGCGGGCGTTGGTGCTGTGGATGCTGTTGTTGCTCCTGCTCGGTCTGGCAAGCGTCGTGAGGGCTTGAGAATACTTATGGAGAAGTATCCTTCAGGCCATTGGATGGAGCGGGCAACGCTCAGCTGACCGTCTCCGCTTCCTCGGCAAATACCAGCCGGACCTTGCCTTCGCTGTCGAGATCGACCGTGACATGCCCGCCGTTGGCCAGCTTGCCGAACAGCAACTCGTCGGCCAGCGCGGCGCGGATCGTGTCCTGGATCAGCCTTGACATCGGGCGGGCGCCCATCAACGGATCGAAGCCCTTGGTCGCCAGGTGTTCCTTGAGTCGGTCGGTAAAGATCGCCTCAACCTTCTTCTCGTGCAGTTGTTCTTCAAGCTGCATCAGGAACTTGTCGACGACGCGCAGGATGACGTCGTGGTCAAGGGCCTTGAAGGATATTGTGGCGTCCAGCCGGTTGCGGAATTCGGGTGTGAACAGGCGCTTGATCTCGCCCATCTCGTCGCCGGCCTGACGCGTCGCAGTGAATCCCATGGTCGATTTCTGGATGGCTTCCTGGCCCGCGTTGGTCGTCATGATGATCACCACGTTGCGGAAATCCGTCTTGCGCCCGTTGTTGTCGGTCAACGTTCCGTGGTCCATCACCTGGAGCAGAATGTTGTAGATATCCGGGTGCGCTTTTTCAATCTCGTCGAGCAGCAGCACGCAATACGGCTTCTTGGTGACGGCCTCGGTGAGTTGCCCGCCCTGGTCAAAGCCCACGTAGCCCGGAGGAGCTCCAATCAGGCGTGAAACGGCGTGGCGCTCGAGGTATTCGGACATGTCGAAACGCAGCAACTCGACCCCCATGCAGTAGGCGAGCTGGCGGGCGACTTCCGTCTTGCCGACGCCGGTCGGGCCGGAAAACAGGAAACTGCCGATCGGCTTGCCCGGTGTGCCCAGGCCGGAGCGGGCCATCTTGATGGCGCGCGCCAAAGCGTCGATGGCCGGATCCTGGCCGAAAACCACGGCCTTCAGGTCGCGGTCGAGGTTCTTCAACGCGTTGCGGTCGTCGGAAGAAACCTGGGCGGAAGGAACGCGGGCGATCTTGGCAATGATTTCCTCGATATCCTGCTTGCCGATGACTTTCTTCTGCCTCGATTTCGGCAGGATACGCTGCGCCGCACCGGCTTCGTCGATCACGTCGATGGCCTTGTCCGGCAGGTGGCGGTCAGTGATGAAGCGTACCGACAGATCCACGGCAGAGGTAATCGCTGCCGCCGAATACTTGATTCCGTGGTGCGATTCGAAGCGCGATTTCAGACCCTTGAGAATCTCGATGGTGTCGCTGACCGAGGGTTCGTTAACGTCGATTTTCTGGAAGCGGCGTGACAGCGCATGGTCCTTCTCGAAGATCACCCTGAACTCGTTGTAGGTCGTCGCGCCGATGCACTTGAGCTGGCCATTGGACAATGCCGGCTTCAACAGATTGGAAGCATCGAGCGTTCCGCCTGAAGCCGAGCCTGCGCCGATCAGCGTGTGAATCTCGTCGATGAACAGGACGGCGTTCGGATTTTCGCTCAGTTGCTTGATCACTGCCTTCAGGCGTTGTTCGAAATCGCCGCGGTACTTGGTGCCGGCCAGCAGAGCGCCCATGTCGAGCGCGTACACCTTGGCGTTGGCCAGAATCTCGGGGACATCGTTTTCCACAATCCGCCGCGCTAGCCCCTCGGCGATCGCCGTTTTGCCAACGCCTGCCTCGCCGACGAGTAGCGGGTTGTTCTTGCGTCGCCGGCAAAGGGTCTGTATTACCCGCTCGAGCTCGGCCGCCCGGCCAATCAGCGGGTCGATCTTGCCTTGCAGCGCCAGCGCGTTGAGATTGATGGTGTAGCTTTCAAGCGAGCCGGGTGCGGGTTGCTGTTCGCCTTCCGTTTCCGCTTCCGGTTCGCTGCGCGCCGGTTGCTGCGGCACCTTGCTGATGCCGTGAGAGATGAAGTTGACGACATCCAGTCGGGTAATACTCTGCTTCTGGAGGTAATACACGGCGTGAGAGTCCTTTTCGCCGAAAATGGCAACCAGCACATTGGCGCCATTGACCTCTTTCTTGCCGGAAGACTGGACATGCAGAATGGCGCGCTGGATCACTCGCTGGAATCCGAGGGTCGGCTGGGTGTCTATGTCGTCTTTGCCTTCGATGGACGGAGTGTGCTCCTCGATGAAACGACCGAGATCCTTTCTCAGCAGTTCTATGTTGCCGCCGCAGGCACGCAATGTTTCGGCAGCGGAAGGGTTGTCCAGCAGGGCGAGCAGAAGGTGTTCAACCGTGATGAACTCGTGGCGCTTTTGCCGGGCTTCGACAAAGGCCATATGCAGACTCATTTCAAGTTCTTGCGCGATCATTCAATTCTCCTCCATTATGCACGCCAGCGGATGCTGGTTTTCCCGTGCAAAGCTCAACACCTGCTCCACCTTGGTGGCCGCCACATCGCGTGGATAAACCCCGCAGACACCGCGTCCCTCCATGTGAACTTTGAGCATGATTTGGGTTGCTTGTTCTCGGTTCTTCGAAAAAAACTTCTGCAACACAACAACCACAAAGTCCATCGGCGTGAAATCGTCGTTGAGCAGCAATACGGTATAGAGCGGCGGAGGTGCGAGTTTTTTCCGTTGCGCTTCCAGTACTGAGCTTTCTTGCTGATGCGGTTTTGCCATGAGTCAATTCTAACCAGTCTTGCCGAATGCGAAAACCATTGTTTTGACGTCACGTTTGCGGCTTTTTTCGCAAAAAACACACGGTTTACCGCAGTCTTTCGGCAAAATGCTTGACGCATCCGATAAAACTAGCGTACAAAGGCTGCATGTCTTGGTTCTGCAAGCAGTTGATGACCAGGCATGCAAGTCGGGCCTGGCCCGGATCTAGTCTTTTTTAAGGAAGTAGCAATATGGCAACTGGTACAGTGAAGTGGTTCAATGACGCCAAGGGTTTCGGTTTCATTACTCCGGACGATGGCAGCGAAGATCTCTTCGCGCATTTTTCGGCGATAACCATGAGCGGCTTCAAGACCCTCAAAGAGGGCGAAAAAGTTACATTCGATGTAACACAGGGTCCAAAGGGTAAGCAGGCTTCGAATATTGGACGTGCTTGATTATTTCGACCACGCTGAAAAAACCCGCCGTTGGCGGGTTTTTTTTTATGGCCTTTGATCGGGGAAACAAACCGTAACACCCTGATTGCTCCGTGTCCGATATCATAGGATCTTGTTTCCTGTGTTTTTCGGACAGTCATGAATCTCCTGGTCTCTTCGGTGCAGGCAAGATTTCGCGCTGCATTGCTCGCCGTAGTAGTCACATTCCTCGCGAGCGGATTCGTTTATGGCAGCGATCTGCCCGATCTGGGGGAGTCTTCGCGCGCCGAATTGTCGCCACAACTTGAACGCAGGATCGGTGAAAGCATCATGAACCAGATCCGGCTGCGCGAACCAAGCTATGTGGATGATCCGGAAATCAACGACTACTTGGCCCGCATTGGTCGCCGCCTCGTCGAGGCTAGCGACAATCCGACCGGGGAGTTCCATTTCTTCGCGATTCGCGACAATACCGTCAACGCATTCGCCATGTTCGGCGGATTCATCGGGATAAATACCGGAACGATCCTGACGGCCCAGAGCGAATCGGAACTGGCCGGCGTCATGGCCCATGAAGTCGCCCATGTGACGCAGAACCACCTGGCGAGGCAGATCGCCAAGGAAAAGCAGAACACCATTCCCGGTTTGATTGCCATGGCCGTCGGGATCCTGGCGGCGCGTTCCAACACTTCTGTGGCTGCCGGTGCAATGACCTCGGTCCAGGCCGGAATGATTCAGTCACAGTTGGCCTATTCCCGGGACTTTGAGCGCGAGGCCGATCGCATGGGGTATCTGTCCTTGGAAAGAGCCGGTTTTGATGTGCGCGGGATGGGGGATTTTTTTGAAAGGCTGCAGAAGGCTGGGCGTCTTTATGAAAACAATGCGCCGGTCTATTTGCGTTCTCATCCTCTCACCGTGGAGCGGCTCTCAGATATGCAGAACCGGGCGCAGGATTCGCCTTACCGTCAGGTCGTCAGCGGCCTGGATTTTCATCTGGTGAGGGCGAAGTTGAAGGCGCAGTCGGGAACGCCGAAGGAAGCCGTGGCCGAATTCGAAAAACTGTTGCTGGAAAAGAAGTATGTTTCCCAAGCGGCGGTTCAGTACGGTTTGTCTTACGCATTGATGCGCGCCCGGGATGTCGAGGGCGCTCGCCGTGCCAGCGAGAACCTGCTTCCTCTCACAGAGTCTTCATCTATTCTGGCCGGGCTCGCGGCTGAAATCAGCGCTGCATCCGGCGACATGGTTGCTGCGCACGGTATATATCGCAAGGCGCTGCAACGTTTCCCTCAGGCCAAATCGCTCGTGTATGGCTACGCCGAATCTCTCTATGCTGCGGGAGCGTACCCCCAGGCCCTGAGTTTTCTGGAAGCACAATTGCAACGGGATTCATCGGATTTTCGATTGCATGGCTTGCAGGCCAAGACCTTTGCGGCAACCGGCAAGCGTTTGCAGCAACACCGTGCGCAAGCCGAGTACTATTTCTTTCAAGGGCAACTTGGGCAAGCGATAGAGCAACTCCAGTTTGCGCAGAAGGATACTGACGGGAATTTCTACGAGCAGTCGGCGGTCGATGCTCGTCTGCGCGAATTGCGTAAGCTGCAAATGGAAGAAGACAAGAGAAAGCGGGACGGCGGTTAGAATGTCGCGCTCCTGACGAGTTGGACTAAAACCATGCAGATTGATCGAGAACTGGATGTGAAGGGGCTCAATTGTCCCCTGCCGATTTTGCGCACCAAGAAGGCGCTGTCAGAAATGGTCTCGGGTCAGGTGTTGCGAGTCCTCGCTACTGACGCCCATGCCGTCAAGGATTTTCAGGCTTTTGCCAAACAGACTGGGAACGAACTGTTGTCGACCGTCGAACTTGATCAAGTCTTCGAGTTCCTGTTCAAGCGCAAATAACCGCGATCCGGGGCGTGAATCGTCTGATGACGCAGGAGGTTAACCCATCCGAGCGGTTCGCATTTTTTGACAGCGATGACGGCGGCGGATTGCTGTTTTCTGGATACTGCCGATCGGTGTCTCTTGATGCCGGCGCATGCGACGTCGATGAACTCGCCGGCGTTTTCTCGGCAATTGAAGGCGCTTCGGGTAAAGGGCAATGGATTGCGCTGGCGTGCGACTATGAACTTGGTGCGTGCTTCGAGGCCCGGGCGCCGCGTCTCGAGAGTAAGCGCTCCTTGCTTCGCGGGTGGATATTTGATCGGGCACAAAGGCTTGACCACGGCGAGGTAGAGGCATTCCTGACCGGGTATCTGTCGAGTCTGGCGGAACATCTGCGCGTCGCCGGAGTTGCGGAAGTCAGTCCCGCACTAAATCCGCGCGACTATGCGGGGAAAGTCGATCGGGTCAGGCGCTGGATTGCCGATGGCGATTGTTACCAGATCAACCTGACATTTCCCATGTCTTTTCGCTATTTCGGGCACCCCGTGGCGCTGTATGCGGCGTTGCGCCGGCGCCAGCCTGTTCGTTACGGGGCGTGCATCGTCGCGCCGGGTGAGACAGTGCTCTCCTTCTCGCCGGAGTTGTTCTTCGAGCGCACTTCCGGGCGGGTGGTTACGCGGCCGATGAAGGGTACGGCCCCGCGGGGCTCCAGTCCCGAGGAGGATTTGCGAAATAGGCAGGCGCTGTTGTCCTCGGCCAAGGAGCGTGCCGAGAACATCATGATTGTCGACCTTTTGCGCAACGATCTTGGGCGCTTGGCGAGAGCGGGAACCGTGCGGGTCGACTCGCTATGCGTGGCAGAGGCTTATCCAACCCTGTGGCAGGTCGTGTCGACCGTTTCGGCGGAGTTGCCGGATGCGCGCCTAGGGGAGATTTTTCGCGCGCTGTTCCCGTGCGGGTCGATCACCGGTGCGCCGAAAATTCGCGCCATGCAGTGCATCGCCGAACTCGAAGCCGTGCCCCGTGAACTGTATACCGGGGCAGTCGGATGGCTGGCGCCGGGCGGTGATTGTCGTTTTAATGTGGCTATTCGCACCCTTGAAATTGACGGGAAAGGACATGGCCGGCTCGGCGTGGGCAGCGGTATCGTGATTGATGCACAGCCTGAGCGCGAGTATGCGGAATGCTTGTTGAAGGCCCGTTTCCTGACGGGGCTGGATCCGGGGTTCGAGTTGATCGAAACGCTGCGGCTGGAGCAGGGGTGTTATCCGCTGCTTCATTTGCACCTGAAGAGGCTGGGAGCGTCGGCGAAAAGCCTGGGGTTTCGGTGTCCGGCCGAAATTCGGGATGCGCTGCTGGCGCTTGCCGGTCAGAAGAAAAAGGGCGTGCATCGTGTGCGCCTGACGTTGTCGCATGGGGGGGTATGGTCGATATCCTCGGTAGAACTGGCGGGCGAATCCTCGGTCAAATCGGCGATCATTTCCGATGATGTCCTCGACCCTGATGACTATCTGCTGCGGCACAAAACAACATCGCGCAGCCGCTATGATCAGGCATTGCGAGTGCTTGCCAACCGCGTTGACGTGTTCGATGCGATCTTTCTCAACTCCCGTGGAGAGGTCTGTGAAGGCGCGCGCAGCAATGTGTTTGTCGAGCGCGATGGCGTGTTGATTACTCCGCCTGAGGAATGCGGCCTGTTGCCTGGGGTTCTGCGCCGGTTCTTGCTGGATTCCGGTCGCGCCGTCGAGCAGGTGCTAGTGCTCGAGGATTTGTTTGGCAACGACCGAGTGTATCTGGGGAATGCATTGCGCGGCCTAGTGCCGGTGCATGTGCTCCGTGAACGGTGATACCGGCTGATTTTCGCGAGTGAATGACCGGCGCCGAATGATCGTTGCCGGCGAGGGCGAGGCATTCGGCACGAATGTCCTCAAGAAATCTTGCGTGAGCGTCGGCGACCTGACCCATTTGGTCTTTCCGCATGGCATTTGTCCGTTCGAAATACCCTGTTCAACCGTTCGTTTTCGTCGCGTCGCGGCCAAGGCGGGATTCGGCGAAGTGTCGCAGTTAATTCTGAAATAGAACTAATTGGTTCGTATTTGTCGTTTGCTTGCCTTTCTCCCGGGGGTTAAGAATACGCCATCCTTTGCATGACACCATGCTTTCAGTTTCAGTCTTCGAGACTTTCGTGTGCTACGGGACGGGCTGTTCGGAATCCCGTATTTATGGCGCAATTGCTGTTCGGATATCCGACCAAGTGTTGGAATATACGATGTTTTTGTTGACAGGTCATTGTTTTCGGAATTTCGTTTGAACCTATGATTTATCGACGGAATTTCGTTGCCGTGAGAAATCTCCGCGTCGTCAATCGAGAGATGGCAAGGTGATTGCTTCATTGTTTTTTCGACAATCGATTCATCATGAGAGAGGTGTCAATAATGAAGAAATATTCCTTAACTGCATTAACTTTGGCTTTTGGGGTGGCGCTTGCGAGCCCGGTCGCGACGGCACAGCAGAAATTCGTGACCATCGGATCGGGCGGCGTGACCGGTGTCTATTACGCAGCAGGCGGCGCCATCTGTCGTCTGATGAACAAGGAGCGTGCCAAGCACGGCATCCGCTGCTCGGTGGAAAGCACGGGCGGTTCGGTTTACAACGTCAATACGATCAAGGGTGGCGAACTCGATTTCGGCGTGGCTCAGTCCGACGTGCAATACAACGCCGTGAAGGGATTGGCGCAGTTCAAGGATGGCGGCGCTCATACTGACTTGCGTGCCGTGTTCTCGGTGTATCCGGAGCCGCTGACGGTTCTGGCGCGCAAGGAGGCCGGCATCAAGAAGTTCGAGGACTTCAAGGGCAAGCGTTTCAACGTCGGCAACCCGGGATCCGGGACGCGCGCTACGATTGACATCCTGATGCCCGCTCTGGGCATGAAGACCAGCGACTTCACGCTGACTTCCGAACTGAAGCCGGATGAGCACGGTGCTGCACTGTGCGACAACAAGATCGACGGTTTCGGCTACGTCGTGGGCAGCCCGGCCGCCAACATCCAGGATCCGACCACGACCTGTGGCGCCAAGCTGGTTCCGATTACCGGACCGGCGGTCGACAAGCTGATCAAGGAGTACCCGTACTTCGCCGCGGCGACCATTCCGGGCGGCATGTATCCAGGTAACCCCGACGCGGTCAAGACTTTCGGCGTGGTGGCCAGCTTCGTGACCTCGGCCAAGGTGCCCGATGCCGTGGTTTATGCCATGGTCTCCGCCGTCTTTGACAACTTCGAAGAGTTCAAGAAGCTACATCCGGCGTTTGCCAATCTGGATCCGAAAGACATGATCTCGAGCGGTATGTCCGCCCCGCTGCATCCGGGCGCCGTCAAGTACTACAAAGAAAAAGGCTGGATGTAACAGCTGACGAGCGGGCCGTACCAAGCCCGCCGACAGGTGGACGGTTCCGGCGCGGAACCGTCTTCCTTCCTTATGATTTTTTCGGGGGTTATTGTGTCGAACACTGAAGTCAAAGCGTCGGAACTGACCGACGACGAATTGCGGCAACTCGTTGCCGAATCGGATACCGGGGGGCGCCGGCCGAGCGGCTTGGCGGCAAAGGTTGTCACGTACGTGGCGCTGGCATGGTCCTTGTTCCAAATGTGGATCGCGTCGCCGCTGCCGTTCTCGCTGGGTTTCTTCGTTCTCAACGACACCCAGTCGCGCTCGATTCACTTGGCGTTCGCCATGTTCCTCGGGTATCTGCTCTTCCCGCCGCTCAAGAGCTCGCCGCGCACGCGGATTCCGGTGCAGGACTGGATTCTGGCGTTGGCGGGTGCGTTTTGTGCCGCTTACCTCTACTTGTTCTATGCGGAACTGGCGATGCGGCCGGGGCAGCCAACCACGCTGGATCTGGTGGTCGCGGTAGCGGGTCTGACCATTTTGCTGGAAGGCACCCGGCGCATCGTCGGTCTGCCAATGGCCATCATGGCGGCCGTGTTCCTCGGTTATGTCTTTCTTGGTCCCTACATGCCGGACGTGATCGCGCACAAGGGCGCGTCGTTTGCCAAGGGCATGACGCACCAGTGGTTGTCGACCGAAGGCGTGTTCGGGGTGGCGCTGGGCGTGTCGTCGGGCTTCGTCTTCCTGTTCGTGCTGTTCGGTGCACTGCTTGATACCGGTGGTGCCGGCAACTACTTCATCAAGTCGGCGCTGTCCTTCCTCGGCCACCTGCGCGGTGGCCCGGCCATGGCCTCGGTCGTTTCCTCCGGGCTGACCGGCATGATTTCGGGCAGTTCGATTGCTAACGTGGTGACCGTCGGCACGTTTACCATTCCACTGATGAAACGCGTCGGCTACAAGTCTCAAACCGCCGCGGCGGTTTGCACGGCCGCCTCGGTCGACGGACAGATCATGCCTCCGGTGATGGGTGCCGCCGCCTTCCTGATGGTTGAGTACGTGGGTATCCCCTACACCCAGATCATCAAGCACGCGGCCCTGCCGGCGATTCTGTCCTACATCGCGCTGCTCTATATCGTGTATCTGGAAGCCTGCAAGTCGGATATTCGCGGCATCCCGCGCAGCGATTACGTGGCGCCGTGGAAGAAGCGCATGATCAACATGCTGCTGACGATCAGCGGCACGGTCATTCTCGCCAACGTGGTCTATTACGGCCTGGGCTGGATCAAGGACGTGGCAGGTGGCGCTTCGTTGTTCATCATCGCCGTCCTCATGCTTGCAGGCTATCTCGGCCTGCTCAAATATCAGTCCGGGTATCCCGAACTGCAACTGGACGATCCCAACTCGCCGGTGCTCAAGTGCCCCGAAACCGGACCCACGATCAAGAGCGGCCTGCACTTCCTGCTGCCCGTCGTGGTCCTCATCTGGAACCTGATGATCGAGGAACTTTCCCCGTCGCTCTCCGCCTTCTGGGCCACCATGTTCCTGGTGTTCATCCTGGTCACCCAGCGCCCGATCAGCGCTTGGTTCCGTGGGTCGGGTGATGTGAAGGCCTATTTCGAGCAAGGGTTTGGCGATCTGAAGAACGGGTTGGTGGCCGGTGCACGCAACATGATCGGCGTGGCCATCGCTACGTCGACCGCGGGCATCATCGTCGGTACGGTGACGCTGACCGGGATCGGTCTGGTGCTGGCCGAAGTCGTCGAACTGCTGTCGGCGGGGAACCTGCTGGTTATGCTGTTCATGGTCGCCTTTGCTTCGCTGATTCTCGGCATGGGGGTTCCGACGACGGCCAACTACATCATCGTGTCTTCGCTGATGGCTCCGGTGGTGGTCGAACTGGGTTCGCAGAGCGGGTTGATCGTGCCGCTGATCGCCGTGCATATGTTTGTCTTCTACTTTGGCATCATGGCTGACGTAACGCCGCCGGTCGGTCTGGCCGCCTACGCCGCTGCGGGCATCGCCAAGTCGCCCCCGTTGCTGACCGGCTTCACCGCGTTCTGGTACAGCATCCGGACCGGTATCCTGCCGTTCATGTTCATCTTCAACACGCAGCTCCTGTTGATCGACGTCGGAAGTGTCTGGAGTCTAGCGCTGGTGATCTTCTCCGCGACCATCGCCAGCCTGGTGTTTGTGGCGGCTTCTCAGAGTTGGTTCATTACGCGCAGCAAGTGGTACGAGACGGCAATTTTGCTGCTCATTGCCTTCAGCTTCTTCCGTCCGAATTTCTGGATGGACATGATCTATCCGCCCTACACGAAGGTGGCGTCGACAGATCTGATGCAGATCATCGAGAAGGCGCCGGCCGATGCGAATCTGCGCGTATGGATCGAAGGCGAGAACATGAAGGGTGACGTGGTCAAGAAGGGCATGTTATTGCCGCTTGGCGAGACCGGGAAGGCAGCCGAACGGCTGATGCGTTTCGGTCTGGGTCTGATGCCCAGCGGCAATGAGTTCAGCATCACCGCAGTCAAGTTCCGCACCAAGGCCGAGAAGGCCGGGTACAAGCAAGGGCAGGTCATCACCGGCATCGAGATCGAGAACAACAGACCTGATCCTGCCTGGATGTTTATCCCGACGTTGGGGGCATTGGGTCTGGTCGCTCTTGTGCAGCGTAGGAGAGCCCGAGCCTTGGCGCCTAGCCTGCAGCCGGCATGAGTAGTTCAACGAAGTTGATGCAATAGCAGTTCGGGCGGCGCTTTGTGAAGGGCTTTCAAGCGAATCCGTTATTCGCGTGGAGTCCTTGCCAAGCGTCGCCCATCTTTGTTATGGAGGTTATCAATCGCGGAGCTTGCCGAGGAATGGTGATCCAGCCCGTGTTGTGAATTAGCGCTTATACTGCGGCACTCCACTATTCTGGCGTTTGTTGAGAAAGTGGCTTGACTGAGTTACGTCGTCCTTTCCTCGCCGCCTTTTTTCATGAAAGGCTCACATGAAGAAGTTGACCATCGCCCATCGCATCATGCTGATGATCGGCGTGTCGGTTCTGGGATTGCTCATGGTTGGGTTTGTAGGCTTGTCCGTGGCCAACAAAGGGACCGACAGCATCAGGGAAATCAGTGATCAACGGCTGGCCAGCATCCAACTGCTCAGCGCAGCGCGGCAGGCGTTCATGGAGGTGCGCGTCGATATTCTGATGCTGTTCATGACGTCGGACGACAAGGTTCTCGATGCGACTGTAAAACGCCTGAAATCGCTGGAGAAGGATATCTCTGAGAAATTGGGCAGTTATCAGAAGCATCTGGCGAATGATGACGACAAGCGATTGCTGGAGGCAGATCTGGCCAGCTTCCAGGCCTATATCGGATTTTTCACCACCCAGATGTTGCCAAAACTGGAGAACTACGAAACGGCCTTTGCCACCCAGTTGCTGCAATCAAGGGCGGTTCCGCTGGGCGCCAAGACCCTGAAGAGCTTCGACGAACACATCGAATTCAATGCCAAGCTTGCCGCCGAAACAGCCGACTCGGCATTTTCCGGCGCGCGGCAGGGCAGGACGACATCCCTGGTCGTCATTCTGGCGGGTGTCGCCGCCATTGCCGTTCTTGGTTTCTTCCTGCTGACGAATATCAAACGGTCGTTGACCCGGATCCAATCAATGGTAGGGCGCGTCGAGAGCGATCTGGATTTTACGGTGCGCGTGCATGTCGACAGCGGAGACGAAATCGGGCAGGCCACTTCGGCGTTGAACCGGTTGTTGGACAAGCTTCAACGCAACATGAAGTCCATCGCCTCCGGGGCAGAGGCCGTGGCCAAGGCGGCTAAGGAAATGGCATCCACGTCGGCCCGTGTGGCCGAAGCGTCGAATCAACAAAGCGAGGCGGCGTCGGACATGGCGGCGACGGTGCAGGAAATCACCGTCAGCATCAACCATGTCGCCGACCGTGCTCAGGAAGCCAGTCGCATTTCAGTCGAGTCGGGGCGACTGGCGGCGACCGGCGAGAAGGTTATCGGAGAGACGGTGGGTGATATTCAGGATATCTCCGCAAGCGTGCATGATGCGGCCAGTCTGATTCGCGGGCTGGAGCAACAGAGCGAGCAGATTGCGAACATCGTGCAGGTCATCAAGGATGTTGCCGACCAGACCAACCTGCTTGCGCTCAATGCGGCGATCGAGGCCGCGCGGGCCGGAGAACAAGGGCGGGGCTTTGCCGTGGTGGCCGATGAGGTGCGCAAGCTGGCCGAGCGCACTGCCAAGTCCACCGAGGATATTTCCTCGACGATCGGTACGATGCGCGCGCGGGTCGGTGACGCGGTGCACGGCATGCAGGGCGTTGTGGATAAGGTCGCCACGGGCGTTGAACGCGCCCGGGAAGCCAATGCTTCGATCAAGCAGATCGGCACCGGCAGTCGCGCGGCCGTGAATATGGTGGAAGAGATAACCGTAGCCATCCGCGAGCAAGGTTCGGCGACCAACAGTATTGCCGCGCAGGTGGAGCGCATCGCGGTAATGTCGGAGGAAAACAGTTCCGCCGCCGGAAACAGTGCCCAGGCCGCCCGCGACCTGGATCGACTGGCGAACGGCATGCAGGATATCGTCAGAAGCTATCGGCTCGTCGAAAGTGTCTGATCTGGCTGGCGAGGAGGAGCTGCTTCTCAGGCTTTTCCGGTGCTTCCGAATCCGCCGGCTCCGCGCGTGCTGGTATCGAACTCGTCGACGACATTGAAAGCGACCTGCAGGACCGGAACGACTACGAGTTGGGCGAGCCGGTCGAGCGGGTTGAGGGTGAAGCTGTCCTTGCCGCGGTTCCAGGTCGATATCATGATTTCGCCCTGATAGTCCGAATCGATCAGCCCGACCAGATTGCCGAGCACGATCCCGTGCTTATGGCCGAGGCCGGAGCGCGGCAGGATCATCGCCGCCAGGCAGGGGTCTTCGAGGTGGATGGCGATGCCGGTGGGAATCAGCATGGTGTCGCCCGGATGGATCTTCACCGGTGCCTCGATGCACGCGCGCAGATCGAGGCCGGCCGAGCCGGGGGTGGCGTAGTGCGGCGGCGAGTCCTTCAGGCGTGGGTCGAGGATGCGGACATCAATGCGGTGCATACGGGTTCTCCAGCAGGGTGGCGATGCGCGCAATCAGCTGGCGCGCGAGTTCGAGTTTCGGGGCCGGCGCCAGCGGCTGCTGGCCGTTGTCGTCGAACAGGATGAGGGTGTTTTCTTCGCCGCCGAATCCGTCCTGGATTAGGTTACCGACGATCAGAGGGATTTTCTTGGCACGGCGCTTCTTCTCCGCGTATTCGGCGAGGTTCTGGGTTTCGGCGGCAAAGCCAACGCAGAGCGGCGGCTCGGGTAGGGCTGCGACCTCAGCCAGGATGTCCGGGTTCTGCACGAGTTCGACTACGGGCGGCGGACTGCCGTCCTTCTTGGTCTTTTGTCCGGAAACGATTCTTGGCCGGTAGTCGGCGACGGCGGCAACGCCGATGAACACGTCCTGCGTGGCGGCGCGTTGCATGACTTCAGCGTGCATCTCCAGTGCGCTGGTGACGTCGATGCGCTTGACGCCGCGCGGTGTCGGCTGGGAAACGGGGCCGCAGACGAGGGTGACTTGCGCGCCGGCTTCATGGGCGGCGCGTGCTATGGCGAATCCCATCTTGCCGCTCGAGAGATTGGTCACACCCCGCACCGGGTCGATGGCTTCGAAGGTCGGGCCCGCGGTAATCAGGACTTTCTTGTCCTTGAGCAGCTTGGGCTGGAAATGGGCGATCAGCTCCTCGAGTATTTCCTCCGGTTCGATCATGCGGCCATCGCCGATTTCGCCGCAGGCCTGTTCTCCGCTGGCCGGGCCGAGCACGATCACCTCGTCGCCGAGCAGCGTGGCGATGTTGCGCTGCGTCGCCGGGTTGCTCCACATCTGGCGGTTCATTGCCGGTGCGACGAGCAAGGGGCAATCGCGGGCCAGGGTCAGCGTGGTCAGCAGATCGTCGGCGATGCCGTTGGCCACCTTGGCCAGGAAATTGGCGGAGGCAGGGGCGACTAGCAGCACGTCGGCTTCGCGCGAGAAATTGATATGCGCCATGCTGTTGGCAACGTTGGTGTCCCACTGGTCGATGAAGACACGATTGCCGGAGAGTGCCTGGAAGGTCGTCGGGGTGATGAAATGCGTGGCAGCCTCGGTCATGGCGACTTGCACGGAGGCGCCCTGCTTGATCAGCAAGCGGACCAGTTCGGCCGACTTGTAGGCGGCGATCCCGCCGGTGATGCCGAGCGCGATGCGTTTCCCTGTTAATTCCATGTGAATTACCCGTTAGAATGCCAGACGATCATTCTAACCGAGATCACACCATGGCAATTAGCGACTGGCCGGAGGAGGAACGTCCGCGCGAACGCCTGCTGGCGCGTGGCGCCGGGAGTCTTTCGGATGCCGAATTGCTGGCGATATTCGTGCGTGTCGGCGTGAAGGGAAAAAGTGCCGTCGATCTGGCGCGCCAGTTGATCCGGCATTTTGGGAGCCTGAACCGCCTGTTTGCGGCGACGGAAGCCGAATTCTCCGCGATTCCAGGCATGGGGTCGGCAAAGTATGCCCAATTGCAGGCGGTTCTCGAAATGGCGCGGCGGGCACTGGCCGAGACGATGAAGGAGCGTAATGCGTTTTGCAGTCCGGTAGCCGTGCGCGATTATCTGCGCCTGCATCTTTCCGGATTGTCGCAGGAAGTGTTTTTCGCGCTCTGGCTGGATTCGCAGCATCGCCTGCTGGCGGCAGAGGAACTGTTTCGCGGTACCCTTTCGCAGGCCAGCGTTTATCCGCGGGA
>DBMG01000077.1 GCA_002304785.1 Candidatus Accumulibacter sp. UBA704 | reverse complement strand
TCGAGCTGCGCCAGGCGGCGGTAGTCGCCGCGCATCAGCGCGCAGCCGCGCCGCACGAGGCGGCGCACGCGCGAGCGCAGGCCGCCGTCGGCGTACCAGTCGCGCGCCACCCGCTCGGCACCGAACAACCCGACGGCCACGTCACGCGTCGATGCATCGGCCAGCGTGGCGTCCAGCGCCTGCAGGGTGTGCATCTCCAACAGCGCGCTGGGCTGCGGCCGCGGCAACGCAGCGCCAGTGTCGCGGTCGCCGCGAGCCGCGCTCGCCTGCGGCACTAGTGGCATGCGCAAGACGGCATGCGACCGCACGGCGCAGACGTAGGACATACCCTCCTCCAGGCCGGGCGCCAACGCCAACCTCAGGCAGCCACCGGGCCGGTGCGCGGTCAGCAGCAGACCGTGACCGTGGTGGACCAGTTGCTTGCAGCCGGGTAGCCGCCAGAACCGGAAGGCGGTGGCATGCGACGGCGGGTCGACGTCCGGATGCAGCTGGACCGCGCTGTCGCAGCCGGACAGCCAGGCCGGATGTGCGTCGCGCGCATCCAGGCCGGGATCTTCCAGCCGGCGCAGTCCCCAGCGGCAGGCCGCCTGCCGCTGGCGGCGACGGCGTAGCCAGTCGCGCCGGTAGTCGGGATTGCGGCGCAGGTATTCCCACGCCAGGGCCAAGGGGTCCAGGTGCAGCACGTAGAGATACGCGGCCACGGGAAACCAGGATGCCGTGTGGGGATCGACCATGGCCTCGCCTCCTGCTGCCGGGTGTCTCGTCACGCCTGACGAGACGCACCCTGCCGCATGTCGGCGCCCGCATCCTGACTTTTTTCGTCAGGCTGCCTGCGCCGAGCGCAAGAATCGTGATCCGGATTACAGTCGCGTGGCCTGAACCAACGAAGCCAAGGTCACGGCTTCGTGTGGAGACGCAAGTGCGCAAGGTATCGAACTCGCGCATCCACAAGGACGTAGAAGCGGCACTATGGATCTGCACCTGCTTGCCGCGCCTTACATCGATGACGACACCGCCGAACAGAGCTGCTGCTAGCCTAGGCTCGTAGGAACACCAGACACCAAATCAAGACTTTCGATCAATGACGCTGCTTCAGAACGATCCCATCACCCAACTCGCCTTCTCCGTCTACGAAAACAAAGGGGTGTTTGCCGTCCTCCTAGGATCGGGGCTATCCCGATCCGCGGAAATCCCGACCGGCTGGGAAATCACGCTGGATCTGGTGCGGCGTGTCGCAATCGCCCAAGGAATCGAAGAGCAATCGGACTGGGCAAGATGGTATCGGAACAAGACCGGCCAGGAGCCCAATTACTCTACGTTGCTCGAGGAAATCGCCAACTCACCTGAAGAGCGGCGAGCCATCCTGCACCGCTATATCGAACCCAGCGCGGAGGATCGTGAGGAAGGCCGCAAGGTTCCAACCAAAGCGCACCACGCGATCGCGCAATTGGTTCGCTCGGGCCACATCCGGGTCATCATTACGACCAACTTCGATCGGCTCATGGAGAACGCCCTGCGAGAACAGGGTATCGAGCCGACCGTCGTAGCCTCGGCTGATGCACTTGCCGGCGCCGAACCGCTGATGCACAGCCGCTGCTACCTGCTCAAGCTTCACGGCGACTACAAGGATGCGCGCATCCTGAACACCGATCAGGAGCTGAGTGCCTATCCCGAAAGCTATGACAGGTTGCTGGATCGAATTCTTGATGAGCATGGCCTGATCGTTTGTGGCTGGTCGGGAGAATGGGATCACGCGCTGCGCGCTGCATTCCTCCGCGCACCGAACCGGCGCTACCCGGTCTACTGGTCCACCCGTGGTTCCCTGGGAGCAGGTGCCACCGAACTGGTGACTCACCGTGGCGCCAAAACAGTCCCGATCGCCGGTGCGGACGAATTCTTCCAAGCACTGCAGCAACGTGTGGAAACGCTTGAGCAGAGCCAACGGCAGAACCCACTCAGCGTCGAATTGCTCGTCAACAGCACGAAGCGGTATCTCGCCAAGCCGGAATACCGTATCCAGCTCGATGAACTGTTTTCGCAGGAAGCCGAGCGACTGCTGGCGCAGCTCGATGATCAGTCGTTCGCGCCCCACGGACAATCGAACCAAGCGGAGTTTCGATCCCGGGTGTCGCGATATGAAGCACTGGCAGAGCCCTTGGCACGCATGGCCGGCGCGCTTGGACGGTGGGGGGACGGAAATGAGCTGGCGTTGGTCCTTGACGTGCTCAAAGGCATCTATCACCAGGCGGAGAAAATCGGAAACGGCCTCACGGTCTGGCTCGGCTTGCGCTCCTATCCCGCTGTATTGATCTTCACGGCATATGGCGTCGGGCTGACACGCTCGCAACGCTGGCAAACGCTACACGAACTCCTGGTGGCCTCCTGGTCCAGGGAATATCGAGAGCCGCGCAGAGTGGTATCGACACTATTTCTAGGGTCATGGAAAGGCGAGAACAATGAGGTCTGGCAGCAGCTGGAGGGCCTCGAACGCCGTAAGACGGCCCTCAGCGATCATCTGCTCGAAGTCATGTCGTCATGGCGTTCCAGTTTCGCCGGCGTGTCGTCGGAGTTCGATCTGGTGTTCGAGCGGTTCGAGACATTGGCCGCTCTGGCATTCCTAGAGGAGAACGACGAAGCGAACCTGGAGCAAGCCGCATCCAGCACGCCACATGGAGTGTTCGCCGGGATGCCCGTCGGTCGCGCGGGATGGCATGACTCGTCAGCCACGATGCTCCTTCACGAGCTCCAGTCCGAGGCGACAATCACCGCCCTGCTCGATGCGGGATTCGCAAAGGGAAGCCGCCGCTTTCTGGAGCTCTTCGTGGGCAACTTCAAACGCTACGCAGCCAAGATGGCCTTCTGGTAATGGGCGTATAGGCGCCCCGCCGCGAGGGCGGGGCGCGGGGTGGCCGTCAGGCCGTCGACTTGCTGCGCGACCAGATCAGGCTGTGCTTGCCGCCGTCCTCGTCCTCGATCAGGCGGGCGTAGATCGTCGCCGGGAGCGAAGGATCGTCGAGGGTCACCGACAGGTACGGCCGTTCGGCCTGGCTGACTTTCTTCCACGCCGCGCCGATGTCGTAGCCGCCGGCGGTCTGGATGCGGTAGTCGGGGGCGTTCTCGCTGCCCTTGTCGTTGGGGACGAGCTTGACCTTGACGTTGAGCGTCAAGGTGCGGACGGTGCCCGCGAAGCCGTCGTTCTGTGCGGTGAAGGTGCCGATGTGGGCCATGATGGTTTCTCCTTTCGGGGGTGGAACAAGGTCGCGCCCATCGCGTCCTTGTTGTGATCCGTCAGGCAGGGGACGGGCGGGCTGCACCGCGCAGCGGCCGCAACGCAGTGGAGGACCGGGAGGCGCAAAGAATTTGTTCCGCGAGGAATGCGCGCAGCGCAGGGGAAATTGTTTGCGCCGGACGGTTGCGGCCAGGAAGCCCGAGGCGCAGCCATGCCCCTGCCAGGATGCACAACAGACAAAGGACGCGATGGGAGCGACCGGCCTTCCGAAAGGAGACATGGCCCATATCGGCTCCCCCACGGAAGGGCTGGAAGGGTGCGCCCCCTGGCGTGTGCAAGGACGCCCCCGTCCAGTGACGAGGACAGCGGGAATGCCCTGCCGCAGCCAGCAGCGTGATGAGGCGCGGCGTGGAAGCACGCCACCGCGAGGCCGTGCGGCATGCCGGTGATCCGTCCTTCGTGGAGTCGGGTCGGCAGCGTCGAGGACGCGGCGGCAAACGCACAATCCAGCGCAGCAAGCCGTGGCGTAGGCCCCTGCGCTCCGCCGCTCGCGGCGGGGCGCTCGAAACCCGCAAACGGCGTGCGCGGTGCCGCAGGCGCGAAGGCGTGAGGGATCGAAGCCGAATGGCCGTGACGGCGCAGCCGGCACGGGGCGCAGCCCGAGAGCTCGGCGGTGCGTGAGCACCGACACGCCCGAAAATGAAGCCAGCCGCTATCGCTTCAAACGTATGGTGGAAGCGGATCGTTCTCCAAGTAGGCCATCATCGCGTGGTCTTCGAGCACGGCGGCATAGAAGACGTGATCCCATACGTTCGCGCCGAAGATCGCACTACTGTTCCTAAATCCCACCAGGCTTGCCCTTACGTCTTGCGCGCTGCGTCTTAGGTCATCCACAAGCCGGAGCAGCCTACGATGCTGCCCCTTGAAATAGCTCAGGTATCTTTCCTTCATCGCCAATTCCCGCATGTGACTGCCCACCAACTGCGCGTGCTCCGGCGGCAGGTCCTCGCGTGGCTTCAGCGCAAATCCCGGTGCGTCGTACGGTGGTTGGAATGTCAGTTCGATGACTTGTTCGGCAACGAAGACATCGAAGTAGGGATGGATGAAGAGCCTGTGCCCGTTCTTTCCGCAGGTTTTCGTCCCCTTCTTGTTCTGACAGGCGTCGCACATCGGAAACAGATTGAGTGGCGTGACGCAAAAATGCGAATAGAGCGTCTTGGGGAGATAGTGGTCCAGCGTGTAGGGGGAACCAGGCTCTCCGCAAGCCGGGCAATAGCTCAGCCCATGTTCGTCGCGCATCTTCTTGACAACGGGCTTCTGTACGGACTTCGCCTTCGAGGAATACAGGTTGAGGAATCTTTCCTTTTGAGGCTCGATCACGGGCCATCGAGGAATCTGCTCGGGTGAGCCGCCGTGCTGGATGTAGGCCTGCACTCGTGCTTTCCACTCCGCCGCTACGCCGTTGAAGAAGGCCGCGTCCGCCCCACCCTGCTTTTCAGCGACAACATCGTCGAGCAGTTGGAGGCTGCACATCTCAGGTTGAGGAAGCAGCATCATCGCCTGCGCTCCATCGCCTTGATCTGGACGATCAATTCTTCGTTGATCTGGTCGCCGAGCGCCTCGATCAGTTTCTTTCCGGAGGTATCCTCCAATTGCTCTTCGATCCACCGTTCGAAGGGTTTCGAGGACTGGCTGTCACCGAACACGTAGGAAGAGATTCGTTGCACGTCGCCGCCGAAGGTCTGGAACGGCGGGCGCTTGATCGCCAACCCTTCTGCCGTCTTCTCGAAGACGTGCACGCAATCAGCCGGAATTTCCCGAACCGTGACCTCGGAATGCGTCGCCAGCAGCGCCTTGGAATTGAAGCGGACGAGGATCTTCTTCAGCATGTCCACGAACTGGATTTCCAGCGTTGGGTGCAGGAACAATTCGGGCTCGTCGACCAGGATCAGGCTGTTGCGGCGGATGGCACCGAGAATGTTGATCACCACATAGGCGAACAACCGCTGACCCGAACTCAGCTGCAAAGGGTGCTTGTCCCGGAAGAAGGTAACCCCTTCGGCAAGCAGAACACGTTCACGCAACTTCTCGTCGTCGAGGTACTCGACCATGCTGGACTGGATCGGGATGAACAGCTTCCGCTCCTCGCCCTCCCCCGTCTCCAGGAACATATCCCCGAAAGGCGTGTCTTCGCGGTAGAAGGATTTCGCGCGTCGGTTGGGAGCGATGTTGACGGCGGCGTAGTCGAATTCGAAAGCCGATCGGAGCACCGACTCCATTGTCATCATCTTCAGCGTCCAACCGCTGATGGGACGGTAGCGCTTGTCGTGGGACAGGCACTCGATCAGAGCGGATGCAGCATTCTTCTTTGGAACAGCATGCGATAACCGAATGCGTCCTGCAGGAGCCGTATCGGGTGACGGCTGTCGTCCGCGGAAGCCGTAGTATCGATACGCATCCTGATCCTTCAATCTCCTACCTTGAAGATCGACTGGAAACTGCTCGAACGGGCTATAGGAAACCACCACGATCTGGCTCAGGTTCGGTCTCGTGGTGAAGCCAAGGGCATCGGACTTCGACGGCGCCAGCCAGTCTTCCACGACCTGGTGCAGTACGCGCGACTTGCCGACGCCATTGGGACCGATCAACGCATTGACATCATGCGGCAACGGGTTGCCGGCCTGAAACTTGAGATTGAGCGTGGAGATATTCCCGCAGACATCGTTGAACTTGAAGCCGAGGTCGAGCACCGCGGTCGCCTTGCGCTCGAGCACTCTCGAAACGTCGAGATAAGCCTTCTGGCTGCCGCGCTCCCGCTGCAAAGAATTCTCAAACCCCTTGCTCTTGGTCATGGCGATGGCTTTTTCGTCCCCCAGCACCTGAACCAGGTAGCTGGCGTCCCTCAGTCGCTGGGCGACCTCGATCACCTCCGAATCCGGTAGAACCCCCATCAGCTGCTCGTAGAACGTGATCTCCGACGGAGTCGAGATGTAGTCGGTTTCGGGAATGGGAAATTCTCCGCTCCATCCCTGGCTCAGCAATTTGTCGAGATGTTCCTTCGACGTGTGGACGCCGTCGATCAGCAGACGGATCATTCCCAGTTCAACGACATTCCCGCTGATTCGACAGACGGTTGGAAAGCTCGTCTTGAATCCGTAGTCGTCCCAATTGTCCACAAGCAGTTCGAGCACGTCGCCTTCCAACTCAGGCGGCGTATTCCTACGGCGGGTAGCACGCCCGCGATAGACAATCTTCATCCTTCCCCTGTCCTTTCCCGAAACGAATCATCCTGGATGGCTCTCCAGGTTCCCTTTGGCCCGGGTAAACGGCATTGCCAGAAGTTACCCGTGTACCGCCAAACCGTACGACGTTCCGGCCGTCGGCGCCATCACGCCCGGAAAACGAAGGGGCCCGCGCCGGCCGCAAGCGTGCAACGCACGATTCGGAACTGCGTCGGCGCGCTGCACTGATGGCATCATCGGTTTTCGACATCGCTCAAGGACGCCCGGCACCTTGCCGATGACCACCGAAAGGACTCAGCCACGCATGAATACCGTCATCGCAGCACAGCTCAGCGACAGCGCACGGGACTTCGCCGCCATCGTATGGCCGCACATCGCCGCGGTTCCCTTGGTCAACGGTGGCGAGATCCGTCCGGTCGAGGCTGTCGCCGAGAAGCACTTCAAGGACGAACTCGATCTTCTGGCCGGTATCGACGCATGGCACATCCAGTACGCGCCGACGGCCATGCGCGGCATCGCCAGTCGCGTGCAGTGGGGCACGTGCCACCATTCCTTCTCGATCCGAACCAAGGTCGCATCGGGTCATGAAACGGAATTCCAGAAGCGCCTGCGGGCGATCCAGCACCAGGACGAGGGCCACCTCTACCCGCACCTGACGATCCAGGCCTTTCTCGACGAACGCGGCGGAAAACTCCTGGCGGCGGCCGCCGTGCGAACGCAGGACTTGATCGCGAACGCCGCGGTCCTGGTCGAAAACCGCAGCAAGCTCAAACCGAACCAGGACTTGTACGGTTTCATGTCGAATAAGGACGGCACCGAATTCCTCTACATGAAATGGGACTATCTCCTCTACAAGGGCGTCCTCGACGGCACCAACGTCGTCGTTGCTTCCTGATCCCTAGCGAAGCGGTATCGCCGGGCAGGCACGCTCGCCGCCGCGCGACTGCACGCAACAAACAAAAAAGGGGGCCGAAGCCCCCTTCCAAGCCTAGAGCAGCCCGCGCTCCGCGAACGACGTCGTGGCGCCGCCGGCGACGATGATGTGATCCAGCGTACGCACTTCGATCAGCGCCAGCGCCTCCCTGAGGTGCCGGGTCATCGCCCGGTCGGCGGCACTGGGCTCCGCATGCCCGCTCGGATGGTTGTGCGCGAGGATCACCGCCGCGGCGTTGAACCGCAGCACCTCCTTGAGGACTTCGCGCGCATACACGCTGGCGCCATCCACCGTACCGCGGAACAACTCCATGTACTCGATCAGCCGGTGCCGGTTGTCGAGGAACAGCATCGCGAAGACCTCGTGCTCCAGGCCCGCCAACTTGGCGCACAGGTACGCCTTCACGTCGGCCGGCGAACCGACGTCGGCGCCTCGCCGCATCTTCCGGTCGACCGCCTGGCGCGCCGCCTCGAGGATCTGCTCGGTCGTCGCGGGCCGATACGAGCCGTGCGCATCACGCACCAGCAACGAGGAATCGAGGGAACGGGAACCGTGCGACATGATCGTGCTCCGATGGCTGGGCGGCATTGCCCGGCCCGGCACTCCCACGGCGCAGCGCAAGCCGTCAGGGGTCGACGACGGCCAGCGGCCGCCAGCGTGGAACACGCGCAGCCCTTGACGGCGAGAACGCCGTGGCACGATGAAGGGAACAGCAAGACCGCCTCCCTCGCACCTCCACGCACCCGGGTTTTCGGCAAGTGCGCAGCACGCGCAGGCCCGCGAGGGCCGGAGTTGCGCCGCCGGGCGCAGCAAAAAGGGGGCCGAAGCCCCCAATGGTCAAAGCAGGCCGCGTTCGGCGAATGACGTGGTGCGAGTCCCCGCAACGATGACGTGATCCAGCGTGCGAATGTCCACCAGCGCCAGCGCCTGCCGAAGCTGCGAGGTCATCGCCTTGTCGGCCGCGCTCGGCTCGGAGTTTCCGCTCGGATGGTTGTGCGAAACGATGACCGCCGCCGCATTGAGCCGCAGCGCCTGCTTCACCACCTCGCGCGGATGCACCTCGGCGGCGTCGATCGTGCCGCGGAACATCTCCACGTAGTCGATCAGCCGATGGCGCGTGTCGAGGAACAACACCGCGAAGACTTCGTGCTCGAAGCCGGCCAGCTTGGCGCGCAGGTAGTCCTTCACCGCCTCCGGCGAAGTGAACGCCTCGCCGCGCTGCATCTTCTGTTCGATGACCTGGCGCGCGGCTTCCAGAATCTGGTCGGCGTCCGCCAGCCGATAGCGCCCACGGCCATCGCGCACCATCAGC
>DBMG01000022.1:8954-21656 GCA_002304785.1 Candidatus Accumulibacter sp. UBA704 | reverse complement strand
GGCGCGCCAAGAACAATGCAAAAGGCCGATTTCTGAAGAGATCGGCTTTTTCTTTATTGCTGCGTCCCGGATTCCCGGATTTTGAGAGAACAGCTCTTCGTCAGCGATTCTCTCGTCAAATCCGAAAGCCCGTTATCGAATAGCGGCACCTTCCCTACCAAAAACACGAAGCAACAGAGCTTGGCTGACATCAGCCCCGAGACGCTTGGCGAATCGCTCGGCAATGTTCTCCTTTACGGAGTAATCCAGGATGTTCTCGACCTTGATCTGATCTCTCGCAACCGAGTCAACGGTGCCGAAATCGTCGGCGAGCCCCATCTTTACACTTTGCGCTCCGGTCCACATTAAACCAGAGAAAGTTTCCGGCGTTTCCTTCAGGCGATCACCGCGCCCTTTGCGGACAACGTCAATAAATTGCCTGTGAATTTCCTCTAGCAAAACCTGCGCATGCTGTTTCTGCTTCATGTCCTGGGGCGAGAACGGATCAAGAAATCCCTTGTTTTCGCCTGCCGTCAAAAGTCGGCGCTCGACACCCAGTCTTTCCATGATTCCGGTAAACCCGAAGCCGTCCATCAATACGCCTATTGAGCCGACAACGCTAGCCTTGTCGACGTAAATCTTGTCCGCTGCCGAAGCTATGTAATATCCCCCTGAAGCACACATGTCTTCAACCACGGCATACAGGGCGATATCCGGATACTTGGTCCGCAGGCGGCGGATTTCGTCATAGACAATTCCCGACTGCACCGGACTGCCTCCCGGACTGTTGATTCGCATGATGATGCCGGCGGTTCCCTTGTCTTCAAATGCGGACTGAAGTGCGCCATTGATCTTCTCGGCACTGGCATCTCCGCTTGCGTCAATTGTGCCCCGGACGTTGATCAGCGCCGTGTGCCTCTTGTCGACCAGCTTGTCGGACGCCCCCCAATCGACGACCAGAATGAGTATAGCGACAAGGTAGGCTAATCCCGCAAGCTTGAAAAATATACCCCAGCGACGTTTTGCCCTGAGTTCGTTTAGCGATGCCAGGGCAATCTTCTCCAGAAGTTGCCGTTCCCATTGAGGATTGTTGTCGGATGTATCCACGTTCTAGCTCAAAATTTGGAAATTAAACCTATTGCCTTGATTCATAAACCATCGTTCAAGCTCTACAGTATAGTTGATTGCGGCGCACAATTTCGCAGAGGCATATTCCAATCGACGGTTTCGACTCGTTTTATCCTCGGGCGTTCAGATCGAGCCATTCGCCAAGTTCGCGGACATTCTGGACACAGGCCAACGGTTTCAGTCTGTGTAGCGCTTCGGCTGGATGCGCGCCATAACTGACTGCCAGACCTGCCACGCCGGCGTTGACCGCCATTTGCATGTCGTGCGTGGTGTCGCCGATCATCAGCGTTCTTTCCTTCGAAGTGGCGAATTCATCGATCAGTTCCTCCAGCATCTGTGGATGAGGTTTGGAAAAACACTCGTCAGCACATCTCGATGCGTTAAAAAAGCGCCCCAGCCCAGAACTGGAAAAAGCCCGGTCAAGACCTCGACGGCTCTTTCCTGTCGCCACGGCCAACTGGAAACCGCCCGCATATAACTGTTCAATCAGTTCTGCCGCTCCGTCAAAAAGACGAATATCCTGATCCTGCGACAGATAATGATGCCTGTAACGGTCCACCAATAACGGTAGGCGTTCCTCGGTGAGTTCGGGTGCCGCGTGCCGCAATGCCTCGGATAGCCCCAGGCCGATCACGTGGCTGGCCTGCTCATCGGAAGGCTCGGGCAATTCCAAATCGCGGCAGGATGCCTGAAGCGCCCGGACAATCACTCCGGTTGAATCGAACAGGGTGCCGTCCCAGTCAAAAACCAGCAATTCAAATCTTTTGCCCATAATCCTGCATTTCTTCGGTCGAAAGCTTTTTCAGAAATTCGGCGAGCGCAACGGGAAGGGGGGCTTCCAACTCCACTTTTTCGCCTGTCACCGGATGGGGGAAATTCATCTTCCAGGCGTGCAGAAACATGCGCTTCAGGCCGCCCTTGGCAAGCGTACGATTGAGCGAAAAATCCCCGTATTTTTCGTCGCCTGCGATCGGAAAACCAAGGTGCGCGCAGTGTACCCGAATCTGATGTGTCCGCCCCGTGCGGAGCTCGGCCTCAAGCAAGCTGAAATGCTCCCATCGCGCTAGCAAGCGAAACACCGTGTGAGACGCCTTGCCTTCCTCGGACACCCGGACACGACGCTCACCCGAGTCCAACAGGTATTTGAATAAAGGTAACCTGACGTTGCGCACGGGATCCATCCAGCGCCCCTTGACCAGCAATAAATAGCGTTTGTCGGCGCCTCGCCCCCCTCCTCTGCCCCCCTCGCGGAACATGTCATGCAACGCAGTTAGAGAAGAACGTTTCTTGCCGACCAGCAACAGCCCTGAAGTCTCGCGGTCGAGGCGATGCGCCAGTTCCAGAAATCGGGCTTGAGGCCTTTGGCGGCGCAGTGCTTCGATGACGCCAAAACTCACCCCGCTGCCACCGTGCACCGCAATCCCTGCCGGTTTATTGACAACCAGCATGGCTTCGTCTTCCTGCAAGATCGGTAAATCGACCTTGATTTCCGCTCCAGCAACGATTTCTTCCTGTTTCCGCGCGATCCGTATCGGCGGGATGCGCAAGACGTCGCCAGTGTTGACTCGATCGGACGCGTCGACTCTCTTGCCGTTCAGCCTGACCTCACCGCTGCGGATTATGCGGTAAACATGGCTCTTGGGCACCCCCTTGCAAATCTTCAGCAAGTAGTTGTCAAGCCGCTGGCCGTGTTCTTCTTCGGTGATGATGGCCTGTGTGACATTGTCTTTGCTTACTTCGGCCATTTTGAATATACTGATCGTGATTTGCGTCTCGGGTTGAAAGAGGCGCTGACCCGTGAGACCATCAAGCGGCGCCGATTCCATAGTAATTGCGACGCACATTCCGGCAGGCTTCAGCAGCTTCTCTTGCACCAACCTGTGCAAGATCGATCCACGCAAATCACCTGGTTAAGTACGCTCACCAAAAGTAGCGATACTACTTGATTTGCGTGCGCCGAGCACGTTCGGATCGCCCCAAGCAGATTCCCGGCCTCTGGTTTTCAGGAGCCAAGAAGAATTAACCCAGCGAAACAAGTTTGTTAGTTGCAATAACGGAAAGCTAATGACCGGTCCCAACAACTACTAATCCGTCGCTGCCTGCATAAGGCGCTCCCCACGTTAAGAGCACGCGGGAGCCCAAATATGAAGCGAATGCTTTTCAATGCGACACAGGCGGAAGAACTCCGTGTCGCCATTGTCGATGGTCAGAAACTCGTTGATCTCGACATTGAATCAGCCGCCAAGGAACAAAAAAAGAGCAACATATACAAGGCGGTAATCACTCGCATAGAGCCCAGCCTTGAAGCCGCCTTTGTCGATTACGGCGCGGAACGACATGGATTTCTCCCCTTCAAGGAAATTTCCCGCTCCTACTTCCAGCCGGGTGTTGAGGCCAGTCGAGCCACAATCAAGGAAGCTCTGCGCGAAGGTCAGGAACTGATCGTTCAGGTCGACAAGGATGAACGCGGCAACAAGGGCGCAGCGCTAACCACCTTCATCAGTCTGGCGGGGCGCTATCTCGTCCTGATGCCCAACAATCCACGTGGCGGTGGTGTTTCCCGCCGTGTCGAAGGCGATGATCGCGCTGAATTGCGCGAAGTCATGGATCAACTGCAAGTTCCCCAAGGCATGAGCCTGATCGCTCGCACAGCCGCTATCGGACGCAATGCCGAAGAACTGCAGTGGGACCTCAACTACCTGCTGCAGTTGTGGAAGGCTATTGACGGTGCGGCCAATCAGCAGAAAGGAGCTTTCCTGATCTATCAGGAAGGCAGTCTCGTCATCCGAGCGATTCGCGATTACTTCCAGCCGGATATTGGCGAAATCCTGATCGACACGGACGACATCTATGATCAGGCATGTCAGTTCATGGCACACGTCATGCCGACGACGGTTAATCGCATCAAGCGTTACCGTGACGACGTGCCGTTGTTCTCGCGTTTCCAGATCGAGCACCAAATCGAGTCGGCCTATTCGCGGCAGGTGAATCTGCCCTCGGGCGGCGCCATCGTCATCGACCATACTGAAGCGCTGGTATCAGTCGACGTCAACTCGGGGCGCGCGACTCGCGGTGCGGATATCGAAGAGACGGCATTCAAGACCAATCTGGAAGCCGCCGAGGAAGTCGCCCGCCAGCTGCGTCTACGCGATTTGGGCGGTCTGATCATCATCGATTTTATCGACATGGAAAACCAGCGCAATCAACGGGAAGTGGAAAACCGTTTGCGCGAAGGATTGAAGCTTGACCGCGCCCGCGTTCAAACCGGGAAGATCAGCCGTTTTGGGCTGATGGAGCTTTCCCGTCAGCGTTTGCGCCCAGCCCTTGCGGAAACGAGCTATATCCCTTGCCCCCGCTGTTCCGGAACCGGGCACATCCGGAGTGCGGAATCCGCAGCGTTGCACATCCTGCGTATCCTCGAAGAAGAGGCGATGAAGGACAACACCGCCGCCGTTCATACACAGGTACCAGTCGACGTGGCCACCTTCCTGCTCAACGAGAAGCGTGCCGACATCCAGGCCATCGAGTTGCGTCACAAGGTGAATATCCTGCTGATTCCCAACATCCACCTGGAAACGCCGCAGCACAGCATTGTGCGTCTGCGCCATGATGAATTGAATCAGGATGACCTGCAGCAACCATCGTACAAGATGGTGGATGTTCCTTCCGACGAAACCGCCAAGCAGATAGCGAGCAATGGCGAATCCAAGTCCCCCCGCCAAGAAGCCGCCATCAAGGGAATTACGCCGGATCAGCCAGCCCCGATCGTCGCTGAAAGGAGCAAGAAAGAACCGGAAAAGAGTTCGGGCGGGTTCTTGTCCCGGATCATTTCGTGGTTCCGCGGAAGTTCAGAGCCTATAACGGAAGTCAAGCAGGAACGGAAGCCGAGAAACAGCGGCCAGCGTGATGGGCGCCGGGGCGGACGTAATAATCGCCGCGATGAAGAACGCGACAATCGTGAGCCCCGATCACCAAGAGAACCCAAGGAAGCACGCGAGCCAAAACCCGCACAAGCGCCTGTCAAGGAAGAATCGCAGAAAACGCGCGAGCCGCGGCGTCAGCGCGGCGAGCCACGTCAGGACCGCAAGGAAAAAGAGCAGCAGAGCCAGGTCGCCGCTGAGTCAAAACCCGTTGTGGTAGTCGTGCCGGAAAGCGCCGACAAGGTTGCCGAAGATGCGGCGAACGGCGGTTCCCGCCGTCGTGGACGCCGTGGCGGACGCCGTGATCGTGGCGAGCGCGTGGAAACCTCGAACGAAGTTCAGACGACTGAGAACCTCGTCTCTACATCGGCAATCGCTGTTACGGAGGCCAAGGCTGCCGATGTCGAGATTGCATCAGTTGCACCGACGGTTGAAGTTCCGGCCATCGAGGTCACGACCACCACCGCTATCGAGTCAAACGCGGTTCAAAGCGCTTTCGAAGCCCCGGCAGCGCAAGAATCGGAAGCCGGCAAGGCACCGTTCGAACCCGTCGCCGTTGCACCCGTCACCACTCTAGCCAGTGACAACGTTGCTGTCGAAAAACTGTCCGAGTCAGACACCGAGGTCGCCATAGTGCCGTTGGGTGAAGTTCCGGCAGGACTTCAAGGCAACCAGGAAAGCACGATTGAGCCGATTGGAGAGGTTACGGCTCCGAAGGCGGAGGAACGTCAAAGCGCTGCGGTTCAGGAAGCGGCCGATATCGGCAAGGCGCTTGAAACCAGCGGCTTGGTCATGGTCGAGACCAGTAGCGACAAGATCCAGTCCTGGCAGCCGGAAGTCAGCGAAGAAGCTTCACCACGCCCGCGCCGCAAGCGTTCCGCGCCGGCTGCTGTCGCCAACGAACCTCTGGTAATGGTGGAAACACGGCACCCCTGAGCAGCGATCCACGTCGATTGGCAACGGGGCGCATGCGCCCCGTTTCTTTACCCCTCCTCGTCGTGTTTGACGGCACCGAAGAGTTGCTCCTTCAATCTGAATAACTCGTCGCGTGCGGCCGCTGCTTTCTCGAATTCCAGATTTCGAGCGTATTCGGTCATTTCCTTTTCGAGCCGTTTGACGTCACGCGTCAGTTGCTTTTCATTCATCGCCGTATAGCCGGCCTTCTGTTGTGCCGCCTTGAGTTCGCGCAAGGTAACTTCTGGATCATAGACACCGTCAATGATGTCCTTGATGCGCTTGGAGACTCCCTTCGGAGTAATTCCGTGTATCTGGTTGTAAGTCAGTTGCTTGTTGCGTCGCCGGTCCGTTTCGGCGATGGCTCGCCGCATCGAATCCGTGACCCGGTCAGCGTAGAGGATGGCCGTGCCGTTGAGATGGCGGGCGGCACGGCCGATGGTTTGGATCAGTGAGCGTTCTGAACGCAGAAAACCTTCCTTGTCGGCATCCAGGATGGCCACAAGCGAGACTTCTGGAATATCCAGGCCCTCGCGTAACAGATTGATCCCGACCAGGACATCGAATTCGCCGAGCCGAAGGTCGCGGATGATCTCCACGCGTTCGACGGTATCGATGTCGGAGTGCAGATAGCGCACTCTGATGCCGTGTTCCCCAAGAAAATCGGTCAATTCTTCCGACATTCTCTTGGTCAGCGTGGTTACCAGAACCCTTTCGTTCCGTGCCACGCGCAAACGAATTTCGGAGAGAAGATCGTCCACCTGTGTCATTGCCGGCTTGACGACAATTCCAGGATCCACCAGACCCGTCGGCCGTACGACTTGCTCAACCACTTGCCCCTGATGCTCCCTTTCGTATTCGGAAGGCGTGGCTGAGACAAAAATGCTCTGCCGTGCAAACGCCTCGTACTCTTCGAACTTGAGAGGGCGGTTGTCCAGCGCCGACGGAAGTCGGAATCCATAGTTGACGAGGTTTTCCTTGCGCGACCGGTCTCCTTTGTACATTGAACCGATCTGCGGGATTGCCACGTGCGACTCGTCAATGAACATGATCGCGTCGGACGGCAGATAGTCGAGCAGGGTCGGTGGAGGTTCTCCCGCCTTGCGTCCGGACAAATGCCGCGAATAGTTTTCGATGCCCTTGCAGAATCCCAACTGGTCGAGCATTTCCAGGTCGAACCGAGTGCGTTGCTCGATTCGTTGAGATTCGACCAGCCTTCCCTCTTTGTTGAAGTACTCGATGCGCTGGCGCAGTTCGTCCTTGATGGCCTCGATGGCGCGCAGTACCGTCGCGCGCGGGGTTACGTAGTGCGACGAAGGGAAAACCGTGAACCGAGAGAGCTTGCTCTGCAGGTGGCCGGTCAGAGGGTCGAACAGTTGCAATCCGTCGATTTCATCATCGAACAGCGAAATGCGGATGGCGTGTTCGGCATGCTCCGCCGGAAATACGTCAATGATATCCCCGCGTACTCGGAACGTGCCGCGATGAAAATCCAGTTCGTTGCGCTCGTACTGCATTTCGGCAAGCCGCTTGATGATCTCGCGCTGCCCCATTCGATCTCCAACCCGCATGGTCAGGATCATCTTGTGGTATTCGTCCCTGTCGCCAATGCCGTAGATGCACGATACCGTGGCGACAATCACGCAATCGCGGCGCTCCAGCAGACTCTTGGTGGCGGAAAGACGCATCTGCTCGATATGCTCATTGATTGCCGAATCTTTTTCAATGAAGAGATCGCGCGCCGGGACGTAAGCCTCCGGTTGATAGTAGTCGTAGTAAGAAACGAAATACTCGACCGCATTTTCCGGCAGGAATTCGCGGAATTCGGAATACAACTGCGCGGCCAAAGTCTTGTTTGGCGCCAGGACTAGGGCTGGCCGGCCGCTCCGGGCAATGACGTTGGCCATGGTGAACGTCTTGCCGGAACCGGTCACCCCGAGCAGCGTCTGAAAACAAAGGCCGTCGTATAGTCCTTCTATCAGTTTGGCGATTGCCTCAGGTTGGTCGCCGGCCGGTTCGAACGGTTGATAAAGGTGGAATGGCGAGCCTTCGAAAACCGAAAATGTTTTGTTTTCAGAACAACTTGAGGAAATATTAGAACGATCAGACAGTATCATCATGCTAGAATTTTAGCCGATTTCGCCTTTCCTCAACCCTCGCCTTTTGCTGGATAAACCCTCAGTACCATTGAGTCCGAAAATTCAATGCAACACCCGTTTCCCTTAACCTGACAGAGTGACTACCCATGACATCTTCGATTTTCTCTGCCGTAGAAATGGCCCCTCGCGATCCGATCCTGGGTCTGAACGAGGCCTTCAACGCTGACTCAAGGACAACCAAGGTCAATCTTGGTGTCGGCGTGTATTTCGACGACAACGGCAAGATCCCCTTGCTCAATGCGGTGAAAGTCGCAGAAAAAGCCCGCCTTGAGGCCATGCCCAGCCGGGGGTACCAGCCGATTGACGGACTTGCCGCCTACAATCAGGCAGTACAGGTCATGCTTTTCGGTAAGGAGTCCCCGCTTCTGGCAGAAGGCAAGGTCGTCACGGCGCAGGCTTTGGGCGGCACGGGTGCCCTCAAGGTCGGTGCCGACTATCTGAAGCGCCTGTTGCCGGGTGCAACCGTATATATCAGCGATCCGAGCTGGGAAAACCACCGTGCCATCTTTGAAAACGCCGGATTCACTGTAGACAGTTACCCTTATTATGACGCGGCAACGCGTGGGGTGGATTTTTCGGCAATGAAATCCTGCCTCAACACGCTGCCGTCCGGCTCAATCATTGTCCTGCACGCCTGCTGCCANNAACCCGACCGGCGCCGACCTCAGCGAAGCGCAATGGCGCGAGATCATTGAGGTCATTCAAGCTCGCGGCCTCGTTCCGTTCATCGACATGGCTTATCAGGGCTTTGCGGACGGTATCGCCGAAGACGCGCTGGCACTGGACCTTTTCGTCGCTTCCGGGCTGCAATTCTTCGTTTCCACGTCGTACTCGAAATCGTTCTCCTTGTACGGCGAACGGGTCGGCGCACTCTCGGTTGTTACTGCATCCAAGGATGAGTCCGCGCGCGTTCTTTCTCAGATCAAACGTCTGATCCGCTCCAACTATTCGAACCCTCCGATTCATGGGGGCGCGATCGTCGCAGCCGTTCTCGCAAGTCCGGAATTGCGCCAGATGTGGGAAGCAGAACTGGTGGTCATGCGTGAGCGAATCAAGACCATGCGCAACAGTCTGGCCGACAAATTAAAGGCCAAGGGAGTCGCACAGGACTTTTCCTTCGTCATCAAGCAGCGCGGCATGTTCTCATACACCGGGCTTTCTGCCGAACAAGTCGCCAGAATGCAAAGCGAATTCGGTGTCTACGCCGTCAATACCGGGCGTGTTTGCATTGCCGCCTTGAACACGAAGAATGTCGACTATGTAACAGAAGCGATTGCAGCAGTGCTCTGAGCCTTTTTTCTCAATCTGAAAGCGCCGGTTCGCCGGCGCTTTTTTTTACACGCGTCAATCAGCCTCTTCTCGCCTGAACCGTCGGAGACTCAAGCGACCCCTCAATCATGACGGGGACACGCGTCTGATTCACGCTTCCTTTCATCTGCAGCTCAAGCTTGCCCGAAAGTCGGCGATTCTTGGCAACATCAAGGTAACCGGTTGATTGCATCAGGCCCGAATTGATCACCAAACCGGAAAATTGATTTTTCTCCGACGTCAACTTCACGCGCCCAGACAATTGTTCAAATGAAGTCATGCCTCCTTGGACGGGAGTTCCAGACATTCTGCGAACCGCCTCGGCAAGATCGATTCCGGAAATATTGCCGCGCAGGATGGTGAAATCCCCTTCGCCCTGGACGGATGAGAAGATCGTCGACCAAGCGTCTGAAGTCGCTGCAAACGTCATCTTTCCGGCAGTTTCGCCGGCAAAACGCTTCCCTATCCCCAATGCATCGCCCAGGCGGCTTGCGCTAATTCGCTCAAAGCGGATTTCTCCGGACAGATTCGGTTTGCTATCGGCACGGATCGTTGCGGTCCCCTGAACCACGCCGTCCAAAAGCCGGAATTCGATACGGTTTATCGCCAGCAGTCCGTTCGCTAGCTTCGCTTTGAAGCCCGCGGAGTCGAACACAAGCTTTGAATCCTGAAACGGACGCCACGTAAACGCCTCAACTGTCAAATCGACTCCTTGAGCATCGGGCACGGCGACGATGCTCAAGCTGCGGTCCGGAGTGCGCATGTCCAACGACTGCATAATTCCCTTGGGATCAAGCCGAACATCAGCCTCGATGCCACTCAGTATAAGCCCGCCAAACGAAACATCCGTTTTTTCGATATGGATCTGCCCTACTCCCACCGGGTTCTCTTCCTTGGCGAGCGAAGAAAGCATGCCTGGCATACCCGCGATCGATTCGAGCGGGAGGTTCATCCCCTTCAAGACCGCTTTCCGGAAATGTTTGCGCGGCGAAAACATGGTGCCCAAGTCGGGTTGAAGACGCATTTCTCCAATCAGCAGTTGTTGCTTGCCAACTCCAGCGCGCACATCCGTCAGGATCAAGCCTGCAACAGGGTAAACATCCACGCGCATTGCCCCAATTTTTACGGGACGGCCAATCGAACGGGAGAGCGCAGCCTCGACTTCTGGCAAATAGGTTTGGAACGGGAACAACAGGATCACCAGAAGTCCAAGACAAACCACTCCCAACAGGCCGAGAATGACAATCACCGGCCAACCGGCACGACTTCTTGACTGACGAAGAATCGGTTTGAGGTCTACGGATTCTTCACTTAGATCACGGTCCGCACTCGCCCACAACGACTTTATCTGTGCAACAATCGAAGGTTTTGAAACCTGCGCACTCTTCTTGTCCTTCGCCGTGTATTGCGGCTTTCTTACCGCCCCAACTCCTTCTGAAGGCTGATACGCATCTCTGGGCTCCAATGGTTCGGAAGGCGCAATCGAGAACTGCGACGTCGAAAAATCCGCCACATCGCGCGTGTCAAACACGGAATGCATGGATATCGGCATGACGGACGGTTGGCTCTTAAGCTCGGAAACTTCACGTGCAGGAGGAGTTGATTGTTTGAAATCGGGATATCTTTCCTTCTTTTCCGTCGTAGTGGGTTGAAGCGTCTTTTCAATGGCCGCGGATCGAATTTCCTGAGCGACTCGCTTGCTTTCTTCCCATAACGAATCGTGCTGCTCCACTTTTAGCTCGATGAATCCGCCTTTCTCCAGTTCGGCAAGGGCGTTCTCAGTCAGTTGAGGATTACCGGTCTTGCGACTCAAATCCGCCACTGAAGATTGCCCATCGACAAGAATCAGAACCATCCTGACATTTCTTTGAATCACCCGTGTGCGTTGTTGAATCGCGTCTTCGCCAGCAGTGGTTTTGATGTAGATAAGATTTGGATCCATTTGTTGGCAAATTTTGTTGACGAAAGAGGGATCAGTGTCTAGAATGCGCGCTTCGTTGTTCCCCGATAGCTCAGTCGGTAGNNTCGAGCCCAGGTCGGGGAGCCAAGAAACACAAGGGGTTGCAAATCATTGCAGCCCCTTTTTCTTTTTTTGTTCTTGCTGTTGTGGTCACAAAGGCGGCTCTCAAGAATTGATTCTTGCATCATATATCAATTTCGTTTTTGCCCGTAAGTCAATCAGCCGATCTCTCCAGGTTTCATTCAAGGAAGCCTCGTTTTTCTTCATGAGTCACTTTCCCCCCTGCCCCCAATGCAAGTCCGAATTCACTTATGAAGACGGAAGCCTCTATATCTGTCCGGAGTGTGCCCATGAGTGGCCTCAAGACGCGACGCCATCTGAGAGCAGCGAACCGAAGCCCCAGATCCGGGATGCCGTGGGGAATGTGCTGAATGACGGGGATGCAGTCACCGTGATCAAGGACTTGAAGGTCAAGGGATCGTCCTTGGTGCTCAAGGTTGGCACGAAGGTCAAGAACATCCGCGTAATTGAAGGCGATCATGACATCGACTGCAAGATTGATGGCATTGGCGCCATGCAATTGAAATCGGAATTCGTGAAGAAGGTGTAATTTTCTATCTCTTGAAAGGGTTCAACATGACTTCCACTGTAGTCCTCCAGCACCTGAAGAAACACGGCCAACTGCTCGACACCGAGATAGCGGCTTCGACCAAGCTTCCGATCGAACAGGTCCGTCTGGCGATTGATGAACTCTCCCGCCAAGGGGAAATCTCCCGGTGCACCGTCACCAAGTACCGTAACGGCCAACCGGTCGAAGGTGTGCAGTGCCGCATCTCCGGTTATTACCCGCCCGCTGCCCCGGGCCGGAAACCGTCGCACTGAACGTTCCAAAGTGTTACACGCAAACACTGAATCCAGTCAATAAAGCCACAGATTCAACGCGGGTCTACCGATAAGCTTCCCTTCGTCAATGAATTCGGTTTCAACTTCACGAAGGGAAGCACGCATGAAATCCTTATCAGAGTTTGCCACGATAACCGCATTGGTTGTGCTCGTTCTCGTCCCGCTGGTAGTAGATGCATACCTCTACGTCCAGCAGCGGAAGTCTGAACAGTAAAACCAGCGGAAACCCTGCGTTCCTTGGTTTCTAGGTTCGTCCCGGCAGCGGGTTGAACCACCCGCCATCACCGGCGATCAACTCGTCCGCTGCATCCGGCCCCCAACTGCGGCAGCGGTAAGGCATCACCGGCGGATGATTTTCAAGGATGGGTTCGACGACGGCCCACGCCGCTTC